>CAYLWH010000001.1:0-36888 GCA_964387245.1 uncultured Mycobacterium sp.
ACGCGGGCATCTACTTCTGGTTCCCGAAGATGACCGGCCGGCTGCTCGACGAGCGTCTGGGCAAGGTGCACTTCTGGCTGACCTTCATCGGATTTCACACCACCTTCCTGGTACAGCACTGGCTCGGCAACGAGGGCATGCCCCGCCGCTACGCCGACTACCTGCCCAGCGACGGCTTCACCACGCTCAACGTCGTATCCACCATCGGTGCCTTCACGCTGGGCGTGTCCATGCTGCCGTTCCTCTGGAACGTCTTCAAGAGCTGGCGCTACGGCGAGCCGGTGGTGGTCGACGACCCGTGGGGTCACGGCAACGCCCTGGAGTGGGCCACTAGCTGCCCGCCGCCGCGGCACAACTTCACCGAACTGCCCCGGATCCGTTCGGAGCGCCCAGCTTTCGAGCTGCACTACCCGCACATGGTCGAACGCATGCGCGCCGAAGCCCACGTCGGGCGCCGACACCTTCACACGGAAAGCGCGGACGACGCTCCCGTGACAAGCCGCAACCAGCCTGCCGATCAATGAGCCGGCCAGCCCACTGGGGATCTCCACACAGGTACGAAGATAAGGGGTCGTCTCGGCCGCGGTTCGCCGATGCTGAAGACTGACAGTCGACTCGGACTTGGCAAGTCAGCGTGAGAACGCCATCTCTGGGATGCTCAGGCTGACGAGCATGAGGGTGAGCACAAGCCAGCCGGCGCCTTGCCAGATGGGCCAAGTTCCGCCAGCTCGCCAGACCTTATAGGTCTTGATGAACGCTGCGATGGCTCCTATCAGAAGGACGATCGGGGTTCCGAGCGCCGACAGGGGCACCTCGCGGCCGATGAGCAGAAACAGAATGAACGCAAGGCCGGCCACGGCGATGATCGATGCGACATACACTGATGCCGCGCGGAAGGCGTCAGGATCATGCCAGCGCTTTTCGACGTCGTTCGTCGTCATATCTGCTCGCATAACTCTAAGTCTCCCAACTAGATCGGGCGTCACTTGTTAGACACCATTGCAGGCAGCTGACACCGCCTGTCCGACTGATCGCGCGCGCTCGGTCGCCGTCCGCACCGGTGTAACCATTGCGGCTCCTATCTTCAGCGCTCACTTGATCCGATCGCCATCGGCAACGTTGCGCCACCAATCAACGGGCCGTGTTGGCGGCGAGATACATCAACAGCTCTTCGGGGTCGGCGAGCTTGGCTGGGTCGACGCGCGCACCCGAGCGCACCAGCGCCTCGATGGCATCGGTGACACCCCAGGTGTTGACGTTCATTCCGGCCAGCACCCGCCCATCGCGCACCCAGAAGGCGATGAACTCACCGCCGGCGACGTCGCCGCGGAAGACGACCTCGTCGTAACCTTCCGGTCCGACGTAGCCGGAATACTCCATCCCACAGTCGTATTGGTCGGAGAAGAAGTAGGGCACGTGGTCGTAGGAGGTGAGGGTGCCCATCATGTTCGCCGCGGCGACCGGTCCCTGGTTGAGGGCAGCCGACCAGTGCTCGAGGCGCAGGTGGGTCCCCAGCAGCGGATAGTACGAGTTGGCGACATCCCCGGCCGCGAACACGTCGGGGTCGATGGTGGCCAGGTGCTCATCGACGACGATGCCGTTGTCGACCGGCAGGCCCGCCGCGGCGGCCAGCTCGGTGTTGGGCGTGATGCCCACGCCGACCACGACCGCGTCGGCCGCCACGACGTCGCCGTCGACCAGGCGCACGCCGGTCGCCTTGTCATTGTCACCGATGATTTCGGCCACGCCGGCGTTCATCCGCTCCTCGACACCGTGCGCGCGGTGCAGCGCCGCGTAGGTTTCGGCCACCTCCGCACCGAGCACCGCCAGCAACGGCAGCTTCCCCCTCTCAATGAGGGTCACCTGACACCCCGCGGCCCGGGCCGCGGCCGCGGTCTCCAAGCCGATCCAACCCGCCCCGATGACGGCCACCCGCTGCGCCGAGGCGAAGGCCGCCTTCAGTGCTTCGCTGTCGGCGACCCTGCGCAGGTAATGCACACCAGCCAGGTCCGCCCCGGGCACCGTCAGGCGACGGGGCGTAGAACCGGTCGCCACGAGCAGCTTGTCGTAGCCCAGCGTCTCTCCGGCTGTCTTCACTTCGTGTGCAGCGCAGTCGATGTCGCTGACCCGGGTGCCCAGACGCAGGTCGATGTCGTGTTCGAGATGCCACTGCGCGGGATGGATGTAGATCTTTTCCCGCTCGGTGCTGCCGAGCAGGTAGCCCTTCGACAGCGGGGGCCTGTCGTAGGGGCGCTCATCCTCATCCCCGATGAGGATGACCTTGCCGCCGAACCCATTGGTGCGCAGCGCTTCGGCTGCCTTGGCGCCGGCCAGCCCGGCGCCCACGATGACAAATGTCTGTTGTGTGTTCATGTGTGCCCTATCCCTGTCTTCGGAGTATTGCGTGAGCGTGTACGCGGGCCGAATCTCGTTGCGGTGCTGCATTTCAGCGACCGAGCACCGCCAGCTTGTCGACGAGCCCACTGAGAGCGCCGATTCCCGACGACTGGTGTGCGCGCGCCCGCCGCAACGGCGATCATTGCTGGGCCACCGGTCGTGCCTTGGCGTCCAGTGTGACGAGCAGATCGGCGAACGACTTGTGGAAGCCGGCGACGCCGTGGTCTTCAAGGGTGTGCCCGACGTCATCCATGTCGACTCCCACTGTCGTTAAGTCGTGCATGACTCTTTCGGCCTGCTCGATCCCGGTGTCGACGGTGCGCGCGACGGTGCCGTGGTCCTCGAATGCGGTGATTGTGGTCTCGGCCATAGTGTTGACGGTGTCGGGGCCAATCAGGCTGTCGACGTAGAGGGTGTCGGGGTAGTCGGGATTCTTCGTCGACGTAGACGCCCACAACGGCGGCTGCACACGGGCGCCGCGCGCGGCGAGTTTCGCCCATCGCTCGCCGGCAAATCGGTTCCGGAAGATCTGGTAGGCCAGACGCGCCTGTGCGACTGCGGCGCGCCCGCGCAACGCCACGGCATCGTCACCGCCGATCCGCGCCAGCCGGTGGTCGACCTCGGTGTCGACGCGGCTGACGAAGAACGACGCAACACTGTGCACAGCGGCCAGATCACCACCAGCGGCGGTGAACGTTTCCAGACCTTCCAAGTAGGCGTCGATCACCTGCGCGTAGCGAGACAGCGAGAAGATCAGGGTGATGTTGATGCTCAAGCCTCGACCGATCAGCGCCGCGATCGCCGGGATGCCCTCGGCGGTGGCGGGAACCTTCACCAGCAGGTTGGGGCGGGCGATCCGGTCGTGCAGGCGGGCGGCCGCGACGATCGTGGCCTCGGTGTCGCGCGCCAGCTCCGGGGCGACTTCGATCGACACGAACCCGTCGCTGCCGTGCGAGTTGTCGAACGTCGAACGCAACACCGCCAGCGCATCGGTGACGTCCTGCACGGCCAGTTCCCAATAGGCATCCCCGAGCGAATAGCCCTGCGCGGTGAGGACGGCGAACTGCGCGTCATAGGCATCGGAGCCTTCGATGGCCCTCGCCAAGATCGTCGGATTGGCCGTCACCCCCCGGATCCCCTCGGCGACGAAGGCGGCCAGCGTGCCATCACGCAAGTACGGGCGGGTGAGGTTGTCGAGCCACGGGCTCTGCCGCTGCTCGGTGTAGAGCTGCTCTAGCCGTGTCATCGCTGCCGCCCACTGTCGGGCCGCGCGCTGATCATGCGATCAGACGCGTTGAACGGCGACCAGATCAAGGACGTCACGATGACCTCGTTTCACTCGGCGACGATGTCTGCGGCGGCGATAGTTGTGCATGTGGGGGGGTCACGTTGTGCACCACCACGCAGCAGCGGTCAGGGTGCGGTTCAAGTTCGGCGTGCGCGCGGGGGTCACCGCAACCCGCGATAACCCCCTCGACGAGGCGCAGATTCAGCCCACACACCACCTCTCGGTGATCCTGGGCGACCATGTGAAACGGACAATTCCGCAGGGTGATGCGGCCATCATCGCCCGCGCGCGGCAGGTAGCCACAGTTGCGCAGCGCCCCAACGACGTTGCCGCCTGTTTCGCCGCCCGCGCGCCGGCCGGCTTCGGCGGCGGCCTCGTTCACGGCGGCTCGCACTGCTCCGCTGGCATCCTGCTCGACCGATGCGACGAGCAATTTGGCGAGCAGTTCGTAGTCCCGGGGCGGCACGCTGACACTCATTTCCTGCGTGGCCCGGGTGTAGAGCTTCGCCGGGCGCCCAGCCCCGGGTCCGCCGCGCCCCGCCGGGCGTTGGTAGCTGATCGTCAACAGGCCGGCGTCGGCCAACTTGTCCAGGTGGTAGGCCGCCAGGGTGCGTCCGATCGACGCGGCGGCGGCGGCCTGCTCACGCGAAACCGGCCCGTCGCACTCGGTCACGAACTCATACAACTGACGCCGCAACGGGTCATCCAGGTGGCTCAGGCCGGTCAGCGAGGCCAGGTCGCCGGTGCGGTTGAGGGACATGCTCCAACTCTAACACCAAACAAATTTGACAAATAGGCGTAACAGGCAGATTCTAAAACTAGTTTTGATTGGTCTTACAAAAGGAGATTGCGATGACCGCCGCAGCGCTACCCGCCTCAGCCGCCCACACCCCCTCCGAGGTGCTGCAGCGCGCCCGCTCCGATCCGGCCTACGCGGCGTTTCTGCTGCTGCGGATCGGATTCGCGGTGCTGCCGATCGTGTTCGGCCTCGACAAGTTCACCAGCGTGCTCACCAACTGGGAGGGCTACCTGGCCCCGTGGATCGTGGACTTGAGCCCGATCAGCGCACACCAGACGATGCTGGTGGTCGGGGTGATCGAGATCGTCGCCGGCCTCGCCGTCGCGATCAAGCCGCGATACGCCGCCTACATCGTCGCCGCTTGGCTGGTCGGCATCATCGTCAACCTGCTGAGCTACCCCGGCTTCTACGACGTCGCGCTGCGCGACTTCGGGCTGCTGCTGGCCGCGCTCACCCTCGCCCGGTTGGCCTTTGTGTACGACCCGGCCTGGCACCGGCGGACCAAGTCCGGCACTGATTCCCCTGTCACGTAGTCGATCCCACCCTGCTCATCCCTCCGTTCACCCGACACAACTACGCCTGTGACGGGTGGACGGACGGATCTTCTCAGTCCCGGAAGGAACCCGCCATGCATTCCAGCGCGGCATTGCAACTAGTGCACGAGTCACCACATCGGGATCTGGCCGCCGCGGAAGTCGCCGCCGCCGCATTCCTTCGTGCCCTTGGGATTTCACTGGATTCGGACAGTCTTGCCGACACACCCGCGCGGATGGCGCGCGGCTACGCTGAACTGTTCACGCCGCGGCCCTTTGATCTGACCACCTTCCCCAACGACGAGGGCTACGACGAACTCGTCATTTCCCGCAACCTGCCGCTGCGATCGGTGTGCGAACATCACATGTTGCCCTTCGTCGGGATCGCCCACATCGGGTATCTACCCGGCGAGCGCATCATCGGACTATCCAAGCTGGCCCGCGTCGCCGAGCACTTCGCCTGCCGGCCTCAGCGCCAGGAACGACTCACCAAACAGATCGCCGATTGGCTCGCCGAACAGCTCGCACCCCGCGGGGTTGGCGTAGTCATCGAGGCCGAGCACAGCTGCATGACCCTGCGAGGCGTGCACGCCGCCGGGTCCGCCACCATCACCTCCGCACTGCTGGGCGTCCTGCGCGAGGACCCCCGTTCACGTCAGGAGTTCTTCGCACTCACCGGCACGAACGCCTGATGGCGCGTCGGCCGCAAGGAGTGTGTCATGCAGACCTTCACCCTCCTACCCGAGCGCTGGTGGGTTGTCCGCGTATTCGGACGCAATCCGCTTGTGCGCCGCAGTGACCGAGTAGAGGTGCTGCTGGTGCTGTTGGCATTCGTGGCCTCGATCATCGCCGCTGCGGCCGCGGGGGCTGTCGGCACCGCGGTGTACGACGCGCACAGCCTGAAATATGCCGAAAAGGCTCAGATGCAGCATCCGGTGAGCGCGACGGTTCTGAAGGACAGCACCATGATCCTGGACAACGTCACCTACACCGTCAGCGCCCGATGGCGTGCTGAAGCAACCCAGCACACCGCGTTTGGCTGGCCGCAATTTGTCAAAGCCGGTGACCTTATCGACATCTGGGTGGACACCGACGGGAATCCGGTGAGCGCGCCGGCCCCGGCTTCGCAAGCAGGTGTCGATGGCGTGATGGCCGGGATCACGATTTGGCTGACTGTGGTCGCCGCGGTGGCGGGGCTGACCGCTCTGGTGCGGTGGCGACTGAACCGTCTCCACAGTGCGGACTGGGACCGTGAACTGTGCAGTCTGGAGGAAAGGCGATCGACATGAGTCACTACAAGAGCAACGTGCGAGATCTCGAGTTCAACCTCTTTGAGGTGCTCAACCTGGAGAAGGCCCTGGCCACCGGAGCGTTCGGCGACCTCGACGGCGACACGGTGCGCGAGATGCTGGCTGAGGCTTCGAAATTGGCCGCCGGGCCGGTCGCGGAGTCGTTCGCCGAATCCGACCGACATCCGCCGACGTTCGACCCCGAAACCCACGTGGTGACGCTGCCTGAGTCGTTCAAGGAGTCGCTGCGGGCGTGGCGCAAAGGCGAATGGTTCCGGATCGGCCTCGACGAACATGTCGGTGGGTTGCCCGCACCGGCGATGGTCGCCTGGGCGATCAACGAGTTCGTGCTTGGGGCCAATCCGGCGGTCTTCATGTATCTGGCCGGTCCGGAATTCGCTGGCATCCTTTATGACATCGGCAACGAGCAGCAGCGCCGTTGGGCGGCGATGGCCATCGACCGCAACTGGGGCGCCACCATGGTGCTCACCGAACCCGATGCGGGTTCCGATGTCGGCGCCGAACGCACCAAAGCGACCGAACAGCCCGACGGCAGCTGGCACATCGAAGGTGTCAAGCGGTTCATCACCAACGGCGACAGCGGCGACCTGTTCGAGAACATCATGCATATTGTGTTGGCTCGCCCGCAGGGTGCCGGACCCGGCACCAAGGGCCTGAGTCTGTTTCTGGTCCCCAAATTCCTGCCCGATCCGCAGACCGGTGAGCCCGGCGAGCGCAACGGTGTCTTCGTGACCGGTCTGGAACACAAGATGGGCCTGAAGGTTTCGGCGACGACCGAATTGACCTTCGGTCAGCATGGGCTGCCGGCGACCGGCTGGCTGGTCGGCGACACCCACAACGGCATCGCGCAAATGTTCAAAGTCATCGAATACGCGCGAATGTTCGTCGGCGTCAAGGCGATTTCGACACTGTCGACCGGCTACCTCAACGCGCTGGACTTCGCCAAGACGCGAGTGCAGGGCGCCGACCTCACCCAGATGACCGACAAGACCGCGCCGCGCGTCACGATCATCCATCATCCCGACGTGCGCCGGGCGTTGCTAATGCAGAAGGCCTACGCCGAGGGCCTGCGGGCGCTCTACCTCTACACCGCCGCCCACCAGGACCCGACCGTCGCGGTGACCGCCTCCGGCGCGGACCCCGAGCTGGCTCACCGCGTCAACGATCTGCTGCTGCCGGTGGTCAAGGGCGTCGGTTCCGAGCGTGCCTACCAGCATTTGACCGAATCGCTGCAGACCCTCGGCGGTTCGGGCTTCCTGCAGGACTACCCGATCGAGCAATACATCCGCGACGCCAAGATCGACAGCCTCTACGAAGGCACCACCGCGATTCAGTCACAGGACTTCTTCTTCCGCAAGATCGCCCGCGATCGCGGTGTGGCGCTGGGGCACGTCGTCAGCCAGGTCCAGAAATTCCTCGACAGCGACACCGCCCGCCCCGAACTCGCCGACAATCGCAAACTGCTGGCCGAGGCGGTCGAGGATCTGCAGGCCATGGTCGCCACGCTGACCGGGTATCTAGTCGACTCCGCGCACAACGCCCGAGAGCTGTACCTCGTCGGTCTGGAGGCGGTGCCGTTCCTGCTCGCTGTCGGTGATGTGCTCATCGGCTGGCTTCTGTTGCAGCAGGCCGAGATCGCGCTCAACGCGCTCGACGGCGCAGCGACGCCCCACGATCGCGCCTTCTACATCGGAAAGGTCGCCACCGCAACGTTCTTCGCCAAGAACATGCTGCCGCAGCTGGCCGCCCAACAACGAATCGTCGACGCCGTCGACCTGACGATCATGGAAATGCCCGAGGAGGCCTTCTGACTCTGGTCATGGTCAGCAGGCAAGCCATGGGCTATTATTTATACAACTCGTGTTTGTAATAATTAACCATCCGCTCCAGCGGCACGGACCACATCGGCGCCGGGCGAGCACGCAGCAAAGGAGTTCGTGGGTATGAGCATCGCGGATCGCACCATGCAGACCACCTGGGAGGGTCCCTTAGCGTCTGGCGAAGGCACGCTTTCAGAAGGCAGTAGCGCAGCGCTGGACGGCCTGCAGGTGACCTGGGCCTCCCGAACTGAGCAGCCGGGCGGCAAGACCAGTCCGGAGGAGCTGGCGGCGGCAGCACATTCCTCGTGTTTCGCGATGGCGCTGGCATTGAAGTTGGGCGAGAACAACACACCGCCACAACGGCTGGATGTGCAGTCCACCGTGGCCCTGGACGCAGTCGACGGAGTCCCGACGATCACCACGTCCCGGCTGAAGGTCAGGGCACTGGTGGCCGGGTTGGATGCCGACGTCTTCGCCGCCGTAGTCGATGAGGCAGCAGCGTTGTGTCCAGTGTCGCGATTGTTCGCCGGGGCCAAGATCAGCATCGACGCCGAGCTCGACTAAAAACCAATCGGCACACGTGCTGCGAACTGACGAAGAGGACAACACCATGCCCGACGGGGTTCTATCGGTCGTTCTGCTGCGTGAGCACCGCGAAATAGACAATGCAATAGAGGATTTCATCGACAAACTCGACTGTGGCTGCGTGCAGCCCGAACCGTTGCACACGGCGTTGGAAGCGCTGCGCCGACACATCTACTTGGAAGAGGCCATCCTGTTCCCCCCGATCCGCGAAGCCGGCATGGTCATGCCGATCTTCGTGATGATGCGCGAGCACGGCGAACTGTGGCGCACCACAGACGCCCTGACCGACCTGATCGCTGACAGAGCCGACAACGAACAGCTGCGGGATACCTGCCATCGGCTGCTGCGCCAACTCGAGCAGCACAACTCCAAGGAGGAACCCATCATCTATCCGCATGCCGATACCGACCTTCCAGCACAGGTGAGCGCGGAACTGGCCCGGTTCATCGAGACCGGCCGCATCCCGAACGGATGGGTTTGCCAGCAGGCCGGCCGGTGAGGCGCAGCCGTTGCAACGGTGGGAACAAGCTCAGGGCGGTCTCGGCCCGACGCTCTCGAGTCGGTTTGGAGCCGGTGGGCGAGCAGGGGCTTGAGACATTCTGTGCGACAGGTAGGTCCGCGGTTTCGGGCGGGTTCGTGGTGCTAACTGAAACCGCGTTGGCTGACCCGCTATCCAAAGGATTTGTCCGGGCGGGATGTTGTGGCGCTGATGATCGACGCGATGCCCTTAATCCGCATCTCGGCATCGCGCGCGAGCGTTCGCGTTTACCATGCCGGAGGTGATGGTCCAGCCTCTGACCCCGGCTCAGCGCCGCGGGTCCGCGTTGCGGTCGACGGTGGTGCTCAAGGCGGCGATGGCGATCTCGGGCCTGGTCATGGTGCTGTTTTTGGTGGTGCATATGTACGGCAACCTCAAGGCGTTCTCCGGGCGGGCAGCGTTCGATGACTACGCGCAGCATCTCCGCACGGTCGGTGAGCCATTTCTGCCCCACGCCGGTGCACTTTGGATCGTGCGGGTGGTGCTAGTGGTCAGCGTGGTGATCCACATAGGTGCGGCGCTGATCCTGTGGAGACGTGCTCGCTCGGCAACCGCGGGGCGCGGCGGCTGGCGCTATGAGAGCACCCGGGCGCGCGGCGGTGTCCAACGCAGCTACGCATCGTTCACGATGCGCTGGGGCGGGGTGACGGTGGCAGCGTTCATCGTCTATCACCTGCTGCACCTGAGCATGGACACCATTCACCCGGGCGGAGCGTCGCCGAGCCCGTACGTGCGGCTGGTGAACGGATTTCAGATCTGGTGGGTGGTCGTGAGCTACACCATTGCGCTCATCGCGGTGGGATTCCATCTGCGGCATGGGGTTTGGAGTGCGTTCGCGACGTTGGGCGCGAACACCAGCGTTCGGCGGCGTCGTCATCTCAACGTGGCCGCGGTCGTGGTCGCGGTGGTGATCACGGCCGGCTTCCTGATTGTCCCGTACTCGGTGCTGTTCGGCTGGGTCGGCCAGTGAGCTCCGAGGCCGACCTGTCCACCGGCTACTACACGGTGGGGGATCCGGTCGTCGATGACAAGGCGCCGCCGGGCCCGATCGAGAAGCGCTGGGACACCCGCAAGTTCGACGCCCAGTTGATCAGTCCGGCGAATCGGCGCGCTCTGTCGGTGATCATCGTCGGCACGGGCCTGGCCGGGGCGTCGGCCGCCGCGACGCTCGGCGAGGCGGGCTATCGGGTCACCAGCTTTTGTTATCAAGACAGTCCTCGCCGCGCGCACAGCATCGCCGCGCAGGGCGGGATCAACGCGGCGAAGAACTACCGCAACGACGGTGACAGCATTTACCGGCTGTTCTACGACACCGTCAAGGGCGGCGACTTCCGTTCACGCGAATCCAACGTCTACCGTCTCGCGCAGGTCAGCGGTTCGATCATTGACCAATGTGTCGCCCAGGGGGTGCCATTCGCCCGCGAATACGGCGGTCTGCTGGACACTCGCTCGTTCGGCGGCGTGCAGGTCTCGCGCACCTTCTACGCTCGCGGTCAGACCGGCCAGCAGTTGCTGCTCGGCGCGTACCAGGCCCTTGAGCGCCAGGTCAAGATGGGCGCGGTGGACGTGCATGCGCGTCACGAAATGCTCGACCTGGTCGTCGCCGACGGCAGGGCGCGGGGGGTGATCGTGCGCGACATGGCGACCGGCGAGATCCAAACGCACGTCGCCGACGCCGTCGTGCTCGCGTCCGGCGGTTACGGCAACGCGTACTTCCTGTCCACCAACGCGATGGGATGCAACGTCACCGCGACCTGGCGCGCGCACCGCAGGGGCGCGCTGTTTGCCAACCCGTGCTTCACCCAGATCCACCCGACCTGCATCCCGGTCAGCGGCGAGCACCAGTCCAAGCTGACGTTGATGAGCGAGTCGCTGCGCAACGACGGGCGGATCTGGGTACCCGCCAATAGCGGCGACGACCGCCACCCCGGCGAGATTCCCGAGTCCGACCGCGACTACTACCTCGAGCGCCGATACCCGGCGTTCGGCAACCTGGTCCCGCGCGATGTCGCCTCGCGCGCAGCCAAAAAAGTGTGTGACGACGGGCGCGGGGTCGGTCCCGGCGGGCTCGGTGTTTACCTCGACTTCGCCGACGCCTTGGCGCGCCTGGGCCGCCCGGTGATCGAGGATCGCTACGGCAACCTTTTCGAGATGTACCGGCAGATCACCGGCGAGGATCCGTTCCGCAGGCCGATGCGAATCTACCCGGCGGTGCACTACACGATGGGCGGGCTATGGGTCGACTACGACTTGCAGAGCACCATTGCGGGCCTGTTCGTGATCGGCGAGGCCAACTATTCCGACCACGGTGCGAACCGGCTGGGCGCCAGCGCGCTGATGCAGGGCCTCGCCGATGGCTACTTCGTGCTGCCCGCCACCCTCACCGACTATCTGGCAGCGGCGCCGTTCGAGCCGATCGACGCCTCGCACCCCGCCGCGCGCGAGGCCGCCGACACGGTCCGCGGGCGCATCGAGGCCCTGCTGTCCATCGGCGGCGACCGCACGGTCCACTCCTTCCACAAGGAACTTGGCACCATCCTCTGGGACCACTGCGGCATGGAACGCACACAGCCGGGCTTGATCGACGCCATCGAGCGGGTGCGAGAGCTCAAGGCACAGTTCTGGCGCCGCGTCGCGGTTACCGGTGAGAACGCGGAGCTGAACCAGACTCTGGAGCGGGCGGGCCGAGTAGCGGATTTCTTCGAACTGGCGGAGCTGATGTGCATCGACGCCCTGCACCGCGAAGAGTCGTGTGGGTGTCACTTCCGGGTCGAAAGCCAAACCGCCGACGGCGAGGCGCTGCGCGACGACGACCGGTTCGCCTACGTCGCCGCGTGGGAATTCACTGGCACGGACCGCCCCCCGGTGCTGCACCGGGAAGACCTTGAATATCGCAGCGTCAAGATGAAACAGCGGAGCTACAAATGAACCTCACCCTGCGGATCTGGCGCCAGAAGGCCCCGGGCGAGGCGGGTGCGATGGTTGGGTACGGGGTGCGGGACATCTCGCCGGACATGTCGTTTCTCGAAGTGCTCGATGTCCTCAACGAACACCTCACCCGGGCAGGCGAGGATCCGGTCGCGTTCGACAGCGACTGCCGCGAAGGCATCTGCGGCGCGTGCGGGCTGGTCATCAATGGCGTTGCGCATGGGCCACAAGGATTGATCACAACCTGCGAACTGTATATGCGCAGTTTCGCCGACGGGGACGTCATCGACGTCGAACCCTGGCGCGCCGCACCGTTCCCGGTCATCAAGGACCTGATCGTCGACCGCAGCGGATTCGACCGGATCATCGCCGCCGGCGGGTACATCACCGCGCCAACGGGCGCTGCCCCCGACGCGCAGGCCGTGCCGGTGCCCAAGACGCGTGCCGAATCCGCGTTCGACGCGGCGACCTGCATCGGTTGCGGAGCCTGCGTTGCGGCGTGCCCGAACGGCTCGGCAGCGCTGTTCCTAGGCGCGAAGATCACTCACCTCGGCGACCTACCTCAAGGTCAGGCCGAGCGTCGCAACCGCGCGCTCGCCATGATCGACCAGCACGACGCCGAAGGGTTCGGCGGCTGCACTCAGATTGGCGAATGTACTGCGGTGTGCCCCAAGGGCATCCAACTCGACGTGATCTCCCGCTACCACCGCGACGTCCTCGGCGCACTGATCCGTCGCGAGGACTGATTACGAACGGCGCGGGCACGAGTGCGGGATGGGCCAGATTGTTCGGTCCGAGGTCATGGCCGAGTGAACGTGTTGGCAATCAACCAATGGTCAGAGGTAACGTGAGGCTCTCGTCAGGCAGGACAAGGGAACGCAGATGGTTGAGGCGGCAAAAGTCACGTCGTGCTTGATGCGAGTGTTCGACTTGGAGCGTTCAGTGAACTTCTACCGCGACGTGTTCGAATGCCATGTCGCGCTTCACGAACCGAACGCTGCGCTTCTCTTGACGCCAGGCGGCTTCCAAATATATATCCGCGCACACGAGGCGTACGGGCGACGCGGCATCGACGATGTGGGTGTCGAGGAGATCATCTGGTCGGCCGGTAGCGAAGCTGAACTGAATCGGATCGAACAGCGTTTGCGTACGCACTATCCCAGTACGTATAGGAACACCCACAACGGGATCACTTTCGTCGATGGCGTCGACCCAGATTTCAATCGCGTACTGATCACCTGCCCGACTCCTGAACAATTGCCACGCGAGGTGATCGACAGACGCTTCCACTTACGGTCTGCGTCTTGCCGACGCAGCCGGAGAGAACTCCGCCCGGCTCGCCCGGTGACGCTAGGCCGGCTCGCAGACCACCACCGGAATCACGCGGTCAGTCCACGATTGGTATCGCGCCCACCGCGGGTTGTGTGCAATGAGTCGCGGCCAGAGCTGCGCCCGTTCCGCGTCGTCGGCGACGCGGGCACGCATGGTGTGGGTCTGGGCTCGGATCTGCACGTGCACCTCAGGATTCGCGCGCAGATTCAGAAACCACATTGGGTGTGTGGGCAGACCACCCTGCGATGTCACCAGGACCACACGGGCACCATCGGCCACGAATATCAGTGGACTCGTTCGGGATAACCCGCTCTTGCGGCCAGTCGTGGTCAACAGACACAGCGGGAGCCCCAACTCGTGGCCGCCGACGCGCCCGTTGGTGGCGCGATAGATTGCCACATTAAATTTGGACATCGATTTCAAGAGACGGGGAGCCAGAACCGAGATAACAACCGGCGGCCTCTTGGGTGCCATTCTCCGAGTCTAAACGGATTGCCGTGGCACGCCCGATGCGAACAAGATGCGTTCCGCCAAATGATCCCCGAGAATCAGGGCGGCCCACACATTGACCACCGCCGCCGCGCCCAGCGCGTACCGGACCAGCGGCCCATTCGTTCCGCGGGCCGACCGCGCGCAACGCGGTGTTGTTCGGTCCTGCGGGCAGCCTCTATGTGTACCGCAGCTACGGGATACACACCTGTCTCAATGTGACGTGCGGACCCGATGGAGTTGCCGGCGCGGTGCTGATCCGGTCAGGGGAGGTAATCGTCGGCGAGGATACCGCCTCAGCCAGAAGGCCCGCCGCTCGCAGACCGCATGACATGGCGCGCGGGCCGGGCAATCTGGGCAGCACGCTCGTTATCGCCTTGGGCGACTACGGCTCTCACCTTTTCGACCCTGGCTCGCGGGTCAGGCTCAGACTCGCGCCGGTGGCGACGTGGGCCAGCGGTCCGCGTGTCGGAGTGAGAACCGCTCCCGACCGCCTGTGGCGGTTGTGGCTGCCGGAATCGGGGCCGTGTCTACCTACCGTCGAAGCTCGCGTGCAAAGCCCTGACGACATCCTTAGCGAACCGGCGCCGGTGGGCGGCCGCATTGCAATGCGGCCGGAGCCGAGAATGGAGAATGCGTACGCGGCGATCGTTCCTGCGTCGAAACCGGGGACGAGCCGGCTGAAGGGAGGCGGGTTTGCGATGGCGACACCACGATCACTGCCGCACCCTGTGACCGGCCAGCTGTTCTTCTCACCGGTGCCTCCCGGGGCGGGATGGCCCGAGGATCTAGCCTCGGCGACAACACCGATCGCGCGCACCGCCGCCGAGGTGAGCACGCTGGCGGCGCCAAACTTGTCGCTCGACGAACTGGGCGCACGCATTTCGCTGTGCCGGGCATGCCCTCGACTGGTGAAATGGCGCGAAGGCGTCGCTCGGGAGAAGCGGCGCTCGTTCGCCGACCAGCCGTACTGGGGCAGGCCGATCCCGGGGTGGGGCGATCGGTATCCGCGTCTGCTCATCGTCGGATTGGCGCCGGCAGCCAACGGGGCGAACCGTACCGGCCGGATATTCACCGGAGACCGATCAGGGGACTGGCTGTTCGGCTCCCTGTATCGCGTCGGCTTGGCAGCGCAACCTACGAGCGAGCACGCAGGCGACGGTCAACAGCTTGCCGGCGTCCGGATGATTGCCACCCTGCGCTGCGCCCCACCTGACAACAAACCCACGGTCGTGGAGCGGGACGCGTGTTCACCGTGGTTACTGGCCGAATGGCGATCCGTGCTGCCGACGGTCCGGGTGGTCGTGGCCCTTGGCGGGTTCGGTTGGGATGCGGCCCTTCGGACCGTGCGTGAACTGGGCGGCGCCTTGCCGGTACCTAAACCGCGTTTCGCCCACGGCGCTCGGGTTGAGCTGCACGTCCCAAGCGCGCAGCCCTCGGGTGTGCAACCGTTGGCCCTTGTCGGGTGCTATCACCCCAGCCAGCAGAACACCTTCACGGGCAGACTCACGGCGCCGATGCTCGACGAAGTGTTGGGGTCGGCCCGAGACCTGGCCGGACTGTGATCTGCCCGTCGCCCCGATCGCCCGAACCCGAAAAGACGAGACCGCGTGGGAGCGCGATGTCGACTATTTACACCGTCGGTCATTCCACCCGCACGGTCGAGGAGTTCACCGGGCTGCTGAAGAGCTTCGGCATCGACCTCGTCGCCGACATCCGGACGGTGCCCAAATCCCGGCACAACCCGCAGTTCCACATCGACCAACTCGAGGGATCGTTGGCGTCGGCCGGAATCGACTACCGGCATCTGCCCGCGCTCGGCGGATTACGCCGGCCAGCCAAAGATTCAATCAACACCGGATGGCGCAACGTATCCTTCCGCGGGTACGCCGACTACATGAACACACCGCCTTTCCAGGACGCGGTCGCGGAACTCATTGCACTGGCTGCACAACGCATCACCGTCATCATGTGCGCCGAGGCTGTCTTCTGGCAGTGCCATCGCGCGCTTGTCGCCGACGCGCTGCTTGTTCGTGGCGTCGACGCTCAGCACATCATGGGCGCTGGAAAGCTGACGTCTGCAACGATGACGAGCTTCGCGAAGCCCGACGGAACACAGATCACCTATCCGTCGGTGTGATTGGCAGCGCGCACCTTCGAGCTTCTCGATGAGAGCCTCTGTTCCACTGTCTATTTCGTAGTGCTCGCGCTCCAGAACGACGGATAGAACCCCGTCGGCCATGGTGCCTTTCCGCCCGAGGCCGTTGATGGCCACCGTCGCCATCACACACCTGCCACGTCGCATCCGGGTCCGCATCTTCAATATAGAGGAATTTATCCCTCTATATTGCCCCGGTTGCGGGTAGAGTGGCTCAGTGAGACCAGCGCCGCGGGCTCGACGAGCACCGCCACCGCCCGGCAGCGCGAAGTGGAGATGGCTATGTCCGAGTCCCTGTATCAGCCGGCAACACCGCACATGTCGGCTCGCCGAAAAGCTCTTGCGCCCGATATCCACGACGCCTTCAGCGGGTTTTCCCGGGCGGTGTTCGCCGAGGGTGCGCTGCCCGAGAAGACCAAACAGCTCATCGCCGTCGCAGTCGCACACGTGACGCAGTGTCCGTACTGCATCACCGGCCACACCAAGCTGGCGCGGCGCAAGGGCGCGAGCCCTGAAGAGATCATGGAGGCCATCTGGGTCGCGGCGGAGATGCGGGCCGGCGGTGCATTTGCGCACGCCGCGTTGGCCATTCACGCGATGGATCAGATCGACACCCACACGCACACCCCGGGTGCGGACGGCGCGCCGTCGTGAGCCTCAACAGTTTCGGTGCCCGTGATCGGCTCGTCGTCGACGGCGAAAGCTATGACATCTTTCGTCTGGACCGGGTGCAGACCGCCCACCGGCTGCCTTACAGCCTGCGGGTGCTGCTGGAGAATTTGGTGCGCAACGAGGATGGCCGCCTGGTCACCGGGGAGCAGGTGCGGGCGTTGGCCGCGTGGGATCCCTTGCGGCAGAGCCACACCGAGATCCAGTTCACCCCTGCGAGGGTGTTAATGCAGGATTTCACCGGCGTCCCGTGCGTGGTCGACCTGGTCGCGATGCGTGACGCGATGACCGCGCTGGGCGGGGACGCGGCGAGAATCAACCCGCTGATCCCCACCGAGCTGGTGATCGATCACTCGGTGATCGCCGACGTGTTCGCCCGCCCCGACGCGTCCAGGGTCAACGCCGGCCTGGAGTTCAGCCGCAACCGGGAGCGCTACCAGTTGCTGCGGTGGGCGCAGCAGGCGTTCGACGATTTCCTGGTCGTCCCGCCCGACACCGGCATTTGTCATCAGGTAAATCTCGAGTATCTGGCCCGGGTGGTGTTCACCCGGGCCGGCCCGGACGGCCCGCAGGCCTATCCGGACACCCTGGTCGGCACTGACTCGCACACCCCGATGGTCAACGGGCTCGGCGTGCTCGGCTGGGGGGTCGGCGGCATCGAGGCGGAGGCGGCCATGCTCGGGCAGCCGATGAGCATGCTGATCCCGCAGGTGCTCGGTCTGAAGCTCACCGGGGAGCTGCGCGAGGGCACGACCGCGACCGATCTGGTGCTCACGGTCGCCGAACTGCTGCGCCAGACGGGGGTGGTGGGCAAGTTCGTTGACTTCTACGGCCCCGGCGTGGCAAACGTGCCGCTGGCGAACCGGGCGACCCTGGGCAACATGAGTCCCGAATACGGTTCGACCTGTGCGATCTTCCCGATCGACGCGGAGACACTGACCTATCTGCGGCTGACCGGACGCCCCGAACCCCAGATACGGCTGGTCGAGGCTTACGCCAAGGAGCAGGGCCTGTGGCATGACCCTGATGACGAGCCGGTCTACAGCCAAAGCGTCGAACTGGATCTGGCCGGTGTGGAACCCTCGATCGCCGGACCGAAGCGACCCCAGGACCGCATCCCGTTGTCGATGGCCTCGCATGCGGTCGCCTCGCGGCTTGCCGGTGGTCCTCGGGCTGTCGTGCAGGCGGGCGGGCTCGATGAGGCGTTGAGCGAATCATTCCCGGCAAGCGACCCGGTCGCCATCGATCACGACCGCGTCGACGACGTCCCGTTCGCGCCGTGCGGTTACGGCCCGTCCCATGAGTTGCCGTTGGAGCCGGTGTCGGTGACCCTCGCCGACGGCACCCGCGCGGCAATCGGTCACGGGCACGTGGTGATCGCGGCGATCACCTCGTGCACCAACACCTCCAACCCGTCGGTCATGATCGGCGCGGGGCTGCTGGCCAAGAAGGCTGTCGAGCGGGGTTTGTCCCGTAAACCCTGGGTGAAAACGACCCTTGCGCCGGGCTCGCGTGTCGTGACCGACTACTACGACCGGGCCGGGTTGACTCCCTACCTAGAGCAACTCGGGTTTTCTCTGGTCGGCTACGGCTGCACCACCTGTATCGGTAACTCTGGTCCGCTGATCCCGCAGGTCAGCGCCGCCGTGACAGGACACGACCTGACGGTGGCCTCGGTGCTGTCGGGCAACCGCAACTTCGAGGGCCGCATCCATCCCGAGTGCAAAATGAATTTCCTGACCTCCCCGCCGCTGGTGATCGCCTACGCGCTGACCGGCACCATGCTGGTCGACCTGCTCAACGATCCCCTCGGCGCCGACCCGGCCGGGCAGCCGGTGTACCTGCGCGACATCTGGCCCAGCACCCAGGAGATCAAGGAGGTGATCGACGAGTGCGTGCAAGCGGAGATGTTCACCCGCGGCTACGCCGACGTGCTCGTCGGTGACGACCGGTGGCGGGGCCTCGACGTCGCTACCGAGCAGATCTTCGACTGGGACGACGCCTCCACCTATGTCCGCCACCCGCCGTACTTCGACGGAATGACCCGGGAACCGGAGCCGGTCCGCGACATCGCCGGAGCTAGAGCGCTTGCCGTGCTGGGTGATTCGGTGACCACCGACCACATTTCGCCCGCCGGTGCGATCAAGCCCGATGGTCCTGCCGGGAACTACTTGACCGAGCACGGGGTAGCGCGGGCTGATTTCAACTCCTACGGCTCCCGCCGCGGCAACCACGAGGTGATGATTCGGGGCACGTTTGCGAATATCCGGCTGCGCAACCTGCTGGCTCCCGGCACCGAGGGCGGGGTCACCCGCCATCTGCCCGACGGTGAGCAGATGAGTATCTTCGACGCGTCCACCGCGTATGCCGCCGACGGGGTGCCGCTGATCATCCTGGCCGGCGCGGAGTACGGCTCGGGATCGTCGCGGGACTGGGCGGCCAAGGGCACCCTGCTGCTCGGGGTGCGCGCGGTGCTGGCCATCTCGTTCGAACGGATACACCGCTCGAACCTGATCGGCATGGGCGTGCTGCCCCTGCAGTTCCCGGCCAGCGCGTCGAGAGAAAGCCTGGGACTGACGGGTGAGGAGGTGTATTCGATCACCGGACTGGCCGGCGCCGACCCCGCCGCACCGTTCCCGAGCGAGGTCGCCGTCCGCGCCGAACGTGACGGGCAGAACACCGAATTCGTCGCCACCGTGCGCATCGACACCCCCGCCGAGGCCGCCTACTACCGGCACGGGGGCATCCTGCAGTACGTCCTGCGGCAAATGCTCCCAACCTGATGCAGACACCGCAGGACCGCGACGTTCAAGGAACACGCGGGATCGAGACGGCGACTGCATTGCCACCCAAAGCCCCGCAACCGAAGTCAGTCGGCGAAAGCGGCACTACAGCCCCACCGATCAAAACCTTGGGCATCACGCGCGGCGCTCGGCCGCCCGGCAAGCGTCAATCACAACACCGGTCGTAAACCAGTCTGACTTGCTAGAAAGTGAAGGACGCCCCGTGTCATCTCGACCTTTTACAGCCACCATCCTTGGATCTCCACGAATCGGCCCACACCGCGAACTCAAACGGGCAATCGAGGGGTACTGGGCGGGGCGGACTGTCCGCGCAGATCTGGAATCGGTGGCAGCTGACCTACGCCGCGAAACCTGGGCCGCCCTCTCGGTGGCCGGACTGGACTCGGTACCGGTCAATACCTTCTCCCTTTACGACCAGATGCTCGACACCGCGGTCCTGCTGGGCGCATTGCCGCCCCGCGTCGCGGACATCGCCGACGATGTCGATCGCTATTTCGCGGCGGCGCGCGGCACCAAGGACGTTGCGCCGCTGGAGATGACGAAGTGGTTCGACACGAATTACCACTACATCGTTCCGGAGATCGCCCCGTACACCGCGTTCACGCTGCATCCGGGGAAAGTTCTCGCCGAGTGCAAAGAAGCTCGACAGCAAGGCGTTACCGCGCGGCCTGTGATCATCGGCCCCATCACGTTTCTGACACTAAGCAAGGCTGTTGGGGACGCGAGCGCGCCGATCGCACGGCTCGGCGAGCTGATTCCGCTCTACACCCAGCTGCTGGGCCTGCTCGCCACGGCCGGGGTGGCGTGGGTTCAGATTGACGAGCCGGTGCTGGTGACCGACATGCTGGACAACGGTCCCGAGCTGGCCGAGCGCACCTACACCGCGCTGGGCACGTATATCGAGCGCCCGGCCATCTTCGTCGCCACTTACTTCGGTGGGCTCGATGCCGCCCTGCCCGCACTGGCGCGCACACCGGTCGAGGCCATCGGGCTCGACCTGGTCGCCGGCGGCGATTCGGCCGCTGCGACGGTGCCTGAGCTGGCCGACAAGACCTTGGTGGCCGGAATCGTCGACGGACGCAACGTCTGGCGTACCGACCTCGAGGCTGCACTGGGCCGGCTGGCCACTCTGTCGGGAGCGGCCCGCTCGGTGGCGGTGTCGACCTCCTGCTCGACCCTGCATGTGCCCTACTCACTGACCGCCGAGACGGACGTCGACGACCGACTGCACAGCTGGCTGGCGTTCGGCGCCGAGAAGGTCACCGAGGTCGTCACGCTGGCGAAGGCGCTGCACGGTGGACGGGACACGGTAGCCGTGGCGGTCGAGTCGTCCAATGCCGCGATCTCCTCCCGCGCCGGTGATCCCCGACTCCGCAACAGGCAGATCCGGGCCCGCATCGACGGCCTCGCAGCCTCGGCAAGCCAGCGTGGACCCGCCGAGGTCCGGCGCGCGAGCCAGGACGCCAGGCTCCACCTTCCGCCGCTGCCGACCACCACGATCGGCTCGTTCCCGCAGACCTCGACGATTCGCACGGCGCGCGCGGAGCTACGGTCCGGCGAGATCGACAAGAGCGAGTACATCCGCCTCGTGCGGGCCGTAGTCGCCGACGTGATCAGGCTGCAAGAAGAACTCGGCCTCGACGTGCTGGTGCACGGCGAACCGGAACGCAACGACATGGTGCAGTACTTCGCCGAACAGCTCGACGGCTTTTTCACCACCGTCAACGGGTGGGTGCAGTCCTACGGCACCCGCTGCGTGCGCCCCCCGATCCTCTACGGCGACGTGTCCCGGCCGCATCCGATGACCGTGGACTGGGCGACCTACGCGCAGTCACTCACCGATAAGCCGGTCAAGGGCATGCTTACCGGTCCGGTGACGATCCTGGCCTGGTCGTTTGTTCGCGACGACCAGCCGCTAGCCGACACCGCCAATCAGATCGCGCTGGCCATCCGCGACGAGACCGTGGACCTGCAGTCAGCGGGGATCGCGATCATCCAGGTCGACGAGCCGGCGCTGCGCGAACTGCTGCCGCTGCGCTCGAAGGGCAAGGCCGGCTACCTCGCCTGGGCGGTCGCCGCGTTCCGGCTCGCGACCTCCGGGGTCGCCGACTCCACGCAGATCCACACCCATTTGTGCTATTCGGAGTTCGGCGAAGTAATCGGCGCGATCGCCGACCTGGATGCCGATGTCACCTCCATCGAGGCTGCCCGATCCCACATGGAGGTCCTCGACGACCTCAATGCGATCGGCTTCGGCAACAGCGTGGGTCCAGGCGTATACGACATCCACTCACCACGAATCCCCGCAACCGCCGAGATCGCTCAATCGCTGCGATCGGCACTGAAAGCCGTTCCCGCCGAACGGCTGTGGGTCAACCCTGACTGCGGCCTAAAGACCCGCGGCAGCACCGAGGTGAATGCCTCGCTGCGCAACCTCGTCAACGCCGCGGCACGAGTACGGGCCGGAGGTTGAGGAGTTGCCCGGTGCGTGTGGATGGCTCGATCGCGACCGGCTCGGCACCCCGGTGCCGAGCCGGTCGGTGATGTGAAGGTCGCGTGGGTCGCATTGTCGCAGCCGCTGCCGGCCGGCCATGCGGTCCCGGCACCCGCAGGGCCGTTGCCTCGCGACCCCACATCACCGACGAGGGACAGCAGCGTCCTCGCAGGGGTCCACGACGAGTAATCGTCAAGCTGCCCGGCAGTTCGCGACCAGTTTCGAACCGCGCTCGTCAGGACCCGATCCGCCCCGACCACGAACGTTCTCTGAACAAGGGTAATATGAAGGGTAGTAATGCCTTTTATCAATCGAGGTTGATATGCCGGATACAGAACCTGAGACGAGCCCCGCTGAGGACAAGGGTGCCACAGTCCGGGTCGCGTCAACGGTGATGCGGGTGTTGGACGTCGATCGTACGGTCGATTTCTATTGTGACGTGTTCGCGTGCCGCGTCGCTCTTCGTGAACCCGACGCCGTACTGCTGCTGGCGCCGGACGGCTTTCAGATCTACCTATACGCAAAGGAGTCCGCCCGGCACCCCGGTGTCGGGGCCGTCGGTGTCGAATACCTCATGTGGGCCACCGACAGCGAGGCCGAGTTGGGGCGCATCACTGAGCGTCTACGGACCTACGACCCGATGACCTACACCTACACCGAAAACGGAGTGACGTTCGTCGAGGGCTGCAAACCCGACCACGGGCGCGTCATCGTCGCCTACCCGGGTCCGGGACTACTCCCCCGGGAGATGATCGCAGCCCGGTTTCGCGGGCACTGACACGTGAAGGTCGAAGCGATCCGTCTGCGTGGCACGCAGAAGCCAGTCGGGCCTGCCGTCGTCGGCACCGGAGCCGACGTCGGCCGTGTTCGCGCCGGCCGCGCGCCCGTCGCCGCGGGTCCCGGCTATCCGCGCGCTGCCCTGCAGCTGCAGTTCGATGAGGTCGACCAGCACCCGCTGAACGATCCGGGCCGGTCATGCCACGACGGACGTGACCGGCCCCGCTAACCCAGGCCGCGGAGTTCGCGGCGCGTACTTCGAGCAGGTTCATGCGGTTGGACCCACGTCAATGCAGCACCGCGGCAAGCACGGTGGCCTCGCTGATGTCAACGGCCTTGCTCGCCGTAAGTAGCGTCAGAGTTCCCCTTCTTGCGAGGTGGCGTAAGTGCGTGAGGACTTCGTCCCGCGCAGGCTCGGTCAATTCGTCCTGGTAGCGGCGAGTGAACTCCTCGAACCGTTCCGGAGCGTGGTTGTACCACTTGCGCAGCTCATCGGACGGTGCGATCTGCTTGCACCATTCGTCCACATCCGCTTTTTCTTTGGTCATCCCGCGCGGCCAGATCCGGTCCACCAGCACACGGGTGCCGTCGCCGCGTACCCGCTGGTCATAAACACGGCGCACCTGCACCGCGTGGATGTTCCCCATTGGTTTGCCTCCCGCCGCCGACATAGGCCATCTCGCCCCTTTGGTGGACGTCTGCATCTAAGGACCTCTGCTAATATAGAGGAAGTATATCCGTTAAACGCGTGAAGGGTAAGGGTGCGAGGTGGACGAGGAAACGGACAGTGCGGCCGGTCCGCGTAGCCGACGAGATCGCCTGCCGCGCAACCGGCAACGTGAACGAGTGCTTCGGATGGTGCGTGAGCACGGCGGCGCGATTGATGCGGTCGAGCTCGCTTCGAGCATGAAGTTGCACGTCACCACCGTGCGTTTCCATTTGGACGCGTTGTGCGATGAGGGAGCGATCGAGCGCACTCGCGTGAACCGGGACGGCGTGGGTCGCCCCCGCACCGGATACCGTGCCGTCGCGGAGCGTCTGGACTATCGGATACTCGCCGAGATTCTCGCGATGGAGCTCGGCGAGACAGCCGAAACACGTGCTCGGCGTGCCCAGCGCGCCGGAGTGCAGTGGGCCGAGCGGATCGCGGCTGCCCAGTCCGAAGCGGTTGTGGGGCAGGAGGGCACGGAGGCAGCGGAGGTGGGTGACGCGCTGGATCGAGGAGCGGCGCTTGCCACCGAGGTGTTCGACCGGATGGGGTTTGATGCCGAACTGGCTGCTGGATCAGAACCATCGGCATCGCTGTCGGCTGATAGCGAGCAGGTGCTCGGGCGGGAGCGGGTCATTCGGCTGCACGCCTGCCCGGTACGGGATTTGGCCCGAGCCCACCCCGAGGTGGGTTGCGGTCTACACCTGGGGTTGCTGCAGGGCCTGGTCGACCGCGCTGCGGCCGCCGGCGGATCTGCAGACCGCGCAGACGCGGCCGTGTCGGCCAGGCTCGAACCGTTCGTCGAACCCGAACTGTGTATCGCCAGGTTGGCTGCTCGCGAAGATCCACCCGTGACTGAGGTCCGGCCACACCGCAAGCGCCGTGGGTAGGTCTGGCCGGCCGCACTGACGTCAGCGCATTCGATGGGACCGGCCGCCAGGGCCATGTCGACGGACGGCGGCAGGAAAAGATTTGGCAGGAGGCCCTCCAGGGCGCGGTTCGGTGCGTGAGTGGGAAAGACGCCACCCGAAAACGGGGGATCGCTGACCGCCGGTGCCGGCCTCGGCGATGACGAAGAGCATCGGCGCGAGGCTCGTCGGCCAATCGCGTGCAGCGCTTGCAGGGGTTATCGGTCAGATTGCCTGTCGGACAAGGGCATCAAGTTCTTCTGAGTCGTTCCCGGTTAGCCGGCGATGCATCGCGCGGGCGATTCTGGTCGCCTGGACTTTCGCGTGCTCGGCGACCGGGCCCTGATACATCTGGTCGATGGTGCTGATCCAGAGTTTGAGCCAGCGCAGGAAGTGATTGGCGGTCAGTGCATGCCGGTCATGGACGGGTTGATGAGCGCGCACCGCGCTGCCCCCATAGAGCCCGGAACGGAACAGGACCGTCTGCCAGAAGTCGCACATGACCGGAAGGTGGGATTCCAGGTCGTTCATCCGGATTTCGGCGAATGGCTCCGCAAGGATGTCGTCGACGAGGACCTGGCCGTAGAAGCGGCGCAGCAGGGCTTCCACGTCGCTGCGATTGGCCAGATCCACCCGCGCCGGCTGCGCCGCTAGGACCTCCATGTGACGACCATCTCCCTCCCTTACCCCCGAACATATTTAAATGATAGACTTCCTCTATATTAGCTGCCCTCGACGAAGAGAGTGTAGGTAGGGGAGTGACCGTCGGCGATGTCTACGAATTGGCCCCTGGATTACCGGCGACGACGAAGTTCGGGCGCTCGGACACTGAGTTCGCGCTGCCGTATCAGATCGCGATCTCGATGCTGACCACGAAGGTCCGCGCCCTCAAGCAGGAGTTCACCCGCCGTGGTGGTTACTGCTCGATTGAGGCGGTCTCGTCACGGGTTAAGACCCACGATGGCATCGTGGCTAAGGCGCAGCGGCTGTGCTGTCCGCTCGCCGCGGACGATATCCGGGCGAACATCCTCGATATCGCCGGAGTACGCATTACGTGTGGTCGCGTATCGGACGCATACCGGATCGCGGCCCGGCTCGGCGACCTACCGGACGTCACTGTGATCGAGGTCGAAGACTACATGGCCAAGCCGAAACCGAACGGCTACAAGAGCTTGCACATGATCGTCGAAATCCCCGTTCGCTTGAACAACCGAGTCGAACGGGT
Organism: uncultured Mycobacterium sp.; assembly: GCA_964387245.1. Classification (GTDB taxonomy): domain Bacteria; phylum Actinomycetota; class Actinomycetes; order Mycobacteriales; family Mycobacteriaceae; genus Mycobacterium. The sequence continues at coordinate 25,764 of CAYLWH010000001.1, forward strand.
GCCCGTCGAGGTGCAAATCAGGACCATCGCACAGGATCTCTGGGCCAGCTATGAGCACACGATCTCCTACATGTACCCGCGCGCGATACCAGACCGACTGCTAGACACGTTGATCCAAGCCGCCGATGCCGCCTATCGACTCGATATGAAGATGGAGCGGCTGCACAACGAGATTGCCAGGCTCTGGGCAGCGTCGGATCCAGATGATGCTCAACTGAATTCACCGCCACCGACCGCCATCGAGTGGTGGCGGCCGCAGGTGGGGGCAGTTCCTGTGAAGCCGGCGATGCACGGCAGCGGACCGAGCCAACCGCCACGCGCCCATCTGTCACAGCCTGCGGACAGTGTCCGTCGAAATACCGCCGCCGAAACAGACAACTGCCCACGACTAGGGCAAGTGACGGTAACGACAACTCAGGCCGGAAAGCTACTGGGCGCCTGCTTTTCACCAGAGAACCACAATGCCACCGGAATCGATTCAATCGACTCTTAACGATAGGAGGTCGCTCACTGTCCGCACCAACTCTGCCCTTCGGGACGGCGCAAGCGCGCCGATCGGGAATCAGCGATCTCCGATTGCGGTTGAAGCCCGCCGACCGGTCCTGCGGGCATGTGCAGGGTGCCTGGTGGCCCCGCAGCGATCAACTGCACACAGAACTTCCGCCCCTGCTGGCAGCCCTGGCGCCGCGCGTGGGCTCCGTCAACCGGGTCATCTACGACGAAACCAGTTGGGCGCCAAAATCATTGGACATGGAGATCTGGGATCACAGCATCGTCCTCGACGGCTCCAGCACCACCTCGACCAACACACTGTCGGTGATCGGCGAGGGGTTCGGCAGGCTGGATCTGCTCGTCGTTCCCCCCTACACCAACCCGACCCGCGCGTACACGGCCGTGATGACGGCGTCGAAACCCGACAATGTGTCGACTCCCGACGAATTGCTGGGGATCGGGCCGCGGGAGGCGCAGGATCGCCGACTCGCGCTATTGGCGCACCAGCTGTTGGGAATCCGAAGCAAGTCATCCCTGGTGTCCGGTCGCGGCCGATGCTCCCAACGACCGCGAGTGACATCGCGGTGACAATACTTCCGGCGATAGCGGCGCTGCCGGCTGTGGCGATCGATCCGGCCACGGCGGTACTGGCGACGGTGGCCGCCGAGCTGACCACGCCGGCGCTGGCCACGGTGGCTGCCGACCCGGCCACCGCGGAGCTCGCGACCGTGGCGATCGATCCAGCCACCACGCTCCTAGCTGTCGTGGCGTCGGGGTCGACGAGGCTGATGTCGGTGTTACGGGAGTTGACCACGGCGTCCATTTTGCGTGATGTAACGCCGGCTGGCTTGCCGTTGTCGCCAATGTAGCCGCGCCAAGCCCGCTGGATGTGAGGGCGGTCATGGATGACGGGGTGTCGGCCGCGCCGAGCTGGTGCTGTCGGTCGATATCGCCACCCGCAGCATCCGCTGCAGGAGTGCTGCGACCCGGTCGGGGCGAAAGCCGTTGACGCGGCGCTGATTCTGGCTTCCTTCAACACCGACGTCGGAACTTGCCTCGCATACGAAAGCGCGGTCCGTTCTCGAAGGCTTGTGGAGCCAGGTCTTGATGGTCGGCGAAGTGTTTCTCCGAGGCGATGTTGTGCGTCGTGGGCTCATAGGTGTCGTCGTCGGCGGGGACAGGGTTCGTTGCCTGCAAGTTCGGATGGTGAGCGGCGTGCTGCGCTGCTCGACTGAGGTTCGTGCCGGTACCGTCGGTTCGTCTGACATCATCCGGGGTGTACATGAGGGGCTCTACCGGGATTCCGCAGTCGTGGCCACGCCGGACTCAAAAAGGATTGTTGTGAGCAGATTTACCGAAACCATGTACTGCAACACCCACAGCAGTCGCAAGGGCATGGTCACCGGGGAGCCGGACGCCCCTGTTCGACATACCTGGGCGCAGATCCATCAGCGGGCCCGTCACGTTGCGGGTGGCCTGGCCGCGGCGGGCGTCGGACATGGTGATGCCGTCGCCGTGCTGGCCGGCGCCCCGGTCGAGATCGCGCCGACCGCGCAGGGCGTCTGGATGCGCGGCGCCAGCCTGACCATGCTGCACCAGCCCACCCCGCGCACCGACCTGCAGCGCTGGGCCGAGGAGACGACCGCGATCATCAAGATGATCGACGCGAAGGCCGTCGTCGTCTCTGACCCGTTCATGGCGGCGGCGCCGCTGCTGTCGAAGCTGGGCATGCGGCTGCTGACCATCAAGCAGCTACTCGACAGCCGCGCCGTCAAGCCGGTTTCGACCGACGAGGACGACCGGGCGTTCCTGCAGTTGACGTCCGGTTCCACGGGGGCGCCCAAGGCGGTGCGCATCACCCACGCGAACTTCGTCGCCAATGCGCAGGCGATGTTCGCCGGCGCGAGGGTCGACGCCGAATCCGACGTGATCGTGAGCTGGCTGCCGTGTTTCCACGACATGGGCATGACCGGCTACCTGACCGTGCCGATGTACTTCGGTGTCGAGTTGGTCAAGGTGACTCCGATGGACTTTCTGCGGGATACGTTGTTGTGGGCCAAGCTCATTGACAAGTACAAGGGCACGATGACAGCCGCGCCGAACTTCGCCTATAACCTGTTCGCCAAGCGGCTGCGCAGGCAAGCGACCCCGGGCCAGTTCGATCTGTCGTCGCTGCGATGGGCGCTGTCGGGTGCCGAGCAGGTGGACCCTGCCGACGTGGAAGACCTATGCGGCGCCGCGGCGCCGTTGGGGTTGCGTCCGGAGGCGATCGTGCCGGCCTATGGCATGGCCGAAACGACGGTGGCGGTGTCGTTTAGCGAGTGCGGCGCCGGCATGGTCGTCGACGAAGTGGACGCCGACCTGCTGGCCGTGCTGCACCGAGCTGTCCCTGCGACCGGGGGCAATACCCGCCGGCTGGTCAGTCTTGGCAGACCGCTGCGCGGCCTCCAGGCGCGCATTGTCCACGACGACGGCAATGTGCTGGCGGCGCGCGGCGTCGGCGTCATTCAGGTGTGCGGTGAATCGGTGACGCCGGGTTACACCACGGCGGGCGGTTTCGTCGCGGCACAAGACGAACACGGTTGGTACGACACCGGCGACCTGGGCTACCTCACCGAAACCGGCGAGGTCGTGGTGTGCGGTCGGCTCAGGGACGTCATCATCATGGCCGGCCGCAAGATCTACTCGGTCGATATCGAACGCGCCGCCACCCGGGTCCCCGGCGTGCGGCCGGGCTGTGCCGTGCCCGTGCGCCTGGACGCCGGGGACTCGCGGGAGACGTTCGCCGTGGCGGTCGAAACCAAGGCGTGGCAGGACCCCGCGGAGGTGCGTCGCATCCGGCGTCAGGTGGCGCACGAGGTCGTTGCCGAGGTCGATGTCCGGCCGCGCAATGTGGTAGTGCTCGAGCCGGGGATGATCCCGAAGACGCCGTCGGGAAAGCTGCGGCGCGCGCACGCCCTGGCGCTGGTGAACTGATCGGCCTGGTTGCGCCGCGCGGCGTAGATCAGCCGCTCACCATGGCCGACTACGACGCCCAGAGCCACCGTCCGGTGCGGTCGGGAACAGCGGCTCGTTGCGGCGTCCGGCGCGTCCGGCCATCCAAGTCCGTGGCCCCTCGGGGTAGACGGTGGCAGACCGGAAGCCTGAGTTTCACGGTGAGCGACGAAGAGGACCAACAGAAGGACCGCCCCGACTCCGCGACGACCATTCTTCAGCCGAACAGAGAGGCGCCCATCGGCGTCGACGACGGCGAACACGCGATCACACCGGGTTTGGACCCGGCCATCGCCGCGAGCGCGACCTCCTCGGCGACGGTGCGGATCCGCATGATCGTCGACGGCACTGTCAACTTGAGCAATCCGAGGGCGACTTTCGCCGGTTCGCCTCCGCGATTCACCAGGTCGCGTGTGACGTATGAGGCTTATGTGGTTAGCGGAACGTCACACGACCTCAAGTTGACAGTGGCGTCGCCGAACCGGGCAATCAGGTGCGGGGAGATCGAGACGTCACGCACGCCGGCCGTCGTTTCGGGGTGTCGACCCGCAGCTGGCCGCCGATCGCGGTCGAGTCGTCGCGGGACGCGGGGCGGCCAATCGATTGGAGCGATGCAACGCAAAATACGGAATTCCATACTCGACGCCCCCCGGGTAACTCGAAGCCTACGGCCGGCGGCGACGAGCACCCTGCAAGAACCGTAGGGAGTACGCGAGTCACCGGTACTGCGCATACTCCACCAAATGAATCGCGAGCGTAACGGCACCAGATGGCGTTGCGTAGCAGTACTTCTCGGCATGGCCGGCCTCAGGAGGAACTGGGGCCGGCAGTCGCGGGTCGACGTCCCAAAGATGATGTGATCACCCTGTCGAGCCAACAGCAGTATGGTCCCGTATGTGGCAACGATGAAGATGGCCCGCGTCCCCGAGGCGAACGGGCGCTTTGAGTTGGCTGATGTCGAAGTTCCGGAGCCGGGCCCCGGCCAGGTTCGCGTCAAGGTCCACGCCTGCGGCGTCTGCCACTCCGACTCCCTGACGGTGCTAGGTGCGATGGGCAACGCCTTCCCGCGTGCCCCCGGCCACGAGGTCGCGGGTGAGGTCGACGCGGTCGGTCCAGGTGTAAGCGCCTGGAGCGTCGGAGACCGCGTCGGCGTCGGCTGGTTCGGCGGCTGCGACTTCACCTGCGAGGCGTGCCGTCGCGGCGACTTCGTCTCATGCGAGAACGGCCAGGTGCCGGGCATTACGTACGACGGCGGCTACGCCGAGTACATGGTGGCGCCCGCGGCGGCCCTCGCTCGCATCCCCGAAGACCTCTCCGACGTCGATGCCGCCCCGCTGCTATGCGCCGGCGTCACGACGTTCAACGCCCTGCGCAGCTCCGTCGCCCAGCCAGGCGATTTGGTCGCGATCCTGGGAGTCGGCGGCCTCGGCCACCTCGGCGTCCAATACGCGGCCAAGATGGGCTTCGAGGTGGTCGCGATCGCACGCGGCGAACAGAAGGGGCCATTGGCGAAGGAGCTTGGCGCGCACCACTACATCAACACGACGGCATCCGATGTCGCGGAGGAGCTGACTAAGCTCGGCGGCGCCAAGGTCGTCCTCGCGACGGTCACCGTCCCCGACGCAATGACACCCGCGCTGGGCGGCCTCAAGCCGCGCGGGCAGCTCGTCGTCGTCGGAGCGTCCGCCGACCCGATGCATGTGCCGCCGCTCGCATTGATCCCCGGGTCGACCGCCGTGCAGGGCCACGCGTCCGGAACGTCGCAAGACTCGCAGGACACGCTTCGCTTCTCGGCGCTGATGGGCGTGCGGCCAACAATCGAGACGCTGCCGCTGTCCAAGGCCCAGGCGGCCTACGACAGGATGATGAGCGGTGACGCCCGTTTCCGCATGGTGCTGACTATGGGCGAGCTCTAGCTACTACGACCTGACAAACTCTTGATCGATGTGGCGCTTGTCGCCGAAGTTGTTGATCAGGTGCGGTCGGCGGTGCGGAGTGGTCGTGCCGATCACGTCACAAAGGCCCACAGTTCACACGCCACACTGAATCAAACTGCGAACTTGAGTCGCACTCAAAACCGCAGCGCATCACCCGGGTCGGCGCGCGGGGGCACGATCCTAAGTGCGGCGCGGGCCAATCGGGAAGGTTCGATCTGCCAGACTTCGGCGTCGTCGACATCCCACGCGTAGGTCGGCGTGTCACCCGCCAGGAGGTCGCGGAGCGCCGGGTGACCGAGCTCCTGGGAGGACCAGTCGTAGAGCTGACCCAGCCTGGGCTGGATGACGCCGACGTCGAGCATATGACCGAATCCGTGTTCCAGCGCGACGTAGCGCTGCTCGTCGTCGCCGAGCGGGTAGCGGTCGGGGAGGATGCGCGATAGCGACAGGAAAATCCCGGTCATGCCCAGGCGTGGGTCACCGAGCGGTCGCTCCAACGGGGCGAGCCGGCCCAGCGCCAGACCGGGCGCGGCCGCGAGGGCGTGGGCGTAGAGCACGCGGAGGAGGACCACGTTGATGAAGAACCGTTCCACCCGCGCTTCCTGACGAGCCAGTTCCTCGTTGGCCAGGTAGGCCGCGACGATCGAGGCGTTGTGCGCGCGGTACCAGTTGCGTGCGGTGGGATGCCGGATGAACTCGAGGTGAGTGCCGACCTCGGGGGAGCGGGGCTCGCCAGCATGCCCGAATGCAAACGCCCGGGCCTCGGCCGTGTCACGCAACAAGGTCTCGTTCACCGCCCGCCACCACGGGCTGCCCGGGCAAGAGTGGTGATGGGAGTTCAAAAGCCCCCGACGCAGCTGCCAGCCCATGAACGCCGATGCCGCGCGCCGGTAGGGTAGGTAGCCCCGATCCACACCCCGTGGTACATCGTAGAGCCGACGCAGCAGCGCCAGTCGCGCCGTTGGGTCGTCCCGGACGGCACCAACGGCCGAACGGGCGTGATCGGCCGCCGAAACGCGCGACGCGTCTGGATCGTCAACGGGCATGTTCATCCCTCCCGGCCGCCAGATGTTGGTATCCACCGTAGACAACCGGGCACGAGACAACCGGGCCCGCCGATCGCCCATCGAGTACCGGCGAGGTGAGGTTCCAGGTGGCGGTCCCTCCCGCCGCGCTGTGCATGCTGCGACAGTTGCGGGCGTCATCGGCGTCTTCGTGCTGGTGTGTTATGCCCTGGGGTTGTTGAAAACCCTTGAGCGCCCTCACAGTTTCCTGTGCGGAATACCGCCGGAATACAGGAGGGTCAGTTCAGCGTGATATCCATCACATCGTTGTTTCGCGGTTGAGTGAGATTCACACTGACGAAGTGCACGGATGAGACGTATACGGATGCCGTTCAACGGTTTCGGCTTGCTTTACACGCCAGCGGTCGGCGGTTCGATACCGTCCACACCCACCAAAGTTAGTGTGGTCGTCGACGAACCGTACCGCCCGACTCAACCCGGCCAGTGGTCACGCAACACCCGAGGCGTCCACTGCGGCCACGTGGCTGACCCGACGAGCACACCGCCGCTGGTCTGCGCGACGACGCGCGGTCCTTTCCGCTGCGCGTTGTCGTAGACGGTTGCGTTGTCCGCCAACGACATTGCCGTTGCGACGAGTCCCCACAATCGGCGGTGCCGTTCACGGATCTTGCCCTCCGGCACGTCATGGCCGCCGGCGATGACGCGGCGTTTCACGCGTTGCACCGCAAGGTCTTCCGGGACGAGCAGCACGTGCAGCACGACGGTATGGCCGTGTCCATGGGCTGTCCGGATCAGATCCAGCTTCGTGGGGTGCGAGAACACCGCCTCGGCGATGAATGATCGGCCGAGATCGAGGAGTCGATCGCGGGTGTCGGCGGCCACCTGGGCGGCGTCGTATGCGTGCTCCGCAGGGTTGTCGGGCCAACGCTGTTTGGCGATCTCCTCGACGTTGACGAAGACGCTGCGCGACAGCAGGGGGGCGAGCGTCAGCGCGACGAAGGTCGACTTTCCGGCACCGTTGGGCCCGACGACGAGGTCAGTGCGCTTCACCGGCACCAGGCACGGTTGAAGGGGGAATCGCCATCGATCAGTCGTCGGCGTCCATCACCGACGAGCTGCCGTCAGGCCAGTACTCGATGACCTGGCCCTCGTCGTTGAGCGCCACCATCATGATGCCGCGGGCGGACAGAACATCGCCGTAGTTGGTGCGGGCCAAGCGTTCCTCGACGGCTGCGGAGATCTCGGCGTCGAACACCACACCCTCGTCCGACGTCAGGTCGCCCAGGTCGAGTTGGCCGGCCATGGCGGCCTCGACGCGGCGCCGGGACGCCGTCCGATGGTTCGAAACCGCACGCCCCACCCGCGCCCAATGATCGAGTTGCTGCTTGGCTGAGCGGCTCTGACGTGCGCCTTCGATGGCTGCGCTGGCCATCAGATCGGCTGCCACCCGCGTCACCCGGTCAACGGGCTCGGACATGTCCCACCTCCGTGTAGCGATTTGCTACAAAACGTAGCAGTCTGCTACGCCGGAGGTTGGTCTTGCCGCACGGACGGCGTGACCCCTGCCGCGACGGCTACCCGGGTGGTGCGAAGAACTCCAGCGCAATGCCGTCCGGATCGCGGAAGCTCAGTCCCGAGCCGTAGTGCGCGTCGACGACACCGCCGTGGGCAATGCCGAGTTCGTCCAGTCGCCGCGCCCACGCCTCGAGTTCGGCGCGCGAGGCACACCCGAACGCGACGTGGTCGAGGCCGGCGCGCAACTCGCTGAACCGCTCGTCGGGCGCCGCGGTGGTGTGCTGGTGGATCCCGAACAGCGTGCCGTTGCCCAGCGCCCACACCACATGGTGGAACCCGGCGTCGGTGTCCTCGTCGAGCGCGGCGTCGCTGCCGAACAGCGCGCGGTACCACGGGGTGCTGACGGCCAGGTCACGCACGGTGACGGCGACGTGGGTCAGGCCGGGAAACGTGGGCATGGGTGCCTCCTTGCGAACGGGTCGATTGGTTGGCGTGGATACGTGTGCTGGGTTCAGACGATGCGTATTCCGAGCCGGGCGCGCATCCGCATGTCCCAGAGGTAGAGCTGATAGGTGGCCAGCCAGGTCTGGCGCGGAATCACCCGATCGGCCAGCCGCAGCGCGGTGATCAACCGTTCGAACCTGCGCTGCTGGCGGGCGCCCCACCGGAGCCGCATCATGGTGCGGAACTCGGCGGGCAGGAACCCGGTCGTCGCGAACAGGTTGAACGGGCCGGCCAGCGCACGCACCGGCCAGGGGAGAAAGGCGAACGAGGCCACACCCTTGAGGTATTTACGCACGGGCTCGTCGATGCGCAATTTGTGCATGGAGCGTTTCCAGTAGGTGTCGAACGCCGCCCGGTCGGCCGGCCACATCTCGTCGGGCACCTCCAGTGTGGTGCCCAACCGTCGAGCGTCGCGATATATCGCGTCGGCGGCGTCGTCGTCAAGTGGGCCGTACAGGAACTCATGGGCATCGACGTAGTAGCGGTACAGGCACGCCGCCACCCACAGCTGAAGCTTGGGGTCTAATGCGTTGTAGTGCACCGGACTCGACGTGTTCGACCGCACCTGCGCGTGCGCGGATTGGACCGCGGTGCGGATCAGTTCCCGGTCGGCGTCGGTGCCGACGGTCGCCGCCGCCAGATAGGTGCCGGTGGTGCGGGCGCGTTTGAAGGGGTGCTTGTAGACGTTGCCGCTGTCGACCGGACTTTCCAGCACGCCGTACCCGACGCCGGGAGCCGCGAGCTGCATGATCACGTTGGCGGCGGGCAGCAGCGCCGACGCCGGGTTGATCAGGTCGGCGACTCGGGTGGGACGGCGCATGACAGCGAGTACACCACCTTGTGAGACGCTGCCGTGGATGTTTCCTCGCAACCGGCTCGGCCTGGGTATTCTTCTCGGCTACCTCGCCGACGTGGTGGTGGCCGACCCGCAGAGCGGACACCCGGTCGCCGTCTTCGGCGCCGCCGCCGGTCGGCTGGAGCGCCTGACCCACCGCGACAGCCGGTCCGCCGGGGTGCTGCACGTCACGCTGCTGTTGGTTCCGCTGGGTGCGGTCGCGAGACTGGCCGGGCGGTCGACCGCGGCGGTCGCGGCGGCGACGTGGGTGAGCCTGGGCGGTACGTCCCTGGCTCGCATCGGGTTGGCGATTGCCGACGACCTGGACCGCGGCGACATCGAAGCGGCGCGGGGCGTCCTGCCGTCGTTGTGCGGGCGTGACCCGGCGTGTCTGGACCCTGCCGGCCTGACCCGGGCGGCGTTGGAGTCCATCGCGGAGAACACCTCCGACGCGCAGGTCGCGCCGCTGTTGTGGGCGGCCGTCGGGGGAGCCCCCGCTGTTCTGCTGTACCGGGCCGTCAACACCCTCGACGCGATGGTGGGACACCGTTCCCCGCGGTACGCCCGATTCGGTTGGGCCGCAGCCAGGTTGGACGACATCGTCAACTACCCGGGCGCACGGGTGGCCGGGTTGCTGGCGGTTGCCTGCGCACCGCTGGTGGGTGGCTCCGCGTCGGCGGCGTGGCGGGCCTGGCAACACGACGCCGCGGCCCACCCGAGCCCGAACGCCGGCGTCGTCGAGGCGGTATTCGCCGGGGCGCTCGGGGTGCAACTGGGCGGTCCCACGCGGTACCGCCACGAACTGCAGAACCGGCCGGTGCTCGGCGACGGCGAGGCGCCGACGGTGGCGGATCTGCGCAGGGCGGTGCGGCTGTCCCGCTGGGTGCAGGCCGCGGCGGCCGGCCTGGCGGCCGTGGTAGCCGTGGCTCAGCGGCGCCGGCCGTAGCGGTCGGCCAGCTTCGCCTCGACCGACATCGGCGCGGAGCCGTCGCCCGCGGCCAGCGTCGCCGCCTCGCGCTCGCGCCGGCGGACCTTGAGTTCGGCGTACACGAAGTACCCGAGTCCCAGCGGCGCGACGATGCCGAACGCGATCCACTGGATGCCGTAGGACAGGAAAGGCCCGGCGTCGAGATGAGGCAGCCCGATCACGCCCAGGCCGCCGGGCTGGTCGTCGACCAGCTGGAGGTAGGACCCGGTCAGCGGGACGCCGGTGAGGCCCGACACCTGCCCGGTGTCGATCGCGTACACCTGCCGGAAACCCTGCTCGTCGAGCGGGCTCTTACCCGGCGGAGCCGTCTCGGAGTCACGCAGCCGGGCGGTGATGCTGACTGTGCCGGTGGGCGGCGGCGCGATCGCGGGCACCCGCGACCCACCCTCGGGTCGCACGTAACCGCGGTTGACCAGGACCGTCGGCCCGCCCTGGGCGACGAACGGCACCAGCACCTCCAATGCCGGCTCGCCCTCGACCACCCGCAGTCGCGCCAGTACCTGCGCGTCCGGCAGATAGTGCCCAGTGGCCGTTACCTGCCGCCACTGCCGCTCGGGCGCCGACGAATCCTGTTGGGGAAGAACAGAGTTCAGTGGCACCGGGGCGGCGGTGAGGGAGTCGTTGATCTGGTGGTTCTCCCGCGAGGTCGCGGTGTTCTTGCCGAGCTGCCATGGCGCCAGCACGGTGAAGCACAGGTAGGCGAACGCCGCCACCACCAGCGCCAGGGCGATCCAGCCCGGCCGGAGCAGGAACGCCAGCCGCCTCATGTCCGGCCCAGCTGCTCGTCGACCCAGGCGTGCAGTCCCGGCAGCGCGGCGTCGATGACGGTGAAGAC
>CAYLWH010000001.1:36988-38356 GCA_964387245.1 uncultured Mycobacterium sp.
GCTCGTCGACCCAGGCGTGCAGTCCCGGCAGCGCGGCGTCGATGACGGTGAAGACGTCCTCGAAGTCGTCGTGAGTGCCGTAGTAAGGATCCTCGACGTCGGGGGTGTGGGCACCCGAGCGCGGATCGAACGAACGCAGCATCCGGACCCGCTGGGTGTGCACTCCGAGGTCCCGCAGTATCTGTAGATGGTTGCGGCCCAGCGCGACCACCAGGTCCGCCGACAGATGGTCGTCGTCCAACTGGGCGGCGGTGTGGTCGGCCGGATAGCCGTGCGCGGTGAGCACCTGCTTGGCCCGCCGGTCGGCGCCCTTGCCCGCATGCCAGGATCCGGTTCCCGCGCTGGTGACCCGCACCCGTTCGGCGAGCCCGCGCTTGTTGATCTGATGGGCGAACATCTTCTCGGCCATCGGTGACCGGCAGATGTTGCCCGAGCAGACGAACGTCACATGCAGTCGTTCAGACACCGAGCACCTCACCCAGGGCGGCGATATCGCCGACGTGCGCCATCACATCGGCCGTGGCTGCCCGGGTCCCCTCGACAGCCCCGGCGATCACCTCGCGGTGGCCGTCGAGGCCGAAGAGCACCGGTTGAGGCTTGGTGGCCGACAGCTTTCCCGTCACGGCCGCTATTCTCCCCGATCCGACGTCCCGGGCGCCCGGCGCACTACTGTTCTTCACTGTGACGGTGCGGTTGGCGGACATCATCGACGTTCTCGATGCGGCCTATCCACCGGAACTGGCGCAGGCCTGGGACTCGGTGGGCCTGGTGTGCGGGGATCCGGGCGACGCGGTCGAGTCGGTGACGCTGGCCGTCGATACCACCGCGGCCGTGGTCGACGAAGTGCCGGCCGGTGGCCTGCTGGTCGCCCACCATCCGCTGCTGCTGCGCGGCGTGGACACCGTGTCGGCCGGCACGCCCAAGGGCGCCCTGGTACACCGGCTGATCCGATCGGGGCGTGCGCTGTTCACCGCGCACACCAACGCCGACTCGGCGGCTCCGGGTGTCTCCGATGCGCTCGCGCAGGCCCTGGGCCTCACGGTGGTCGGCGTGCTGGACCCGGCGACCGGGGCGGATCTGGACAAGTGGGTCATCTTCGTACCGCCGGCACACGCCGACGCGGTGCGGTCGGCGGTGTTCGACGCCGGTGCCGGCCGGATCGGCGACTACTCCTGCTGCGGCTGGAGCGTGACCGGGACCGGTCAGTTCCTGCCGCACGCCGGCGCGGTGCCGGCGATCGGAACCGTCGGGCAGCTGGAGCGGCTGGCCGAGGACCGGGTCGAGGTGATCGCGCCGGCACGGCTACGCGGCACGGTGCTGGCGGCGATGCGTGCCGCCCATCCCTACGAGGAGCCCGCGTTCGACGTC
>CAYLWH010000001.1:38456-57115 GCA_964387245.1 uncultured Mycobacterium sp.
CAGGCCGCCGCGCTGTTGCGCGGCCACTTCGGCGACGCCCTACCGGTACGGGTGAGTGACATCCGGACCGACCCTTGGAACATTGGAGCGCACTCATGAAAGCCGATGTATGGCAGCAGAATTCACTGCTCCAGCTCGCCGGACTCGATGCCGAGTTGACCCGGCTCGCCCATCGTGGGGCCAACCTCGCCGAACAGCAGCGCTTCCAGCAGGTGGAGGGCGATCACCGCACCACGGGGGAGCGGATCGCGGTCCTGTCGATCGCGATCGAGGATCTCGACGGCCAGGTGCAGCGCCTGGAGGCCGAGATCGACGGTGTCCGGCAGCGCGAGGACCGGGACCGGGTGCTGCTGAATTCGCCGGCCACCAACCCCAAACAACTCGGCGAACTGCAGCATGAGTTGGAAACCCTGCAGCGTCGGCAGGCGTCCCTGGAGGACTCGCTGCTCGAGGTGATGGAACGTCGTGAACAGTTGCAGTCCGACCAGGCGGCCGGTCAGCGGGCGGTCGATGCGCTGGCCGACGACCTGCACGCCGCCCGGGCGGCGCGCGACGCGGCGCTGGCCGACATCGAGGCGACCCGTGCCGAGCGGATGGCCCGCAGAGCGGAGATCAGTGCCGCCGTCGCCCCCGAACTGTTTGCGCTCTACCAGCGGGTTGGCGCGGGTGCGCTGCAGGGTAAACGCTGCGGGGCGTGCCGCATCGAGATCGACCGCGGCGAACTGTCCCGCATCGCCGCCGCCGCCGAGGACGACGTGCTGCGGTGCCCCGAATGCGGCGCGATCTTGTTGCGTGTCAAGGGGGTTGGTGCGTGAAGGTGATCGTCGAGGCCGACGGTGGGTCCCGGGGCAATCCCGGTCCGGCCGGGTACGGGGCCGTGGTGTTCGCCACCGACCACGCCACCGTGCTGGCCGAGAGCAAGCAAGCCATCGGGCGGGCCACCAACAACGTCGCCGAGTATCGGGGACTGATCGCGGGTCTGACGGAGGCGATCGAGCTCGGCGCCGCCGAGGTCGCGGTGTCGATGGACTCCAAGCTGGTGGTCGAACAGATGTCCGGGCGGTGGAAGGTCAAACATCCCGACCTGGTCGAGCTCAATCGGCAAGCACGCGGCTTGGCGGCACGCCTGGACCACGTCAGCTACCGCTGGATTCCGCGCGAGAAGAACCAGCACGCCGACCGGCTGGCCAACGAGGCGATGGACGCGGCGGCTCAGGTCGACCTCGGGGTCGACGCCGAGGCTGACCCCGACAGCGATGTCGAACCGGGGGAGCAGCATGACACTCCGCCCGGCGGAGCCCAGGCGTCCCCGCCGGGCTGGACCGGTGCCCGCGGCACGCCCACCCGGCTCTTGCTGCTGCGGCACGGACAGACGGAGTTGTCCGTGCAGCGACGCTATTCCGGCCGAGGCAACCCGCCGTTGACCGACCTCGGCCGTCGGCAGGCCGACTCCGCCGCGGCGTACCTGGGCGGCAAAGGCGGAATCGCCGCGGTGGTGTGCTCTCCGCTGCAACGCGCCTACGACACCGCGCAGGCGGCGGCCAAGGCACTGGGCCGTGACGTGGTCGTCGACGAGGATCTCATCGAAACCGACTTTGGGGACTGGGAAGGGCTGACCTTCGGGGAGGCCGCCGCCGCCGATCCCGGCCTGCACCGGCGGTGGTTGCGCGACACGGCCGTCAACCCGCCGGGTGGCGAGAGCTTCGACGAGGTGCACAGCCGGGTGCGGCGTGCCCGCAGTCGACTCATCAGTGAATTCGGCGGGTCGACGGTGTTGGTGGTGTCGCACGTGACGCCGATCAAGACCCTGCTGCGGATGGCGCTCGACGCCGGGCCGGACATGCTCTACCGGCTGCACCTGGACCTGGCCTCGCTGTCGATAGCCGAGTTCTATCCGGACGGGGCCGCCTCGGTGCGGCTGGTCAACCAGACGGCGTATCTGTGAGCGAAACACAGGACCACTGGGACCGGCGCTACCGCGAGCGTGACCAGGTGTTCAGCGGGCGTGTCAACACGCGACTTGCCGAAATCGCCGGCGACCTCCGACCGGGAACCGCATTGGATCTGGGCTGCGGGGAAGGTGCCGACGCGGTGTGGCTGGCCACGCACGGGTGGTGGGTCGTCGCCGTCGACGTCTCCACGGTGGCCCTGCGCAGGGCCGCTCGGGCAGCCGAGGCGCGGGAGGTTGCGGATCGCATCGACTTCCAGCAGCACGATCTGGGCCGGACATTTCCGCAGGGCTCCTTCGACCTGGTGTCGGCGCAGTTCTTGCATTCCACCATCGACCTGGACCGGCGCGGGATCCTCCGCCGCGCCGCAGGTGCGGTCGTCCCGGGTGGATTGCTGGTGATCGTCGACCATGGCGCCGCGCCACCGTGGGCGGACAAGCATGCGCACGAGCATCGGTTCCCGCCGCCGGAAGCGGTCATGGCGGACCTCGACCTGCCCGAGGCAGCCTGGGAACGGGTGCGGGTCGGGCAGGTTGATCGGCCGGCTACCGGTCCGGACGGCGGCGCGGCGACGCTGATCGACAATCTGATTGTGCTGCACCGGTTGCCATGAGCCCGAAGATCGGGCCACCGCGTACGTCTCCTGCGGGTTCGGTCAGGTAGTTTTGGGTGCGCGAACGAGTTGGCCGGGCGGCCGCGGGACCCAGCACAGCTGGGTATCGAGGAAAGTCCGGACTTCACAGAGCAGGGTGATTGCTAACGGCAATCCGGGGTGACTCGCGGGACAGTGCCACAGAGAACAGACCGCCGGAAACGGTAAGGGTGAAACGGTGCGGTAAGAGCGCACCAGCGCTCCGGGTGACCGGAGCGGCTAGGCAAACCCCACCCGAAGCAAGGCCAAGAAGGTCGTGCCGATGGTACGGCTGCGCAGGCGTTTGAGGGCTGCTCGCCCGAGTCTGCGGGTAGGCCGCTCGAGGCACCCGGCAACGGTGTGTCCAGATGGATGGTCGCCGCCGGGCACGTGAGTGCTCGGAACAGAATCCGGCTTACAGGCCAACTCGTTCGCCTCCCATCGGATCAGGATGCGCCGACGGATGTCACGCGGGCGCAGGACCTGTGCTCGACGGAATGCGTACCCGGGTGCGATGTGACTCCTCGCCAACGGTGACGGGCGGTCAGTCCCTGGTGTGCACGACGAGGACGTCGGTCTTGGCGTGATGGGTGACATTGGCCGGGACAGATCCGAGCAACCGACCTTTGATGGTGTTCATTCCCAGGTTGCCGACGACCAGCAAGTCGGCCTTGACCTCCTGGACCAGATTCGCCAGCACCTTTACCGGGTCACCGACGATCGGCCGCACTTCGATGTTCGTGGCCCCGGCCGCCTCGGCCCGTTCGCGGGCACTATGCAACCACTCGTGGATCGGCGCATCGCCGTGCAGCTCCCACCCCTCGCCCTTGAGGAGGTCCTCCGCGCGCGCTTGCTCACTGAGGTGATAAGGCTTCTCGTCACCATGGTGGACATATGCCGTCGCGATGATCAGCTGCCCCTTCGAGGCGGCGGCGATCCAGGCCGCGTGCTCGACCGCCTTCATCGACGGGCCCGAGCCGT
The DNA here is from genome assembly GCA_964387245.1 of uncultured Mycobacterium sp. Taxonomy (GTDB): domain Bacteria; phylum Actinomycetota; class Actinomycetes; order Mycobacteriales; family Mycobacteriaceae; genus Mycobacterium. Next base: position 42,018 of record CAYLWH010000001.1, read on the forward strand.
CCGTCCCGACCACCACGGTTTTATAGCCGCTCATTTAGCCTCCCACTACCTGTATGCAACGCCACCCCAGACAGTAGCGCCTCGGTGCACGGCCACGGGTGGATATCGTGACACTTTTGCCTGGCCGCGACTCGCCGGTGCGTCGACGCCGGAGTCTGCGGGTGGGCCGCTCGAGGCACCCAACTTGTTCGTCTTTCGCCACCCTGGGTGGTCACGCCCGAGGGGCCAAGGCCGCCGGCAACCTCCGCGATGTCATTTCGTCTTGCGCACCGCTTTGGCGAGTTTCGTCAGCGCCGCGTCCAAATCTGCGCGCGAGCTGCGGGCCAGGTCGTCCTCCCGCTGGTACAGCACGCCGTAGGTGAACGTGTCCTCGCCCGCGTCGTGTGCGGCCTCGCTCTGTTTCATCAGGTACGTACGACTGACTACCGCATCCTGATGGTCGCCCAGCAGCGACTGGATGTTCTTGGCGGCGTCGGACACCGCGCTTTGTCCGGTGGCCGCGGCGGTGTAGCGCAACCGCTTGGCGCCCTTGCGGATTCGGTGCAGCGCCTCGTCGCTGTCCACCGAGTCCGCGGCCGCGGCGGCCTTGGCGGCCTTTTGCACCCGCTTGAAGGCCGCGTCGATGGTCACGGGCTTGTGCTCGTCGCCCGAGGCGGCGGGTTCGGCGGTTACCAGTTCTTGCAGCGCATCGAGCAGTCGGAAGTAGCGGGTGGTGCGCATCGCGGCCAGCGAGCGCCGCAGCCCGGCGTCGTAACGCCGCCGGGTCCCGTCGACCAGACGCTCGCGCACCGGGCCGCGCACGAGTTCGGCGGGCAACTGCCCGAGCGCCGTGTCGTACTTTTCGGCGAGCACTTCGGCGTCCCGGGCAACGCCGAGGATCGCCGCGAGCTGCCGCAACTCGTCCAGCACCCACGAGTCGTCGGTCAGACCGAAGGACTCTTCGGACTCCTTGAGCAGGCTGCGCAGCTTGCGGGTGACCACCCGCATCTGGTGCACCGAGTCATAGGCGTCGGCGCGTACCGCGCGATCCCAGGTGATCAGTTCGGCGATCTGCTCGGCCACCGCACGGTGGATCGGGTCGGCCGGAGCGGCAGCGGGCTCTTCGGCGATGGGTGCGACGGCGTCGAGCACCCGGGCGAGCTTCGGGGCGCTGCCGGCCGGCGTCGCTCCGGCGTCGAGCAACCGGTTGCTCAGCCGTGTCATCAGGTCGGGGTCCTGGCGGTGCTCGGCGAGTTCGAGTTCCCACTCCCGCCACTGCTGTTCGTTGTCCGGTCCAGCCGAGGCGGTCACCTGGTCATCACAGAACTCGGCCAGGGCGGTTCCGTCGATGCCGTAGAGCAATGTGACGTTCCGGATGGTCGAGATACGCGCCACCGGGGCCAGCGGGCGGTCCCGCACGATCGCCAGTACCACGTCGAGTAACTCGTCGGGCACGGAGTCGGAGTCGGTGAGCGGCATTCGGACCTCGGTGCGCGCGTCGGCCTCGCCTGGCAGCTTCAGGTGCCAGCCGGCGTCAAGACCGCCGGTGCGGCGCCGCAGCGTGATCCGGTGCGCGGCCAGGTCGTGGCCGGGGGTGTCGAAATAGACGGCATCGAGCGACTGGGTGGGCAGCTTGTCGACGCGCGCAACTGCGGCGAGCCCGTCGAACGACGGGCTCACTGTCGAATCCACGACGCTGAATTTGCGCTCGACTTCTCTGTACCGGCTGGGTTTGGCTGCCACCCTGGCAGCCTACCCAGCCCGGCCGGACCGCGAAGTGGAACCGATGCCGATCGGCGTGCGCCCGCCGTGATTTCGGCGCCGCCGGTCCCGAACGGCGGGACCGGCCGCGCCGAATCACTCAGAAGGAGTGCTCCTCGGCGGGGAACGCCCCCGAGGCCACCTCGTCGGCGTACTGCGTTGCGGCCCGGCGCAATTCGCCGCCGACGTCGCCGAATCGCTTGACGAACTTGGCCGTCTTGCCGGACGTCATACCGGCCATGTCCTGCCACACCAACACCTGGGCGTCGCAGTTGGGTCCCGCCCCGATGCCGACGGTCGGGATGGTCAGTTTGCCGGTGATCTGGGTGGCCAGTTCGGCGGGCACCATCTCGAGGACCACTGCGATCGCACCGGCCTCAGCCACGGCGATCGCGTCGTGGATGGTTTGCTCGGCGGCATCCCCACGGCCCTGCACCCGGAACCCGCCCAGGCCGTTGACACTCTGTGGGGTGAAGCCGACGTGGGCCACCACCGGGATGCCCGCCGCAGTGAGCACCGCGATCTGCTCGGCGACGCGCTCACCACCCTCAAGTTTCACTGAATGGGCACCGGTCTCCTTGAGGAACCGAGTCGCCGTGGCGAGCGCTTGGGTCGGGCCGGCCTCGTAGCTGCCGAATGGCAGGTCGGCGACCACGAGCGCGTGCGGAGCGCCCTTGACCACACCGCGGACCAGCGGTATCAGCTCATCGATCGAGATTGGAACGGTGGTGTCGTAGCCGTACACCACGTTTGCTGCCGAGTCGCCCACCAGCAAGACCGGGATGCCGGCGGCATCGAGGATCCGTGCCGTGGAGTAGTCGTATGCGGTCAGCATGGACCATTTGCGGCCCTCGCTCTTCCACTGCGTCAGGTGGTGCGCGCGGACCTTCGTGCGCGGCTGCGGGACCGGCTGCGAAACCGGCTCGGCCGAATCGGAGGCAGCGCCGTAGACATGGAGTTCAGTGTTCGCTGAAGCAGACATCATTGTCCCTTGTAGGTTGTCGGGTCGTCCCTCGTAGCCCTGATCGGGTCTCCGGGTTCGTGTGACCCCACAATCGTGCCATTCGGAGAGCTTCGGAAGTAACACCTGACCGAGTGGACTTCCTCACACCTCCGACGGCTGGCATAGCATCGCGGTCATGCAACGGCTCAGCGGGCTCGACGCCAGCTTCCTCTACCTGGAGACACCGTCGCAGCCCCTGCACGTGTGCGCGATCCTGGAGCTGGATGCCTCGACCATCCCGGGCGGCTACACCTTCGACAAGCTGCGCGAGGAGTTGACGGTACGCGTCGCCGCCATGCCGGAATTCCGCGACAAGCTCGCCGACAGCCCGCTGAACATCGACCACCCGGTGTGGGTGGAGGACAAGGACTTCGACGTCGACCGGCATCTGCACCGGGTCGGGGTGCCCGCTCCGGGTGGCCGCGGCGAGCTGTCTGAGATCTGCGGTCATCTGGCGGCGCAGCCGCTGGACCGCGGTCGGCCGTTGTGGGAGATGTGGGTCATCGAGGGGGTGGACGGAACCGACGCCCACGCGGGTGGCCGGATGGCGGTGTTCACCAAGGTGCACCACGCCGCCGTGGACGGCGTCACCGGCGCCAACCTGATGTCGCGGCTGTGTAGTCCCGAAGCCGACCCCCCGGCTCCCGAGCCGGTGCAGGGCACCGGCGGCGCCAGCCAGTGGGAGATCGCCGGCCGCGGGTTGCTGCGGTACGCCACCCGGCCGGTGTACCTGGCGACCAGGGTGGTGCCGGGAACGGTGACCACCATCATCGACACCGTGCGTCGCGCGGCGTCGGGTTCGGCGATGGCGAGCCCGTTCAGTGCGCCGCAGACCCCGTTCAACGCCAGCATCTCCAGTCGGCGCAATGTGGCCTACGCGCAGCTAGACCTCGACGAGGTCAAGGCCGTCAAGAACCACTTCGGCGTCAAGCTCAACGACGTGGTGATGGCTCTGGTGTCCGGCGCACTCCGGCGATATCTGCACGACAACGACGAGCTGCCCGAGAACCCACTGGTCGCGATGGTCCCGGTGTCCGTGCACGGCCGCTCGGACCGGCCGGGTCGCAACAAAGTGTCGGGCATGTTCACCAGCCTGCACACCGACGTCGAGGATCCCGCGGAGCGCCTCGCGGCCATCGCCGCGGGCAGCTCGATGGCAAAAGAACACAGCTCGGCGATCGCGGCATCGTTGCTGCAGGACTGGTCGCAGTTCGCCGCGCCCGCGGTGTTCGGCGTCGCGATGCGGGTTTATGCCCGCACGCGGTTGACCGAATCGCGCCCGGTGCACAACCTGGTGGTGTCCAACGTTCCCGGGCCGCAGCACCCGTTGTACTTCCTAGGCGCCGACGTGACGGCCATGTATCCGCTCGGACCGATCTTCCACGGGTCGGGACTCAACATCACGGTGATGTCGCTCAACGGCAAGCTCGACGTCGGGCTGGTCTCGACGCCGGAACTGCTGCCGGACCTGTGGGATCTCGCCGACGATTTCGCGGTCGGGCTCGACGAGTTGCTGACGGTGCTGCGCTGAGGCCGGCAAGCGCGCGGAGCGCCGGTTCCGGGTACCGATGCCGGGGCATGGCAGCATTGGTTGCCATGAGAAGCCTGCTTCGCCGTCGCCCGGATCTGCGCACGACCGTGATCGTGGCCTCCGTCGCGGCACTGGTCGCCGGCTCGGCCGGCTGCGCGCAGGTGGTGGATGGCCGCGCGGTGCTCTCGGGCCCGCGGATCGGCGACCCGGTCCAGTGGCAGACGTGCGAGCTTTCCGCCAAAACCGATACGGCGTCGCTGCCGCACGGCACCCAGTGCGGTCGGATCGCCGTGCCCATCGACTACGACAATCCCGACGGCGATGCGGCCAACCTGGCGCTGATCCGCTTCCCGGCCACCGGGGTGAAGATCGGTTCGCTGGTGGTCAACCCGGGCGGCCCGGGGGAGTCGGGCATCGAGGCGGCGATCAGCATGGTCGAATCGCTGCCGAAGCCGGTGCGGGAGCGGTTCGACTTCGTCGGCTTCGACCCGCGCGGGGTCGCCTCGTCGACGCCGGCGCTGTGGTGCAACTCCGACGCCGACAACGACCGGTTGCGTGCGGACCCCGTCGTCGAATACACGCCCGAGGGCGTCGAGCACATCGAGAACGAGACCAAGGCCTTCATCCAGCGCTGCGTCGACAAGATGGGCATAGACTTTCTCGCCAACATCGGCACCGTGAACGTCGCCAAGGACCTCGACGCGATCCGTGCCGCGATCGGCGACGAGAAGCTGACCTACCTCGGTTACTCGTACGGAACGCGCATCGGGGCGGCGTATGCCGAGAGCTTTCCGCAGAGGGTGCGCGCGATGATCCTGGACGGGGCGGTCGACCCGAACGCAGACCCGATCCAGGCCGATCTCGATCAAGCGGCGGCCTTCCAGAAGGCCTTCGACGACTTCGCCGCCGACTGCGCAAAGTCGGCCGACTGTCCGCTGGGCACTGATCCCTCGAAATCCGTTGCGGTGTACCGCGATATGGTTGCGCCGCTGGTGGACAAGCCGGCCAGGACCAAGGACCCGCGCGGGCTGGCCTACAGTGACGCGATCGTCGCCACCATCATGGCGCTGTACTCGCCGAACCTGTGGCGCCATCTGAGCGACGGGCTGGAAGAACTACGGGCCGGACGTGGTGACACCCTGCTGGCACTGTCGGACATGTACATGCGACGCGACCAGCAGGGGCACTACACCAACGCCACCGATGCGCGCGTCGCGGTGAACTGCGTGGATCAGCCCGCCATCACCGACCGCGCCAAGGTCGTCGACGAAGACCGCCGGCTGCGTGAGGTGGCGCCGTTCATGAGTTACGGCGAGTTCACCGGCCTGGCGCCGATGCCCACGTGCGCGCTCTGGCCAACCCCGGCGACGTCGCAACCGCACGAGCTGTCCGTGCCGGGGCTGCCGCCACCGCTGGTGGTATCCACCACCGGTGACCCGGCGACGCCGTATCAGGCCGGGGTCGATCTGGCCCGGCAACTTGGCGGCGCGTTGCTCACCTTCGAGGGCACCCAGCACACCGTGGTGTTCCAGGGCAACCGGTGTGTGGACGACTACTCGGTGGCCTATCTGGTTGACAACAAGCTGCCGCCGCCGGGTGCCGTCTGCCGCTGAATTGCGGCGCCGCGGCTGAACTTGGGCCGGCACCCGCCCAGGTGTCAGTTCTCGGTTGATACCGCAGCGTGACCTTTCCGGAACCGCGCTGTCGGGGTGGGCGTGCAACCATGTGCCGATGCAGCGCACCAGACCCTGGGGTTCTGCGCTGCTTGCAGTGTTCCTGACCAGCTGCTGCGGCGCGCCGATGGCTTCAGCGACACCCGCTGTCCGGCAAGCGAATTGGGGGAGCTGCGCGGCGATGCTGGCCGACGTCGCCGACGTGCCCACGGCGCAGTGCCTGATGTTGGCGGTGGACGGGGGAAAGGCCGCTCTCGCGGTGATCCGCATTCCCGCCGAGGGAGCCAGGATCGGATCGCTGTTGATCAATCCGGGCGGCCCAGGCGCCTCGGCGGTCGACGCCGTTGCGGGAATCGGCGCGGCGCTGAGCGGTAGCCCGATCAACGAACACTTCGATCTGGTCGGGTTCGACCCGCGTGGCGTCGGCCGCTCGACCCCACAAGTGCGGTGTCGCACCGACGCGGAGTTCGACCAGTGGCGGCGCGAACCGATGGTCGACTACAGCCCCGCGGGCGTCGCACACATCGAGGCGCTGAACCGGCAGTTGGTCGACCGCTGTGCGGCGCGGATGGGCACCGACTTCCTGGCCACCGTCGGAACGGCAAACGTGGCACGCGACATGGACACCGTCCGGCAGGTTCTCGGTGACGACCAGATCAACTACCTGGGATTCTCATACGGCACCCAGATCGGAACCGCCTACGTCCAGCGGTTCGGCGACCACGTCCGGGCGATGGTGCTCGACGGGGCCATCGACCCCAGCGTCGACCCCATGGAGAAGAGCGTCCGGCAGATGGCCGGGTTCCAGCTGGCGTTCAACGACTACGCCGCCGACTGCGCACGGTACGTGGACTGCCCGCTGGGTCAGGATCCCGCGCAGTGGGTCAACCGCTACCACCAACTGGTCAACCCGCTGGTCGTCAATCCGGGGAAGACCGCGGATGCGCGCGGGCTCAGCTACGCCGACGCGATCACCGGCACCATCAACGCGCTCTACACCCAGACGTTCTGGAAGTACCTGACCAGCGGCCTGCTCGGCCTGCAGCACCGAACCGATGCCGGTGACCTGCTGCTGCTGGCCGATGAGTACGAGGGACGCGCGGACGACGGGACCTACCGCAACCTGCAGGACGCGTTCAACGCGGTGCGCTGTGTCGACGCCCCGTCGCCGACGGATCCCGCGGTGTGGGTGGCCTTCGACAAGCGCATCCGGCAGGTTGCACCGTTCCTGTCCTACGGCGATTTCACCGGGTACGCACCGCGGGACATCTGCTCGATCTGGCCGGTGCCACCGACGTCGTTCCCTGCCGAGGCGACGCGGGCGGCACCGGGCAAGGTGGTCGTCGTCTCCACCACGCACGACCCGGCCACGCCGTATCAGGCGGGCGTCGATCTGGCCCGTCAGCTCGGCGCGCCGCTCATCACGTTCGAGGGCACCCAGCACACCGCGGTCTTCAACGGGATCGAGTGTGTCGATTCCGCGATCGTGGACTATTTCGTCGACCAAGTCGTGCCCAGAGATCTGCACTGCTGACCCGACGGTCTCGCTCCTCACCCGCCTCGTTCCTCGGCGGGATCGGGATCCAGCTGTAACACGGAATTAACAGCCGGTGCATACGCTCGCGGTCATGGATCGCCAGAAGGAGTTCGTGCTGCGCACGCTGGAGGAACGGGACATCCGCTTTGTCCGGCTGTGGTTCACCGATGTGCTCGGATTCCTCAAGTCGGTGGCCATCGCCCCGGCCGAGTTGGAAGGCGCCTTTGAAGAGGGCATCGGCTTCGACGGATCGTCGATCGAAGGCTTCGCCAGGGTATCCGAATCCGACACCGTGGCGCGCCCCGACCCGTCGACATTCCAGATCCTGCCGTGGACATCGAGCAAGGGCGACCACCATTCGGCGCGTATGTTCTGCGACATCACCATGCCCGACGGCTCGCCCTCCTGGGCCGATTCCCGGCACGTGCTGCGCCGTCAGCTCGCCAAGGCCGGTGATCTCGGCTTCTCCTGCTACGTGCACCCCGAGATCGAGTTCTTCCTCTTACAGCCCGGTCCGTACGACGGCAGCGTGCCAGTGCCGGCCGACAACGGCGGCTACTTCGACCAGGCCGTGCATGATTCGGCGCCGAACTTCCGTCGGCACGCCATCGATGCGCTCGAGCAGATGGGAATCTCGGTCGAGTTCAGCCACCACGAGGGCGCGCCCGGTCAGCAGGAGATCGACCTGCGCTACGCCGACGCGCTCTCGATGGCCGACAACGTGATGACGTTCCGCTACGTCGTCAAGGAGGTCGCGCTCGGCGAGGGCGTGCGGGCGTCGTTCATGCCCAAGCCCTTCGCCGAGTACCCGGGGTCGGCCATGCACACGCACATGAGCCTGTTCGAGGGTGATACGAACGCCTTCCACAGCCCCGACGATCCGCTGCAACTGTCCAATGTCGGTAAGTCGTTCATCGCCGGGATCCTGGAGCACGCCAGCGAGATCAGCGCCGTCACCAACCAGTGGGTGAACTCCTATAAACGGCTGGTGCATGGCGGCGAGGCGCCGACGGCGGCGTCGTGGGGTGCGGCCAACCGGTCGGCGCTGGTGCGGGTGCCCATGTACACGCCGAACAAGGCGTCGTCGCGTCGTGTCGAGGTGCGCAGCCCGGACTCGGCGTGCAATCCGTACCTGACCTTCGCGGTGCTGCTCGCCGCCGGCATGCGCGGCGTCGAGAAGGGCTACGTGCTGGGGCCGCACGCTGAGGACAACGTGTGGAGCCTGACGCTCGAGGAACGCCGTGCGATGGGCTACCGCGAGCTGCCGTCTAGTCTGGGCAACGCGCTGGAGGCCATGGAGGGCTCCGAACTGGTCGCGGAAGCGTTGGGGGAGCACGTGTTCGACTTCTTCCTGCGCAACAAGCGCACCGAGTGGGAGAGCTACCGCAGCAGCGTCACACCCTACGAGCTCAAGCATTACCTGTCGCTGTAGCCTTCGCTGCAGCTTGTGGGCGTGGTCTGCGCGCACCCGCCGGTGCGTTACCGTTTTGTGGTGAACAAACCCGCGACGCAGCGTCCCAAGCTGCCCAGCGTCGGTCGGCTCGGACTGGTCGAGCCGACCGCACCGGCGGATCTGTCACGGCTCGGATGGAACACCGATGCGCACGTGGAACTGCTGTGGTCGCTGTCGCGGGCACCCGAAGCCGACGTCGCCCTGCGAACCATGGTCCGGTTGGCCGACGCTCTCGGTCCGCAGTGGGCCGCGCTGAACACTTTGTTGCTGACCGACAAGAGTCTGCGCGGGCGGCTGTTCGCCGTACTGGGTTCGTCGCTGGCGCTCGGTAACCACCTCGTCGCCCACCCGGACTCCTGGCGTCTGCTGGCCGGCACCCCGGGCAAACCGGTTGCGCTGGCATCGGCGGCGGAACTAAAACAGGTCTTCGCCGACTGCGTCGCCGAAACGGATGTGCCCGGCGTTCAGGTCGCGTTGCGCCGACTCTACCGCGACCGGTTGCTGGTGCTGGCCGCGCTCGACGTCGCACCGACGGTCGAGAACGAGCCGGTGTTGCCGTTCGCGACAATCGGTGAGCACCTCTCCGACCTGGCCGACGCGGCGTTGTCCGCGGCACTGGACGTCGCGGTGGCCACCGTGTGCGGCGACGGCACGGCGGCGCCGCGGCTGGCCGTCATCGCGATGGGTAAATGCGGTGCGCGCGAACTGAACTACGTCAGCGACGTCGACATCATCTTCGTGGGCGAAGAAGCGGACGCGCTGACGACACGCGTGGCCGGCGAGATGATGCGGTTCGGTTCGGAAACCTTCTTCGAGATCGACGCCGCGCTGCGCCCCGAGGGCAAGCGCGGCCAACTGGTCCGAACCCTGGATTCGCACATCGCCTACTACCAGCGGTGGGCCAAGACCTGGGAGTTCCAGGCGCTGCTCAAGGCCCGTCCGGCCGCCGGAGATTCCCAGCTCGGCGAGAAGTACATGGCAGCGCTGATGCCGATGGTGTGGACGGCGTGCGAACGCGAGGATTTCGTGGCCGACGTGCAGGCGATGCGCCGCCGGGTGATCGAGAACGTCCCCGCCGGTGTCCGTGACCGCGAGCTCAAGCTCGGAACCGGCGGTCTGCGGGATGTCGAATTCGCTGTGCAGCTGTTGCAACTCGTACACGGTCGCAACGATCCGGCGCTGCATGTGACCTCCACCGTCGATGCGCTGGCCGCGCTCGGCGCGGAAGGCTACATCGGTCGCGACGACGCGGCCAACATGACGGCGTCCTACGAGTTCCTGCGGCTGCTCGAACACCGCCTGCAGTTGCAGCGGCTCAAGCGGACACACATGCTGCCGGCCGCGGATGACGACGAGGCGCTGCGTTGGCTGGCGCGGGCCGCCCACGTCCGGCCAGACGGTCAGCATGACGCGCTCGGCGTGCTTCGGGAGGAACTCAAGCGGCAGAGCGTGCGGGTGTCGCGTCTGCACGCCAAGCTGTTCTACCAGCCACTGCTCGAATCCGTCGGTGGCTCATTGGAACTGGCTCCGGGCATGTCGGCCGAGGCCGCCGAACGGCAGCTCGCGGCGCTCGGCTACCAATCCCCGCGCAGCGCGCTGACCCATCTCGCGGCGCTGACCAGCCAGGGCGGCAGGCGTGGCCGGGTGCAGGCGGTGCTGTTGCCGACGCTGCTGGACTGGCTGTCGGACACCCCCGATCCCGACGCCGGCCTGCTGTCCTACCGAAAGCTGTCCGAGGGGCTGGCAGATCAACGGTGGTTCCTGGCGACACTGCGCGACGAGAGCGCGGTGGCCCGCCGGCTGATGCGTGTGCTGGGGACGTCGGCCTACGTGCCGGCTCTGCTGCTGCGGGCGCCGGAGGTCATCGCGTCCTACGCCGACGGGCCAACGGGCCCAAAGCTTCTCGACACCGACCCGGACAACGTGGCCAAGGCGCTGGTGGCCGCGGCCGGCCGGCAGTCCGACCCGGTCATGGCGATCGCGTCGGCACGCACGCTGCGCCGCCGGGAACTGGCCCGGATCGCGTCGGCCGATCTGCTCGGCATGCTCGACGTGCGCGACGTCTGCAAGGCGCTGACCTCGGTGTGGGTGGCGGTGCTGCAGGCCGCGCTGGACGCGGTGATCCGGGACAACACGCCCCCGGACGGCAAGGCGCCGGCCTCCATCGCGGTGATCGGCATGGGCCGCCTCGGCGGCGCCGAGTTGGGTTACGGCTCGGATGCCGATGTCATCTTCGTCTGCGAACCGGCCGACGGTGTCGAGGAAGCCGTCGCGGTCAAGTGGGCGACATCGGTGGCCGAGCAGGTGCGTGCGCTGCTGGGCACCGCGAGCGCCGACCCGCCACTGGAAGTGGACGCCAACCTGCGGCCGGAGGGCCGCAGCGGGCCGTTGGTCCGGACGCTGGGGTCCTATGAGGCCTACTACAGACAGTGGGCGCAGGCCTGGGAGGTGCAGGCGCTGCTGCGCGCCCACCGGGTCGCCGGTGACCCGGACCTCGGGCTGCGCTTCCTGCTGATGATCGACGACACCCGCTACCCCCCCGGCGGAATCTCAGCGGCGACCGTGCAGGAGATCCGCCGCGTCAAGGCCCGGGTCGACGCCGAACGTCTGCCTCGCGGCGCCGACCCGAACACCCACACCAAGCTGGGCCGCGGGGGACTGGCCGACATCGAGTGGACGGTGCAGCTGCTGCAGTTGCGGTTCGCCGACAAGATCCCGGCGATGCACAACACGTCGACGCTGGAGACGCTGGACGCGATCGGCGCGGCCGAGCTGATCGCAGAGGGGGACGTCGACCTGCTGCGGCAGGCCTGGCTGACGGCCACCCGCGCGCGCAACGCCCTGGTGCTGGTGAAGGGCAAGCCGACCGACCAGCTGCCCGGACCGGGCCGGCTGCTCAACGCGGTCGGCGTGGCGGCGGGCTGGCCCAACGACGACGGCGGCGAGTTCCTGGACAACTATCTGCGGGTGACCCGACGGGCGAAGGCCGTGGTGCGCAAGGTCTTCGGCGCCTGAGTACCGCATCATGCCGCCATGCTGGCGCCGTACTCGGCGCTTGGCCCCCGTTCCTTCGCTCTCGCCAACTCGCTGCCGGCCGGTTCGCGGCTGCCGACCGTTGGCGCGCGAGATCTGGATCGCGGCCGGCGAAACCACACCGGTGGTCCACGTACGCACCCCGCGGGTCCCGGGCAGGTTTCGCAAGGCCTTCGATGCTCTGAAGGCCGGGTGGAGTTCTCCCAAAGAGGTGGTCGACGCCGACGAGTTCGAGCGACAGCAGGCGCTGTCCGAGCCGCTGGCATGTTCGGTCCGTGAGCTGCTGGATGCCACTATCCGCACTCGAGCGCATCGACGGAATCAATACGTACGCAAGGGGTTTCATCGCCGACGCGCAGGGCCGACCGGGGATCCGTGGATGTTCTACGCCTCGACCTCCTTGCGGCCACGGCGGTGCAGCACACTGTCGACCGCCAGCCACCCCGGACCGGTGAACACCAGCAGGAAGAAGGCCCAGCAGAACAGCACCGCGGCCTCACCCTTGTTCTGGATCGGCCAGAACCCGTTCGGGAAATGCTGGGTGAAGAACGCCACCGCCATCGCGCCGGACGCGATGAAAGCGGCTGGGCGGGTGAACAATCCGAGCGTGATCAGGGCGCCGAGGATGATCTCGAGCAGCCCGGCCCACCAGGCGAGCGAGCCGGTTGAGACGTCCTGGCTGACCGGGAAACCGAACAGCTTGGCGGTGCCGTGCAGAAAGTACGACAGCCCGAAGACAATCCGGAACAGGCTCAACACGGTCGAGGTGAGCCCGGTGAGACGGGCACTGAGCTGGCTCATGTTCCGACGGTAGGTCACCGCGGGGACCGTTAGGGTCAAGCCCAGGTCACGATTCGAGCAGCACCGTTACCGGGCCGTCGTTGACCAGTGACACCGCCATATCGGCGCCGAACACCCCAGTCTGCACCTGTGCGCCGAGTTCACCCAGTGCGTCGGCGAACGCGGTCACCAGCGGTTCGGCGACGGGCCGCGGCGCCGCCGCGTTCCAGGACGGCCGCCGGCCCTTGACGGTATTGGCGTACAGCGTGAACTGACTGACCACCAGAACCGGCGCGCCGATGTCGGCCGCGCTGCGTTCGTCGTCGAGAATCCTTAGGTACCAGAGCTTTTCGGCCAGCCGTCGAGCGGCATCCGCGGAGTCGTCGTGGGTCACACCGACCAGTGCGAGCAACCCCTGCGTCTGCGGATCGATGGCCCCGACCACCTCGCCGTCGACGGAGACACTCGCCGAGGTGACGCGCTGCACCAGGATTCGCATCCAACCATTGTCACAGGCGCGCGGCGACGACTGCGGCCACCGGTGGCCGGACGCTGACGAGTCCACCCTTCCGGCCGTCGGTGCTGCGACCGCCGGACGGGTGGACCCGTCGCTGCCCTGTTACACGTCGTAGTAGAGCGAGAATTCGTACGGGTGCGGCCGAATCTGCACCGGCAGGATCTCGTTCTCCCGCTTGTAGGCGATGTACGTCTCGATCAGGTCCTCGGTGAACACGCCACCCTCGGTGAGGTACTCGTGGTCCTCCTCGAGCTTGTCGATCACCGCGGACAGCGAGGTGGGCGCCTGCGGAATGTTGGCGGCCTCGTCCGGCGGCAACTCGTAGAGGTCCTTGTCGACCGGGGCGAGCGGCTCGATCTTGTTCTTGATGCCGTCGACGCCGGCCATCAGCATCGCCGCGAACGCCAGGTACGGGTTGCCCGAGCTGTCCGGGCAGCGGAACTCCAGCCGCTTGGCCTTCGGGTTGTTGCCGGTGATCGGGATACGCACACACGCGGAACGGTTGCGCTGGCTGTACACCAGGTTGATCGGGGCCTCGTAGCCGGGCACCAGGCGCTTGTAGGAGTTCACCGTCGGGTTGGTGAACGCCAACAGAGACGGCGCGTGGTGCAGGATGCCGCCGATGTAGTGCCGCGCCAGATCCGACAGGCCCGCGTAGCCGGATTCGTCGTGGAACAGCGGCTTGCCGTCCTTCCACAGCGACTGATGCGCATGCATACCGGAACCGTTGTCACCGAACAGCGGCTTGGGCATGAAGGTGACGGTCTTGCCGGCGGCCCACGCGGTGTTCTTGATGATGTACTTGAACAGCAGCACATCGTCGGCCGCATGCAGCAGCGTGTTGAACTTGTAGTTGATCTCGGCCTGGCCGGCGGTGCCCACCTCGTGGTGACCGCGTTCCAGGGTGAACCCGGCACCCTGCAGGTTTGTGGCCATCTGATCACGCAGGTCGACGTAGTGGTCATAAGGCGCGACGGGGAAGTAGCCGCCCTTCGGGCGGACCTTGTAGCCGCGGTTGGCCGAACCGTCGGCCTCGAACGGCTCGCCGGTGTTCCACCAGCCCGACTCGGAGTCGACCTCGTAGAAGGTGCCGTTCATCTTCGAGTCGAAGCTCACCGAGTCGAAGATGTAGAACTCCGCCTCTGCGCCGAAGAAGCAGGTGTCGGCGATGCCGGTGCTGGTCAGGTAGTTCTCCGCCTTGCGGGCCACATTGCGCGGATCGCGCGAGTAGGCCTCACGGGTGAACGGGTCGTGCACGAAGAACATGAGGTTCAGCGTCTTCGCGGTACGGAACGGGTCGATGCGGGCGGTCTGCGGATCCGGCAACAGCATCATGTCGGATTCGTGAATCGACTGGAACCCGCGAACCGACGAGCCGTCGAATGCCAAGCCGTCCTCGAACACGCTCTTGTCGAATGCCGACGCGGGGATGGAAAAGTGCTGGACGACGCCGGGCAGATCGCAGAATCGGATGTCGACGTACTCGACGTTCTCGTCCTGGATCAGCTTGAAGATGTCGTCAGCGGTCTTGTCTGCCACTTAGTGCTCCTTCTTGCGGGCATGTCTGCATAGCGTTACTTCTAACCCGCGGCTGACGCTAGGGAGCCGATGTTGCACGGCAGTCAACCGCATGTTGCGCTGAAGTTACGCAATTCTCATCACCCTATGCTGAAAACCATGGTCCGCTCGATCTCCTCCTGGCTGTCCGGTCCCCAGCCCGCGGACCCCGGTGTCGCCGACAAGTACCCGGGGCAGGCGCTCGGACTGCCGGAGACCGGACCCGGATCGCTGGCTCGCACCGGGCGGCGGCTCCTGGCACTGCTGATCGACT
>CAYLWH010000001.1:57215-136823 GCA_964387245.1 uncultured Mycobacterium sp.
CCGATGTGCTCGACCTCGTCGACGCCGGCGCTCAATCGCCGAAGGAGACGTGGTTGCGCCTGATTCTTGTACATGCCGGTTTCCCGCCCCCGAAGACGCAGATACCGCTGTGTTGGGAAGACGGCTACCCGCGGTACTACCTCGACATGGGTTGGGAGGAGTTCATGGTGGCAGTCGAGTACGACGGTCAGCAGCACCGCACCGATGCCGCCCAATACCGCGGCGACGTCCTACGCTCAGAATACCTCGCGGCGAGAGGCTGGCGACGCATCGCCATACTCGCCGGCCACCGCGGACCGGACATCGTGCGCCGGGTCGAGCAGGCTGGAGTGCCCCGGAGTTCGTTGAGGTAGAACTCACGCAGGGGTCTACTCGTATTTTCCCGGCGTGAGTTCTATCTCGACGCCGATTACTTGCGCTGAACGCGCCGCTGCACACCACGCACCTTGGCCTGCGACGGCAACGGGCCCTTCGGCACACCGGCGGGGCCGAGTTTGGTGCCCAGCGCCACCAGCTTGGACTCCAGCAAATCCATCTGCTTGACGGTGATGTTGGCGGGCAACTTCGTCAGGTGCCGCTCGAGTTTCGCCAGCGGCACCTCGCCCTCACCGTTACCGACGACGATGTCGTAGATCGGCACGTCGCCGACGAGGCGCGCGGTGCGCTTCTTCTCCTGAGCCAGTAGCGGCTTGACGCGGCTTGCCTGGCCTTCGCCGACGAAGATCACCCCGGGCCGGCCGATCACCCGGTGCACAGCGTCGAAGTGTCCGGTCGCCGAGACGCCCGGGGTGACCCGCCACTTGCCGCGCAGGTTGTCCAGCGCCCATGCCGCGGCACCGGTCTGCCCTTCGGCCTTGCGGTACACCGACTTCTGAGCGCGCCGGCCGAAGACGATGAACGCAACCAGCACTCCCATGACAATGCCCAGCACAATGAACATGTACTTGGAGAACCCGCCAATGGCGATGCCCGCCGCCACCGACAGGACGACGACCAGCAGGAACGCTCCGATCATGTAAGGCAGCAGCCGCTTGTCGTCTTTGCGCTGGATCTGGAACGCCTGCCAGAGCTGACTGCGACGCTGCTTGGCAGCGGCCTTGCGGGCGGCCTTCGCCTCGGCCTTGGCGGCCTTTGTCTCGGCGGCGTTACGACGTTTTGCCATGGAGCAAGGATACGGCTGTGCGTTCAGCGATCGGCGGCGGTTCGCTGTGCGACAGCCTGCGCGTACAACCGCCCGGCTCGATACGACGAGCGCACCAGCGGCCCGGCGAGCACTCCGGTGAATCCGAGCGACTCGGCGAACTCGGCGTGCTCGACGAACTCGTCGGGGGTGACCCACCGCTCGACGGGGTGGTGGCGCACTGACGGCCGTAGGTACTGCGTGATGGTGACGATGTCGCAGCCCGCTTCGTGCAGGTCGTGCAGTGCGGTCCGCACCTCTTCGGGTGTCTCGCCCAGGCCGAGGATGAGGTTGGATTTCGTCACCAGGCCGTAGTCGCGGGCCGCCGTCAACACGTCTAGGCTGCGCTGATAGCGGAACGCCGGACGGATGCGCCGGAAGATACGCGGCACCGTTTCGACATTGTGCGCGAACACTTCTGGACGTGAGTCGAACACCTCGCGCAGCTGTTCGGGGTTGCCGTTGAAGTCCGGGGCGAGCAGCTCCACTCCGGTACCCGGGTTCAGCTTTTTGATGTAGCGCACCGTCTCGGCGTACAGCCAGGCGCCGCCGTCGGGCAGATCGTCGCGCGCTACGCCGGTGACCGTCGAATAGCGCAACCCCATTGCGGCCACGCTTTCGGCGACGCGTCGCGGCTCGTCCCGGTCCAGGTCGCCGGGCTTGCCGGTGTCGATCTGGCAGAAGTCGCAACGGCGGGTGCACTGCTCACCGCCGATGAGGAAAGTGGCCTCGCGATCCTCCCAGCATTCGTAGATGTTGGGGCAGCCCGCTTCCTCGCACACCGTGTGCAGCCCCTCGCGCTTCACCAGTGCCTTCAGTTCGGTGTACTCCGGTCCCATTCGGGCCCGGGTCTTGATCCACGGTGGTTTGCGCTCGATCGGGGTCTGCGCGTTGCGGACCTCGAGCCGCAGCAGCTTGCGGTTACCCGGGTCGACGCTCACGCCTGCGATGTTACGCGGGGCGGATTGTGCCCGCGGACTTCAAGGCGTCCGTCGAGCGCGTCGCAGACCGCGTCGGCGACGCGGCTGCGGACGTCGTCGACGGTGATCCGTCGCCCGGCCTCGGCCGACAGCGTGGTCACCCCGGCGTCGGCGATGCCGCACGGCACGATGTTGCCGAACGCGGCGAGGTCGCAATCACAGTTCAGCGCGAATCCGTGCAGCGTGGTCGCGCGGGCCACCCGGACGCCGATGGCGGCGATCTTGCGGGCGGGCCGCCCACCGCCCGCGGGTGACCACACACCGGACCGGCCGTCCACCCGGCCGGTCGCCAGACCCAGGTCGGCGCACACGTTGATGAGCGATTCCTCAAGGCGCCGAACGAAATTCACCACATCCAACGGCTCGGCCAGACGCACGATCGGATAGCCCACCAACTGGCCCGGGCCATGCCAGGTGATCTTGCCGCCGCGGTCGGTGTCGATGACGGGCGTACCGTCAGCCGGGCGCTCGTATTGTTCGGTGCGACGGCCCGCGGTGAAGACCGGCGGATGCTCAAGCAGCAGCAGTGTGTCCGGACCGCCGGCCGCACGGGCGTCGGCGACGTCACGCTGCAGTTGCCAGGCCGTCCGGTAGTCCACCGTGCCGAGCTGACGTATCTCGATCGGATCGGTACCGGCCCGGATCGAAACACTCATAAGCGGTCCGTCGCATACGCGAGCGCCTCGCCGATTGTGTTGTGGTGGAAGGTGAAACCGGCGCGTTCGAGCACGGCGGGGACGGCCCGCTGCCCGGCCAGCAGACCTTCGCCGGCGAACTCGCCGACGGCGATGCGCAACGCTGCGCCGGGCACCATCATTGGGGTCGGACGGTTCACCGCTCGACCCAGTGCGGAGGTGAACTCGGCGTTGGTGACCGGTGCCGGCCCGGTCAGGTTGACCGGGCCGGACAGCTGGTCGTGGGTGATCGCGAAGATCAGGGCGCGCACCTCGTCCTCGAGGCTGATCCACGGCATGTACTGGCGCCCGTTGCCCAGGCGCGCGCCCAGCCCGACCGAGAACAGCGGGCGCAGCCGCCCGAGCACCCCGCCCGTCGGGGCCAGCACCAAACCGGTACGGGCGCGGACCACCCGGGCGCCGGCGTCGCACGCGGCCGCGGTGGCCTCCTCCCAATCGATGCACAGCTGGGCGAGGAAACCGGACCCCGCCGTTGCCGTTTCGTCGACGGTGCGGTCGTGGGTGTCGCCGTAGTAGCCGACCGCGCTGGCGTTGACGAGGGTCGGCACACCTGCTTCGGCGACGGCTTCGGCGAGTACTTCGGTGGGGTCGATGCGGCTGTCGCGCAGGCTCTGCTTGAATGCGCCGGACCATCGCCCGCCCCCGACGTTGACCCCGCACAGGTTGACCACCGCATCGACGCCGGAGAGCACGCTCGGGTCGAGGCGGCCGGCGTCCGGATTCCACTGCACTTCATCGGAACTCGATGGTCTACGACGGACGATGCGCAGCACCCGATGGTCGTCGGCCTGCAGCGCGGTGACCAATGCGGTCCCGATGAGCCCCGACGATCCGGAGATCGCGATGGTGGACTCTGCCTTGGCTGGCACGTGCTACAGCCCCAGGTCGGCCTCGAACGCACCTTCTTCAAGACGCTTCTTGACGGTGGTCAAGAAGCGTCCGGCGTCCGCGCCATCGATCAGGCGGTGGTCATAGGTCAGCGGCAGGTAGCAGATGGACCGCACGCCGATCGACTCGTTGCCGTTCTCGTCGACAACCACCCGTGGCCGCTTGACGATCGCGCCGGTACCCAGCATCGCCGCCTGCGGTGGCACCAGAATCGGAGTGTCGAACAACGCGCCCTGGCTGCCGATGTTGGTGATGGTGAACGTCCCGCCCGACAGCTCGTCCGGCTTGAGTTTGCCCGACCGGGCGCGGTCGGCGATGTCGTTGATAGCGCGGGCCAGACCGGCCAACGAGAGGTCGCCCGCATTGTGTACCACGGGGGAGAGCAGACCCTGCTCGGTGTCGACCGCGAAGCCGAGGTTCTCGGCGTCGTAGTAGGTGATCTCCTTGGTGTCCTCGTTGTAGCTGGCGTTGATGTTGGGGTGTGCCTTGAGTGCATCGATCACAGCACGGGCGATGAACGGCAGGTAGGTCAGGTTGACACCTTCGTTCTCGGCGAAGGCCTTCTTGGCCTTGGCCCGCAGCGCCACAATCTTGGTCATGTCGACCTCGTGGGTCTGGGTCAGCTGCGCGGTGGTCTGCAGTGACTCGCGGGTCTTCTTGGCGGTCAGCTGACGAATCCGGTTGGCCTTCTGGGTGGTACCGCGCAGGTGTGCCATCGGTCCCGGGCTGACCGGCGCCGATGCGGACGCCGGAGCACTGGGTGCGGTGGCCGGAGCGGGGGTCTTCTTGGCCTCGGCGGCGGCCAGCACGTCCTGCTTGCGGATCCGCCCCCCGACGCCGGTGCCCTTCACCGTGGTGAGGTCAACGGCGTTCTCGGAAGCCAGTTTTCGCACCAGCGGCGTGACATACGGGACGCCGTCGGAAGCGGCTGCGGCTGAGGCCGCGGCGGGTGACGCAGCCGCCGGAGCCGGAGCCGGAGCGGATGCGGGGGCGGGAGCAGGAGCGGGAGCGGGCTTGGGCGCGGGAGCCGGAGCGGGGGCGGCGGCGGGCTCGGGCTTCGGTTCCGGTGCGGGTGTCGAGGCCGCAGCGGCATCTGCGTCACCGATCTTCGCCAACTCGCCGCCGACCGCGACCGTGTCGTCTTCCTCGGCAGTGATCGACAGCAGCGTCCCGGCCACCGGTGACGGGATCTCGGTGTCGACCTTGTCGGTGGAGACCTCGACGAGTGGCTCGTCGACCTCGACCGGGTCGCCGACCTTCTTCAGCCAACGGGTGACAGTGCCTTCGGTGACCGATTCTCCGAGTTCGGGCATGAGCACCGGGGTGCTCGAACCGCTGCCGGACGAGGCCGCCGGTGCGGCGGGTGTCGTCGGAACCGGCTCGGGCTCAGCGGCCTGCGCCGCCGGCGGCGGGCCGGCCTGCGGGGTGGCCGCGGCGGGCTCTGGCGCGGGCTCTGGAGCGGGCGCAGACGTGTTGTCATCGCGGACCTCGCCCGCGTCACCGATCACGGCGAGCTCACCGCCGACCTCCACGGTGTCGTCCTCATGGGCGACGATCCTGGTCAGGATGCCGCCGACCGGGGACGGGATCTCGGTGTCGACCTTGTCGGTCGACACCTCGAGCAGGGGCTCGTCGACTTCGACCGTGTCCCCCTCCTGTTTGAGCCAGCGGGTGACAGTCCCTTCGGTGACGCTCTCACCGAGTGCGGGCATCTGTACGGACACGGCCATGTCGTTTGACTCCTCGGACGGTCAGTCGGGTCGAACTCTGGCTTACCACAGCGTCGTGTATCGAGTCGGGTACCCATGTGGATTGGCGAACCAATCCTGTCACATGTCGCTCTGGCACTATCGAAAGTGAGACAAGCCCGTTACCGCCCGAGGAGCGTGCGCACGTTGGGATTCTTCGACCGCCTCCGCCTCCGGCTCCGCCGCCGCTCGTCGACCGGTGGGTCCGCGGACGACCTGAGATACCTGCGCGCCTGGGTCGCTCAGCGGTCCGGAGTCGAGGGCTTCGTCGAGCCCAAAACGACGGTCACCGACCTCACCGTCGTCCTGGTGGCCGGCGACGGCGAGTGGACCCGTCGCAAGGCCGGCACCGAGCGCGACGCCAGGAGACTGGCCGACAGGTTGCAGATCCCCGTTTACGACGTGCAGAAGATCGGTTACCCGCAGCGGATGCGCGATTATGACGCACGCAGACGCATCGAACGCCGTCGCGCATTGCGTGACGAGCTCGAAGGTCCCGGCTAACCGTTCGCGGCGATGTCCTCGAGTACGGCGAACATGGTGCGCGCGGGCACGCCCGTACCGCCCTTGCCGGTGTAACCCCACGGGCTTCCGGTGTTGTACGCCGGCCCGGCCACGTCGATGTGAACCCACTGCACGCCGTCGGCGACGAACTCCCCCAGGTAGACGCCGGCCACCAGCATGCCGGCGAACCGTTGCGCGCTGACGTTGGCCAGGTCGGCCACCGTTGATTTCAGGTCGTCGGCGAGTTCGTCGGGCAGGGGCATCGGCCAGCCGTTCTCGCCGACGTCCTGCGAGATGGCGGCGACGCGGTCACGGAACTGCTCGGATCCCATCACCCCGGGGATCCGCGCGCCCAGGGCTACCGTTTGGGCGCCGGTCAAGGTCGATGTCTCGATCAGGTAGTCCGGATTGTCCTCGCAAGCACGCACGATTGCATCGGCGAGGATGAGCCTGCCCTCGGCGTCGGTGTTGAGTACCTCGACGGTGATTCCGCCGTACTGGGTGAGTACGTCGCCCGGGCGCTGCGCCGTCGACGACGGCATGTTCTCGGCCATCGGCACGGTGGCGATCACGTCGATCGGCAGGTTGCAGCGCGCGGCCATGGCCATCGTCGCGATGACCGCGGCTGCCCCGCCCATGTCGGAGGTCATATGATGCATCGAGGCGGCCGGCTTGATCGAGATGCCGCCGGTGTCGAACGTAATGCCCTTGCCCACCAGCGCCACCTTCTTCGCCCTCCGCCTACCGCAGCGGTGCGTCAGCCGCACCAGTCGCGGCGGCCGTGACGACCCCATGCCCACCCCCAAGATGCCGCCGTAGCCGGCCTTCTCGAGGGCCTTCTCGTCGAGCACCTGAACCTCAAGCCCGGCGCCTTCGCCGAAAGCCTTTGCGCGGGTGGCGAACTCGGCCGGGTAGAGATGACTCGGCGGAGTGTTGACCAAATCGCGCGCGGTCGCCACGGCGGAGGCGATCACGGTGGCCCGTTGGGCCTGCTTCTTGGCGTCGGGGGCGGTGGACAACAACGTGACAGCCCGCAGGGCGGGTTCCTTGGGTGCGGTCTTGTCGCTGCGGAAGTCGGTGAAGCGGTAGGAACCCAGGATCAAGCCCTCGACCGTGGCGGCGGGATTGAGCTCGGACAATGTGGTCAACACGGTTTGCACCCCGGTCAACGACCGGGCGGCCGCACCGGCAGCCTTGCGGATCACCTCGGCCGGCCACTCGTCGCGCGGCTTGCCCAGACCGACCGCGAGCACGCTGGCCACCGGCAGCGACGGCACCAGCAACCGGGTCAGCTGTTCGGCGCCGCCTTTCGCGCCCAAGGCCGCCAGTGCGACCTCGATCTCGCCGGTGGCCTCGGCGTCCAGGAACGGGTTGGCGACGACTGAGACCGACCCCTTCGGGTCGTCGGGGTCGCTGCTGACCACCGCAACGATCAGGACCGCACCGCCCACGCCGCGGGTGGGTAGTTTTGCGGCGACGGAGACGGCAGGGGGCTGATAACCAGGTTCGGAACTCACGCCGATCACCCTATCCACGGGGAATGGCGGGCGAGTGATGCGGTGACCGTGCGATACGGTACGCATCCCGGCGACATGGCGTACGAGATCGCACACTGGGCGGGGGATTAGTGTGGTTCGGCGTGAGTGAGAACCTGCTGCACGGCCCGCTCGAAGACCGCCATCGTGAACTCGGCGCCAGCTTCGCCGAATTCGGCGGCTGGCTCATGCCGGTCTCTTATGCGGGCACGGTCAGCGAACACAATGCCACCCGCAACGCCGTCGGCCTGTTCGACGTCAGTCATCTCGGCAAGGCGCTGGTGCGCGGTCGCGGCGCGGCGGAGTTCGTCAACTCGGCGCTGACCAACGACTTGTCCCGGATCGGGCCCGGCAAGGCGCAGTACACGCTGTGCTGCACCGAGACAGGCGGCGTCGTCGACGACCTGATCGCCTACTACGTCGCTGACGACGAGGTGTTCCTGGTGCCCAATGCCGCCAACACCGCCGCGGTGGTGGCCGCGATGAAAACCATTGCACCAGAGAGCATTACGATCACCGATCAGCATCGATCGTATGCCGTGCTGGCGGTGCAGGGCCCCCGGTCGGCCGGGGTGCTCGCCGCGCTGGGCCTGCCGGCCGGCATGGGCTACATGGGCTTTGAGGATGCCGATGTCGCCGGCGTGCCGGTGCGGGTGTGCCGCACCGGTTACACCGGCGAGCACGGCTACGAACTGCTGCCGCCGTGGGATTTCGCCGGCGTGGTGTTCGATGCACTGGTGTCCGCGGTCGGCGCTGCCGGCGGCGAGTTGGCGGGCTTGGGGGCCCGCGACACCCTGCGCACCGAGATGGGCTACCCGCTGCACGGCCACGAACTGTCGCTGGACATTTCGCCGCTGCAGGCCCGCTGCGGCTGGGCGATCGGTTGGCGCAAGGACGCCTTCTGGGGCCGGGATGCGCTACTCGCCGAGAAGGAAGCGGGGTCGCAGCGGTTGCTGCGCGGGTTGCGAGCGGTCGGCCGGGGCGTGTTGCGGGCTGGCCTCACGGTGCTCGACGGCGCGACACCGGTCGGTGTGACGACCTCGGGAACCTTCTCTCCGACACTGAAAGTCGGTATCGCGCTGGCGCTCGTCGACACCGCGGCCGGCATCGAGGACGGCGGCCACGTCACCGTTGACGTCCGTGGCCGGCCGATCGAATGTGAGGTGGTCAGGCCGCCATTCGTTGACGTTCGCACGAAATAGGATGTCGCCGGCGCCGGCCGAATTCGATGGTCGGCAGTTATAGGATTGGCACATGACCAAGGGCCTCCTCGAATTCTCGCTTGCCCGCAACACCAAACCGGCAAGCGACGAGGTGAGAGCCGAAATCCTGGCCGATCCAGGATTTGGGCGCTATCACACCGACCACATGGTGTCGATCGAATACACCGCAGGCACCGGCTGGCACAACGCCGCCGTGCTGCCGTACGGACCGATCGAACTCGACCCGTCGGCCATCGTCCTGCACTACGCCCAGGAGGTCTTCGAGGGCCTCAAGGCGTACCGCTGGACCGACGGTTCGATCGTTTCGTTCCGGCCCGAGGCCAACGCCGCCCGGTTGCGTTCGTCGGCGCACCGGCTGGCGATTCCCGAATTGCCGGAGCAGTTGTTCATCGAGTCGCTGCGCCAACTCATCGCCGTCGACGGCGCGTGGGTGCCGCCCGCCGGCGGCGAGGCATCGCTGTATCTGCGGCCGTTCGTCTTCGCCACCGAGCCGGGGCTGGGCGTGCGTCCCGCCAACCAATACCGCTACCTGGTGATCGGCTCGCCCGCCGGCGCGTACTTCAAGGGCGGTATCAAGCCCGTCAGCGTGTGGCTGTCCACTGAGTACGTGCGGGCCAGTCCGGGTGGCACCGGCGCGGCCAAGTTCGGCGGCAATTACGCAGCGTCTCTGCTGGCCCAGGCGGAGGCCGCCGACCACGGCTGCGACCAGGTGGTGTGGCTGGATGCCATCGAACGTCGCTACATCGAGGAGATGGGCGGCATGAACCTGTTCTTCGTGTTCGGCAGCCGCGGCTCGGCACGGTTGGTGACCCCGGAGTTGTCGGGTTCGCTGCTGCCCGGAATCACGCGGGATTCGTTGCTGCAGTTGGCAACCGACGCGGGCTTCGTGGTGGAGGAACGCAAGATCGATGTCGAGGAGTGGCGGAAGGGAGCGGCCACCGGTGAGATCACCGAGGTGTTCGCGTGCGGCACCGCCGCGGTGATCACCCCGGTGTCGGTGGTCAGGTACGGCGACGGCGAGTTCACCGTGGCCGGCGGCGAACCCGGCGAGGTCACGATGGCACTGCGCGACACGCTCACCGGCATCCAGCGCGGCACCTTCGCCGACACCCATGGTTGGATGGCCCGGCTCGGCTGATTCAGCCCGCGGCCAGGCCCAGCGCCGTCAGGGTCGTCGTCACCTCGACGGCCGCACCCAGCACGTCACCGGTGATCCCGCCGAACCGTCGCACACAGTGCGCGATCAGCAAAGCAGCCACCAGCAGGGCGCTCACCACCACCACGGGGCCCTGCCACGGCCGGGGGGCAGCCCACACCGAAGTCGCGCTGAGCGCCAGGGCCCACAAGGCGAGCACCCAGACCGGTTGCGTCCCGGCGACTGCGGCCCCCAGCGAACTGCCCGAGGCCGCCGGCACCGACCGCCGGCAGGCCAGTAGCGCCGCCACCCGTCCGGCCGTCACTGCGACGATCACGCCCGGCGCCGTGGCGGCCGAGAACGCCAGACCCTGCAAGGCGATCGCCAGCACCACCGCCGCGACGCCGAACGGGCCGGTGGCACCGTCGCGCATCACCGCCAGCGCGCGCTCGGGTGGGCCGTAGCAACCTAGGCCGTCGACCGTGTCGGCCAGACCGTCGACATGCAAGCCGCGGGTGGCCAGCAGCAGCACCGCCACTGCCAGCAGTCCGGCAATCGCGCTACCGGCGCCGAACAGCGCCCCCGCGGCGCAGGCCACCCCGGCGGTCAGTACGCCCAGGGCAACGCCCACCACCGGTAGCGCCGTCAGAATCCCACGGCCCAGCGGCTGACCAGCGCGTACGGGCAGTATCGTACCGAATGCGAAAGTCGCTGCGAGGCAACGGATCATGGGTTGGCACGGCCCGAAACACCGGCCGAGTCGAATGTCGCCATGTCCGCCAGGGTGGCGATTGCTGCCCGAAGGATGGGCAGGGCGACCGCGGCACCGCTGCCTTCGCCAAGGCGCATCTGCAGGTCGAGGATCGGTTCGAGCTCGAGCTGATTCAGCGCGATCGTGTGGGCTGGTTCGGACGACCGGTGTCCGGCCCGCCACCATGCCCGCGCGCCGGGCGCCATTCGCTCGGCGACCAGCGCGGCCGCGGTGACCACCACGCCGTCGAGTAGCACCGGGGTGCGCCGGACGGCCGCCTGCGCCAGGAAGCCGGCGATGGCCGCGAAATCGGCGCCACCGGCCACCCGCAGCAGCCCGACCGGGTCGGACCGCACGGCGTGCGCGCGGTAGAGGGCGTCGCGTACCGCGGCGGTCTTGCGCATCCAGCCCGCATCGTCCACACCGGTGCCGCGTCCCACCGCCGCCACTGGCTCGGTGTTGGTCAGTGCCGCCACCAGAACCGTTGAGACCGTGGTGTTTCCGATGCCCATGTCGCCGGCTATCAGCAGGTCCGCGCCGGCGTCGACCTCCTCGTCGGCGATGGACCGACCCGTCGCGACGGCCGTGTCCACCTCGTGGGCGGACAGCGCGTCGGATACCGCGATGTCGCCACTTCCGCGACGCACTTTGTGTACCGCGATCTCCTCCGAGGGTGGGTCTGCGTCCACCGCGATGTCGATCACCCGCACGGTCGCCCCGGCGGCGGCGGCGAGGACGTTGATCGCGGCTCCGCCGGCGGCGTAGTTCGCCACCATCTGGGCGGTTACCTCGGGCGGATAGGCTGACACGCCGCTTCGGGCGACGCCGTGATCCCCGGCGAACACCACCACCCGCGCGCGCTCGAACTGCCGCGGCGGGCAGGTGCCCTGACACGACGCCACCCACACCGACAGCTCCTCGAGGCGGCCCAGCGAACCCGGCGGCTTCGTCAGGCAGTCTTGGCGGTTGCGCGCGGCCGCCGCCGCGGCGGCGTCGGGTGGTGCGACATGCGGGAAAGCCATCTAGCCTCGTTCCGGTTTGATGGGGACGGCCACCCCGGCGACCACCAGCACCACCCGATCGCAGACCGCCGCCAGACGCTGGTTGAGTTCGCCCAGTGCGTCGGCGAACCGACGGCCCGCCTCGGTGGCGGGTACCACTGTCAGGCCGACCTCGGGACTTACCAGCATCAGCACAGCAGGGAACGCCGCCACCGCATCGGCCAGGTCGTCGACGGATTCGGTGACCGACCCGGCGGCCCACGCGTCAGTGCGATCCATCGTGTCGGCCAGCCATCCGCCGAGATCGTCGACGAGGGTGGCCGCCGGATCGGCACGCAGTTGCATTGCGACGTCGGTGCCTTCGACGGTCTGCCAATGGGCCGGCCGGCGGGCCCGGTGCGCGGCGACGCGCTGCGCCCACGCCGGATCGGAACGGGCGTCGGGGCCGGTCGCGAGATACCGCACCGGGGCCGCGGCGGGCGCGGATTCGGCGACGGCCTGTTCGGCCCAACGGGACTTGCCCGACCGTATGCCGCCGAGCACCAGGGTGCGCATGAACTGCCCGGGCGGTCAGTCGATCTTGTCGCCGCGATTGACTCGCGGCCGCGGGGCCCGCATGCGGCGTATCTGCGAAGCGCGTCCGGCAGCGTAGAAACCCAGCTTCCAGGAACCCTCGGCGTTGCCCGGGAACTTGACGTCCACCTTGCGGCGTACCTTGCGGGCCACCAGGATGCCGTCGATCAGCATGGCCGCCATTATCAGCAGCATCGCGGGGGAGACGAACAGCTGCAACTGCGGAAAGCCGAACGTGAAGAACATGATGACCAGCATTGCCGGTATGAACAGCCCCAGCACGTTGCGCCGCGAGTCCACGATGTCGCGCGCGTAGGCCCGGACCGGCCCCTGGTCGCGGGGCAGCAGGTACGCCTGCTCCCCGGCCATCATCTTCTCGCGGCGCAGCTGCGAGCGGGCACTGCGCTCGGCCCGCGCCGCTCTGCGCTCCGCTTTGGTCAGCTTCGGACCCCGCAGCTGTTTGCGCCGCGTCCGGGCCTCGGCCATCGTCAACGGCGCTGGTGCCACCGGACCGCGACGGATGTTGCCATCGCGTTTGGGGGTGGGCCGACCCTTGGGGGCCGTCTGCTTCGCCCCGGCGGTGGGTTCGATCTCCTCAGACGGCGATGCGCCGGCGTCGGCGAGTTCGCCGGTTCCGTCGTTGTCGCCGTCACGGCTGTTCCGGCCCAGCAGCTTCACGCCTGCCAGGTTACTTCGCGGTGCGCGCCGCCCGGAATGCACCCGCCTCCGACCGCGCCTAATCTGCAGCTATGACGGCCGCCCTGCGAGTACTGATCGCGCCAGACTGCTTCGGTGACAGTTTGACCGCGGTGCAGGCCGCCGCGTCCATCGCCGACGGTTGGCGGCAGGCGCGGCCCGACGACGACCTCGTCCTGGCACCGCAGTCCGACGGCGGCCCCGGCTTCGTCGACGTCCTGGCCAGCCGGCTCGGAGAGCGGCGGCGCACCCGGGTGTCCGGTCCGATGGCGGCCGACGTCGACGCGGACTGGGTGTACGACGTGGATTCGGGCACCGCCTACATCGAGTGCGCCCAGGCCTGCGGTCTGGCGCTGCTACCGGGTGGACCGTCGGTGCAGACGGCGCTCACCGCGCACAGCACCGGTGTCGGTCAGCTGATGGACGCCGCCCTGTCGGCGGGTGCCCGGCGGATCGCGGTCGGGCTGGGTGGAAGTGCATGCACCGACGGCGGCCGCGGCTTGGTGGCGGCGCTCGGCGGACTGGGCACCGCGCGTGCGCGGCTGGTCGGGGTGGATCTGATCGCGGCCACCGACGTCGAACACGTTCTGCTCGGCCCGGCAGGCGCGGCCGCCGTGTTCGGCCCGCAGAAGGGCGCGGACCCCGACACGGTGGTGCTGCTCGAACAGCGGTTGACGGTGTGGGGCGGACAACTGGACCGGGCGGCCGGACGGGCGGTCAGCGCCGAACCGGGCGCCGGCGCGGCCGGGGGTATCGGCGCTGCTCTGCTGGGGATGGGTGGCCGCCGGGAGTCCGGCGCGGCGATCATCGCTGAATTCACCGACCTGCCCTCCGACGTCGCCGCCGCACAGCTGATCATTACCGGGGAAGGCCGGTTCGACGATCAATCGCTGCGCGGCAAGGTGGTCAGTGCGCTGGCCGCCGCTGCTCGTGCCCACGGCGTCCCGGTAGTGGTGCTCGCCGGGCAGGTGACGCTTGATACGGCGACCCTGAACTCCGCCGGCGTCCGGGCGGCCTACGCGATCGCCGACTACGCGGGTTCGGTGCAACGCGCTATCGACGACGCGGCCAACCAGCTTTCCGGCTTGGCCCGGCGCACCGCGCAGCAGCTGGCAGAACTTCGGGAATAGCGGCCGAACAAGGTACCGTTGAGATAACTGGTTGGCACCGGGCGGTGCTGCCCTTCGAAGTAGGCCCGCAAGCCATGAGGAGACGCAATGACTGTTCAGGACGAGTCGGCCACCACCACTCACGGCGTGAACTTGACCGAGGCGGCCGCGGCGAAGGCGAAGTCGCTGCTGGATCAGGAGGGCCGTGACGACTTGGCGTTGCGCATCGCCGTCCAGCCCGGTGGTTGCGCCGGCCTGCGCTACAACCTGTTCTTCGACGACCGCTCGCTCGACGGCGACCTGAACGCGGACTTCGGCGGCGTCAGGCTGACGGTCGATCGGATGAGCGCCCCCTATGTGCAGGGCGCAACCATCGACTTCGTCGACACCATCGAGAAGCAGGGCTTCACCATCGACAACCCGAATGCCGCTGGCTCATGCGCCTGCGGAGACTCATTCAACTGACCTCCTCACCACCTCGTACCTCGGTGGTTCGTCCACTCGGCTCGGTCTGATTGCCTCGCTCCTCACCACCTCGTACCTCGGTGGTTCGTCGACTCGGCTAGAACATTCCGGCGGTCCGCTGGACGTAGGAACACACCAGGATCTCGTTGTCGTGGACCAGCAGTTGGGCCACCGCCTGGCGTTCGTTGCCGCCCTCGTCGCGGCTGCCCGCAGCGGGAGCGACTTTCATCGAGAACAGCGCCTGTGCACTGTTGGCCGAGGCGAACACCATCGTGTCCACCGACGTCACCTCGGCACGGGAAAACTGCTTGGTGAACGCATCGCTGGACAACCGGGCGAGCGCGTCGTCGGTCCGGCGATCCCGCACCCCGTCGTAGAGCCCGCACAGCGTGTTGCGGGAGATGACCTGGACGTCACCGTCGGACAGGGCGTCGAGATAGTTCTGTATGGCCCGCTTCGCGCTGCCGGCAGTCAGTGCCGCCGGTTGGCCGGCGGCGTTGTCACGGGCGGCGAACATCGCGGCCGCGACGAGTCCCGCCAGCACCGCCAAACTCGTCAGGACGACTGCGATCGTTCGCCCGCGCTGCGGCTTGGGGCGCGGCAACGGAGGCGGGTGGGTCGGAGCCGGGGGCAGAGCGCCGTAGGTCTCGGGGTAGGGCAGCCCCCAGTTGGGGTAGGGATCGGCACCGTGCGGCTGATTAGGGCCCGCCATTGGTTACTCCCGCAGTTAGCCTGCACGTGGACTTTGTCACCGGCTGCGAACTCCGGCGGTCCGCTGGCCCTGCTAGGCAGGTTAGCGCACACCGCCCGAGATCAGCGTGACCGTCGGATTGGGTAGGGTTCGCTAGGTGAGCTTAGGGATGAAGGGTGCAGCGTCGTGACCATTGCGGTGACCGGGTCGATCGCGACCGACCATCTCATGCGCTTCCCTGGACGGTTCTCCGAGCAGTTGCTCGCCGAACATCTCCAAAAGGTGTCGTTGAGCTTTCTCGTCAACGACCTGGTGGTGCACCGCGGTGGCGTCGCCGGCAACATGGCCTACGCCATCGGCGTGCTCGGTGGCGACGCCGCTCTGGTCGGTGCCGCCGGACTCGACTTCGATGAATACCGGGCCTGGCTGGAGGCTGCGGGCGTGGACTGTACGTCGGTGCGGGTCTCACGGACGGCACACACCGCGCGGTTCATGTGCACAACCGACGAGGATATGGCGCAGATCGCCTCGTTCTATCCGGGTGCCATGTCGGAGGCCCGCAACATCTCGCTTGTCGATGTGGTGAAGTCAAGTGGCGCACCGGAACTGGTGATCGTCGGCGCCAACGATCCGGACGCCATGTTCCGGCACACCGAGGAGTGTCGGGAGCTGGGGCTCCCGTTCGCTGCCGATCCGTCCCAGCAGCTCGCCCGGCTGTCGGGCGATCAGATCCGGGCTCTTATCGGCGGCGCCGAGATTCTGTTCACCAACGACTACGAGTGGGATCTGCTGCTGAGCAAATCCGGCTGGACCGAAGCCGACGTGATGGGCCAGATCGGCCTGCGGGTCACCACGGTGGGCGCCAAGGGCGTCGACGTGGTGCAACCCGACGGCACCACCCTGCACGTCGATGTTGTGCCGGAGACCAGCCAGACCGACCCGACGGGTGTCGGTGACGCCTTCCGGGCCGGCTTCCTGACCGGCCGCAGTGCCGGGCTGAGCCTCGAGCGCGCTGCCCAGCTGGGTTCACTGGTGGCGGTGCTGGTGCTGGAGTCCACCGGCACGCAAAACTGGGCCTGGAACCGCGACGCCGGGATCGAGCGACTCAGGGACGCCTACGGCGCCACCGCCGCCAGCGAGATCTGCACCGCACTGCTATAGCCGTTTCCGCCGCGACCAGACACCGAATTACCCCAAACCACGCGATCAGGGGTGATTCTCTGTCTGCTCGCGAGGTATCGCGCTACAGCTCGACGGGGTAGGTGGGCTCGCTGATCGCCGGCACCACGGTGGCGTCGACGAAGATCGCGTGCCACAACATGAAGATCAGCACCGTCCACAGCCGCCTGCTGTGATCGCTGGCGCCGGTGCGGTGTTCGTCGAGCATGCGGCGCACCGCCGCCAGGTCGACGTACTTACCGGCCTGCGACGCATCCACCATGCCGTACGCCCATTCCAGCAGTTCACCGGCGCGCAGCCAGTGCCGGATCGGCACCGGGAAGCCGAGTTTGGCCCGGTGCAGCACGTGCGCCGGCACGATCGGCTCCAGTGCCCGGCGCAATGCGTACTTCGTCGTCGTCCTGGTGATCTTCTGGTCGTACGGCAACCGGGATGCGACGGCGAAAACCTCGGGATCCAGGAACGGCACCCGCAGTTCCAGCGAGTTGGCCATCGTCATCTTGTCGGCCTTGACCAGGATGTCGCCGCGCAGCCAGGTGAACAGGTCGATGTGCTGCATGCGCGCCACCGGGTCCCAGCCGGCCGATTCGGCGTAGATCGGGCCGGTGACGTCGGTGTGCGTCCAGTCCGCACGGAAATCGGGCAGCACCGCGCGCAGCTGCTCGTCGGAGAAGCTGCGGGCATTGCCGTAGTAGCGCTGTTCGAGCGTCTGCGAACCGCGATGCAGCAGGCTCTTACCCCGCATCCCCTCCGGCAGCGGTCGCGACGCCTTGCCCAGGGACCGTCGAAGTGGTCCTGGAACATAGTCGAAAGCCTTGAGCGACAACGGCTCACGGTAGATGGTGTAGCCGCCGAACAACTCGTCGGCGCCCTCGCCGGAGAGCACCACCTTGACATGCTTGCGCGCCTCGCGGGCGATGAAGAACAGCGGCACCAGCGCCGGGTCGGCCACCGGTTCGTCGAGATACCAGACGATCTCCGGCAGCGCCGCGACGAACTCGGACTGGCTGACCACCTTGCTGATGTGGCGGGCGCCGATTGCCTTTGCCGACGCCACGGCCACATCCACCTCGGAGAAACCTTCCCGCTCGAAGCCGGTGGTGAAGGTGATCAGCTTCGGGTTGTGCCGGATGGCCAGCGCCGCGATCGCCGTCGAGTCGATGCCACCGGACAGGAACGCGCCCACCGTGACATCGGCGCGCATGTGCTTTGCGACGGAGTCCTCGAGGACCGCGGTGATCTCGTCGTAGCGGTCCCGCTCGTGACCCGCCAGGAATGGAACGGCGGCGAACCGGGGTGCGAAATAGCGCGTGACGACGGGCGCCTGCCCGGGCCTGATCCGGGCGTAACACCCGGACTCCAGCCGACGCACCCCGGTGTGCAGTGTCTCGGGTTCGGGCACGTATTGCAGCACCGTGTAGTGCTGCAGCGCCCGCCGGTCCACGTCCACGTCGACGCCGAGCGGTCCGGCGAGATCCAGCAGGCATTTCTTCTCACTGCCGACGACCGTCCCGCCGGGGCCGGTCGCCAGGAACAGCGGCTTGATGCCGAACGGGTCGCGGGCGCAGAACAGTTCGCCGGACACGGTGTCCCAGAGGGCGAAGGCGAACATGCCGCGCAGTCGGGTCAGCGATTCCGGCCCCCAGAAGTGGAAGGCGGCCACAATGGCCTCGCCGTCTCCTTCGGTCGCGAAGACGGCACCATAGTCGGAACGCAATACTGCACGTATTTCCAGGTAGTTGTAGATCTCGCCGTTGAACACCAGCACATAGCGGTCCGGGGCCTCCCGCGGGCCCCAGCGCAGCGGTTGATGGCTGTGCGCGATGTCGATGATCGAGAGCCGGTTGAAGCCGAGTACCGCACGGTGATCCGACCAGGTCCCGGGTTCGTCGGGCCCGCGGTGCCGCATCAGGTGCGACGCGCCGGCCACCGCGTCGACGAGGTCATCGGTGACGGACCGGGCCGGGTCACACACCAGGGCAAGCAGTCCGCACATCGATGCTGAGTATGCCGCACTCCCGGTGGCACACGCAGCGCGCACCGCGCCGCGGAACCGATCGGGCAGGTGTGTCGAGCTTGATGGGTGGGTGTGGTCTACGCTGCGTAGTATTCGGTTCGCGGCAACCGCGTTCCGCGGATCGGGCAATTGGCTTTCACATGCGGTTTGGGACTGGAACTCACACAGGAGGCGCCGACGTGAAAACCCGCGGGCTGGCCTTATCTCAAGGCCGTTCTCGTCGGTTCCGAATGGCGGGTCTGGCGGTCACGCTCAGCGCCCTGGCGGTCACGCTGAGTGGATGTAGCTGGAAAGACGTGCTCGGCCTGGGCTGGCCCAAGGGCATCACCCCGGAAGCGCACGCCAACTACGACCTGTGGATCTACTCGGTGATGGCGGCCTTCGCGGTCGGCATCATCGTGTGGGGCCTGCTGTTCTGGACGTCGGCGTTCCACCGCAGGAAATCAACCGACACCACACTTCCGCGCCAGTTCGGCTACAACATGCCGCTCGAGTTGGTACTCACGGTGGTGCCGTTCCTGATCATCGCGGTCCTGTTCTACTTCACCGTGGTGGTGCAGGAGAAGATGCTGCACAAGGACGCCAACCCTGAGGTCGTGGTCGATGTCACCGCGTTCCAGTGGAACTGGAAGTTCGGATACCAGAAGGTGGACTTCGCCGACGGCACGCTGGACTACGACGGTGCGGATCCGGCACGCAAGGCCGCCAACGTCTCGAAGCCCGAGGGTGTCGACGCCCACGGTGAGGAACGTGTCGGCCCGGTGCGCGGGCTGAACTCGGAGGACCGCAGCTACCTGAACTACGACAAGGTCGAGACGCTGGGTTCCAGCTCGCAGATCCCAGTCCTGGTGCTACCCGTCGGCAAGCGAATCGAGTTCCAGATTGCCTCCGCTGACGTCGTCCACTCGTTCTGGGTGCCCGAATTCCTCTTCAAGCGGGACGTGATGCCCCACCCGGAGGCCAACCACTCCGACCATATCTTCCAGGTCAGTGAGATCACCCGGACCGGTGCGTTCGTGGGTCACTGCGCGGAGATGTGCGGCACGTACCACTCGATGATGAACTTCGAGGTCCGCGTCGTGGAGCCCAACGACTTCAAGGCGTACCTGCAGCAGCGGATCGCCGGCAAGAGCAACGCCGAAGCGCTGGCGGCCATCAATCAGTCACCCGTCGCAAAAACCACGCACCCGTTCGACACGCGGCGCGGCGAGCAGGCACCCCCGGTGCGGAACTAGGGAGGCGGCGCAATGCATGTTGAAGCGAGAATCTTCGAGATCCTGACTGCCTTCTTCGTGGTGTCGTCGATTGCTTACGGCACGTTGACCGCACTGTTCGCCAACGGCGGTCTCGAGTGGGTCGGCACGGTGGCGCTGGTCCTCAGCGGCGGTCTGTCGTTGATCATCGGAACGTTCTTCAGGTTCGTCGCTCGGCGCCTCGACACCCGCCCCGAGGACTACGAGGATGCCGAGATCAGCGACGGCGCAGGGGAGCTGGGCTTCTTCAGTCCGCACAGCTGGTGGCCGATCCTCATCGCGCTGGCGTTCTCGATCACTGCGGTGGGCGCCGCCCTGTGGCTGCCCTGGCTCATCGTCGCCGGTATCGTGCTGGTGCTCGGCGCGGTCTCCGGACTGGTTTTCGAGTATTACATCGGCCCCGAGAAGCACTGACCACGCCTCGAAGGTCACAATCGTGGCGCGAGTTCATCCGCGACGGTTCTGTCGCATTTGCTGCACCCGCCCGGTTGGGTAGTGTTTCCCGGCGGGAACGGGAAGCAGTCGAGAAGGACAGGCGGTAATGAGCGGGCCGAATTTCCCGGAGGACGAAACCGGATCAGGTGCCGGTAGCGAATCCTCGCATGAGATCGACGAGTTCGTCGCCGGCTCCGAGGTCCCCTCCCAGGCATACTCCGCGCCCGAGTCCGAGCAGATCACCAGTGGTCCGTACGTGCCGGCCAACTCCGACCTCTACGACTACGACAGCTACGACCGCGTGGGTGACGTGGTTCCAGATCCCCGCCCGCCCCGGTGGCCGTGGGTGGTCGGGGTGACGGCCATCATCGCCGCCATCGCGCTGGTGGTGTCGGTGGCGTTGCTGGTGACCAAGCGCGACAGCACGCCGT
The DNA here is from genome assembly GCA_964387245.1 of uncultured Mycobacterium sp. GTDB lineage: Bacteria > Actinomycetota > Actinomycetes > Mycobacteriales > Mycobacteriaceae > Mycobacterium. Next base: position 77,705 of record CAYLWH010000001.1, read on the forward strand.
TGGCCTCCCGGACGCCCACCACCACGTCCGTCCCACCCGTGCAGGACGAGATCACCACCACCACACCGGAACCGGCGCCGCCCCCCCCGGAGGCGCCACCGCCACCGCCACCGCCACCGCCACCTCCACCTCCGCCACCTCCGCCTCCGCCACCGGAAACAACGGTGGCGGTGACACCTGAACCGATCGTCCCGCCCCCGCCGGTCACGACGGAGGCGCCGCCCCCACCGGTCACGACGGAGGCGCCGCCCCCGCCGCCGCCCCCCACGACGCCGGCGGGGCCTCGACAGGTCACCTATTCGGTCACCGGGACGAAAGCTCCCGGCGACATCATCTCCGTGACGTACATCGACGCGACAGGCCGGCAACGCACCCAGCGCAACGTATACATCCCGTGGTCCTTGACGGTCACGCCTATTTCGCAGTCGGAGGTGGGCTCGGTGCAAGCGTCCAGCCTGTTCTTGGTCAGCAAGCTGAACTGTTCGATCACTACAAGTGACGGCACGGTGTTGTCGTCGAACACCGGCAACTCAGCACAGACCAGCTGCTGATGGTCCGGATGAGTGCACTTACCGGTCTTCTGGGCCCGCTGAACAGCCGACTGTCCGATTCCCCGGAGGCGGTGAACCGTGCGCTGATCACCGCGTGCGCGGTGATCTGGTTGCTGGTGCTGGGTATGGCGGTGGCGTCCACCGTGGCGCTGGTCGACCTCGGCCGGGGTCATCCGCCCGCTGAAACCGGTTCCGGCACACCGTGGTTGCTCTATGTCATCATCGTCGTTTCAGCGCTGGTGATCGCCTCGGCGATACCGCTGCTGCGCCGGGCCCAACGCAGCGCGCTGGACGGGACGTTGTCGGCCGGCGGCCCCGAACCGGCCCGGTTGGCAACCTCGGCAGGCGTGCACGCGACCTCGCCGGGCGCAGCGGACCGCGATCCGCCCGGCTATCCGGGTCCGATGCCGGCCAGGCACTCCAGCGCCGTGCTGTCGGCGGAGGCGTTGGACCGGATGTGGCTGCGCTGCGGCCTCGGCGTGCTGACCGCAACGGGTGCGGCGATGCTGGCGGTGGCACTTGCGGCCTACCTGTTGGCCATCGAATCCAACAGTGCGGCCTCGGCGGCGCTGACCGTCGCGGCGCTCATCACCATCGCCATGATGGCCATCCCGGTCATCTATCTACGCCAGTTGTCAGCGGCTCTCGACGCGGCCTGACCCCGGTTTTTCGGGGGCCGGGCGGGGCCGATCTCTGGTGTGATCCGGTCGGGTGGTGTTGCTACCACCCGAACCTGCAACGCGCTCGGGCGGCGTCAGTCCTGGGTCGTGTCGCTCTTGTCGGCAATGCTGCGCTCGCCGTCGCCGAGCGCGTTGTTCTCGTAGGTGACGGGAACCTTCGGGTCGACCAGAACGCCGGTCCGAACCGCGGTGGCGGTCTCGGTGCCCTTGTGCAGACCGTCCTGATAGTCCCGTAGCGCAGCGAGCGCCCGGCGCTCGGAGGCGTGTGCCGCCTCGGCGAGCGCACGATCCTGAGCGGGTGGATCCGGGAAGATCAGGCTGCCCGAACCCGGTGAGCCGGCTGAACCCAGCTTGTTCATCCGCTTCGGTAACGCGGCGCCCTGGTACTCGAGCGGGACCGGATGGCCGTGGTCGTCGACCGGGCCGATCGGCTGGTGCAGTTCGATGTAGGCGCCGTGCGGCAGTCGCTTGATGATGCCGGTCTCGATTCCGTGCTCGAGAACATCCCGGTCACTGCGCTGCAGGCCGACGGCCCACCGGTAGGCGACGAAGTAGACGATCGGCGGCAGGATCACCATGCCGATCCGGCCGATCCACGTCGTCGCGTTCAGTGAGATGTGGAACTTGAACGCGAGGACATCGTTCATGGCCGACAGCGTCAGCACCATGTAGAAGGCGATTGCCATGGCGCCGATAGCGGTGCGCACCGGAGCGTCGCGTGGACGCTGGAGCAGGTTGTGGTGGGCATCATCACCGGTGAACCGCTTCTCCAGGAACGGATAAGCGATCAGCAGCGTGAAGATCAGGCCCATGATCAGGGCCACCCACACCGCTGCCGGCACGGTGTGGCCGAACGGGTAGAGCTCCCACGGCGGGAAGATACGCGCCAAGCCTTCGGTCCACATCATGTAGAAGTCTGGCTGGCTGCCCGCGGAAATCTGCGAGGGCTTGTATGGGCCGAGCTCCCAGATCGGGTTGATCTGGACCAGGCCGCCCATCAGGCCCAGGACGCCGGCCGTCATTGCGAAGAAGGCGCCCGATTTCACGGCGAACACCGGCATGACACGCACGCCGACAACGTTCTTCTCGGTACGTCCCGGACCTGGGAACTGGGTGTGCTTCTGGAACCACACCAGGGCCAGGTGGGCGCCGATCAGCGCCAGGATGATGGCGGGGATCAGCAGGATGTGCAGCGCGTACATGCGGGGGAGGAAGACACCGGTGACATCACAGGTGTATCCGACACCGCCACAGGGGAAGTCGCCACCGAACAGCGCCCAGTGCAACCAAGTCCCGATGACCGGCATTCCGAGCGTGATGGACGACATCGCAGCGCGCAGGCCGATGCCGGAAAGCAGGTCATCCGGCAGGGAGTAGCCGAAGTAACCCTCGAACATCGCCAGGATCAGCAGCAACGACCCGATGACCCAGTTGGCCTCACGCGGTCGCCGGAATGCGCCGGTGAAGAAGATGCGGGCGAGGTGGACCATGATCGCCGCCGCGAACATCAGCGCCGCCCAGTGGTGGATCTGACGGACGAACAACCCGCCGCGCACCTCGAAGCTGATGTCGAGCGCCGACGCGTAGGCGCGCGACATCTCGATACCCCGCAGGGGCTGGTACACGCCCTGATAGGTGACCTCCACCATCGACGGGTCGAAGAAAAGCGACAGGTAGACACCGGTGATCAGCAGGATGATGAAGCTGTACAGCGCGATTTCACCGAGCAGGAATGACCAGTGCGTCGGGAATACCTTGTTGAGTTGGCGTCGCACCGCCGCCGACGGGTGGTAGCGCGAGTCGATCGCATCGCCCTGCTTGGCCAGGACCTCGCCCAGTTTCGGACTCATGATTTGCGCTCCCAGAAGGCCGGTCCAACGGGTTCGATGAAGTCGCCGTTGGCGACCAGGTACCCATCCTCGTCGATGGTGAGGGGTAGCTGCGCCAACGCGCGGGCGGCGGGTCCGAAGATCGGCTTCGCGAAGTGCAACGCGTCGAACTGCGACTGGTGGCACGGGCACAGGATTCGATAGGTCTGCTGCTCGTACAGCGAGGACGGGCAGCCCAGGTGCGAGCACACCTTGGTGTAAGCGAAGAACTCGCCGAAGTTGAAGCTCTCCTGGCCTCGGCGCTTGACCACCTTGTGCATGTCGGCCGGCCTGATGCGGATGAGCATCACCGGATTGCGGACGCCCATCAGGATTCGCGACAGCAACCTATGCGACTCGACGGTGGTGCCGTCGCCGTCGCTCTCGCGCCAGGGGAACACCGTCTCCATGCCGCCGGCGTCGAGATCCTCGGGCCGCATCTTGGTGAACGGCGCATGGGCGTCGCCGGTGGCGCGCGCGAGGTAAATGGTCTCGCCGTGGAATCGCGGGGTCCATCCCGACGTCCACAGCACCGCCTTCTTGCCGTCCGCGGTGGGAACCACCGGCTTCCACGGGTTCTTGATCAGTCCGCCGGCGAACGCGACCAGCGTGCCGAGCCCGAAAGCGCCCAAACCCAGGCCGAACGATACGCCGATCATTTTGCGGCGCTTGATGGTTGAACTGTCGAGAGCGTCGGTCAGGTTGCCCACGACGGTCCTGCGCTGCAATTCCGGGGAGACGCCGTCGTGGCGGTCCTGGATGGTGATCTCCTGGGGGATGAACTTCTTCTGGAAGAGCACCGCGCCGATCCCGATGGACAGGACCGACAGGCCGAACGTCAGGCCGTACATCGGGGTGGCCAGGTTGTACCACCAGCTGTGCGGGTCGTACTCCCACGGCCAGAACACAAAGACCAGCAGCAGCGCGAGCCCCGCCAGGCCGCCCAGCAGCAGCCAGTAGGCCACGGTGCGCTCGGCGCGTTTCTCGGCGCGGGTGCCCTCGACCGGCCAGCGCTCTTCTTTGAAGACGATGTCGACGCCATCGAGCTTGCCGCCGAGCGCCAGCAGTTCGTCGTTGGACATCGCCGCCAGTTCGGCGTCGGAGGGCTGCGGTGTTCCGTGGAGGTCACTCATGCGTTCGCTCCTCCTCGCGACTCGCTGGGGCTCGTCGCGCATCGTCGACTCACGGGGCTCATCCGTTCGCTCCTCCTCGCGACTCGCTGGGGCTCGTCGCGCATCGTCGACTCACGGGGCTCATGTGCGCGCGCCGATCCACATCGCGATGGCGATCATTGCGACCATTGCGCCGATCCAGACGAACATGCCCTCGGACGTCGGGCCGAAGCCGCCCAGGCCGTAGCCCCCCGGGCTGCGCGCCTCGGCGGCATGCCGGACGTAGCTGACGATGTCCTGCTTCTCTTCGGGGGACAGTTGTCGGTCGGAGAACTTCGGCATGTTCTGCGGACCGGTCAGCATGGCGGTGTAGATCTGCTGCGGGTTCGCCTCGCCGAGGTCCGGAGCGTACTTCCCGGAGGACAGCGAGCCGCCCTTGCCAGTGAAGTTGTGGCACGAGGCGCAGTTGAGGCGGAACAAGTCGCCACCGCGGGCGACGTCGCCATGGGTCAGCGACTCCTGGGCGATGTGACCGTTGGCATCGCGAACCACCGTCGGGCCACCGCCGTTGGCTTGGATGAAGGCGCCGAGCGCGTCGATCTGAGCGTCATCGAAGTTCGCCGCCTTCGACGGCACCTGAGCGTTCAGGCTCATGGCCGGCATCCGGCCGGTGGACACCTGGAAGTACACCGCCGCCTCGCCGACGCCGATCAGGCTGGGCCCACGGTCCGCCACACCTTGCAGATTGCTGCCGTGGCAGCTGATGCACGAGGTCTCGTAGAGCTGTTTGCCGTTGCGTAGCAGAGCGGACTGCGACTCGTCGGCGACGGCGACCTGTGGCCGCGGCGTCAGGACCGCCGCGAGGCCTCCCGCGAAGGCGAGTGCGATCAGCAGCAACAACCCTGCCGACAACCGTCGACGCAGCCGTCTGCGCGACCGGTCGCTGGCCGATCCGACCAACCGCAAGATCTTCAACCGAGCACTCCTGTTCGTGGGCTGCTGAGTTTGCATCGGACTCATCGGACGAAATAGATGACGGCGAACAGCGCGATCCACACGATGTCGACGAAGTGCCAGTAGTACGACACCACGATCGCGGCGGTGGCCTGCGCGGGGGTGAACTTGCTCAGGGTGGTTCGGGTCAACAGCAGGACGAATGCGATGAGGCCGCCGATGACGTGGAGGCCGTGGAAGCCGGTGGCAAGGTAGAAGACGGTGCCGTAGGCGCTGCCGGGGATCGTGGTGCCGTGCGCCACCAGGTGCGTGTACTCGTAGGCCTGGCCGAGCACGAAGAACGTGCCCATGACGAGCGTGATCAGATACCAGCCGCGCAACCTGAACACGTCGCCGCGTTCGGCCGCGAACACACCCATCTGACAGGTGAACGACGAGGCGATGAGCACCAGCGTCACCGGCACCGCCAACGCGAGGTTCAACTCCGTTGGGTGCGGCGGCCAGTCGCCACCGGCCTGAGCGCGCGCAGTGAAGTACATCGCGAACAGTCCGGCGAAGAACATCAGCTCGCTGGAAAGCCACACAATGGTGCCGACACTGACCATGTTCGGCCTGTTCAGCGAATGTACGCGCGACGTGATGGCGGTTCCCGAGGTCCCTACAGCGCTCGTCACAAGAAGAAGTATGACGCTTTGTAGTTGTCTAACTCCACCCGGGGAGGAATTTGGGTGTCTGTGTTTTCTCCAGGGTCCCGCACCGGTGCCGCCCGGCGTTGGCCCGTCGGTCTCCGGCATGGGAACATCGGCGGGTGACCGGCCCATCGCAGACGCCCACCTGGCCGCGGATCCTGGCCCGGCTGACCGAGCGTGAAGCACTCGCACCGGGACAGGCCGCCTGGGCCATGGACCAGATCATGACCGGGGCCGCGACGCCCGCTCAGATCGCCGCGTTCGGCGTGTCGATGAAGATGAAACGCCCGACCCCGGCCGAGGTCGCCGAGCTCGCCGACACCATGCTGTCCCACGCGCGACGGGTGCCCACCGAGGTCATCGGGACAGACACCGTCGACGTGGTGGGTACCGGCGGGGACGGCGCCAACACCGTGAACCTGTCCACCATGGCCTCGATCGTGGTGGCCGCATGCGGGGTGCCGGTGGTCAAGCACGGCAACCGTGCGGCGTCCTCGCTGTCGGGCGGGGCGGACACGCTGGAGGCCCTCGGGGTCCGCATCGACCTGGGTCCCGAGGAGGTGGCGCGCTGCGTGGCCGAGGTCGGTATCGGCTTCTGCTTCGCGCCGACGTTCCATCCGTCCTACAGGTACGCCGCAGCCGCGCGTCGCGAGATCGGTGTGCCGACGGTGTTCAATCTGCTCGGGCCGCTGACGAACCCGGCCGGCCCGCGCGCCGGCCTCATCGGCTGCGCGTTCGGCGACCTGGCCGAGGTGATGGCCGGGGTGTTCGCCACCCGCCGTTGCAGCGTGCTGGTGGTGCATGGTGACGACGGGCTCGACGAGCTGACCACCACCACGACGTCGACCATCTGGCGGGTGCAGGCCGGCACCATCGACCGCCTCACGTTCGACCCCGCGGGATTCGGTTTCGCCCGCGCCCAGTTGTCCGACCTGGTCGGCGGCGACGCGGAGTTCAACGCCGCCGAGGCCCGGTCGGTGTTCGGCGGCGGCACCGGGCCGGTGCGCGACGCGGTGGTCCTCAACGCGGCCGGCGCGATGGTCGCCCACGCGGGACTGTCCAGTTCGGCGGAGTGGCTGCCGGCCTGGGAGGACGGGCTGTCACGCGCTGCGGAAGCGATAGACAGCGGCGCGGCCGGGGAGTTGCTCACCCGCTGGGCGCAGTTCACCCGCACGCTCTGAGGACGGTTCGACCCACTGGGCTGCGGCCAACCGTGCCGAGCGCGCGGTCGCGGCCCACCCGTCCAGGCGGCCGGCCGAACCCAGGGGCGATGCCCAGCCCGTGCTCGCGTCCACGATCCGGCTGCCCGGAGTGGCCAGCCAGCGGGCCAGCAAGGCGGTCTCCTCGATGAGCGCACCGCCCAGTGGTGCGTCGCGGTGCAGGATGGTCTGGGCACCGGCACGCAGGGCTTCCACGACGGGCATCGGCGGCACGCCGCTGACCGCGCTGCCCGCCGCAGCCAGCTGGCCGTGGCGGATCACCGCGAGGTGCCACCCGCCGGCATTGTCCGGTTGGGCCGCGACCAGCTCGGAGACGGCGGTTAGGGCACGCAGCCGCTGGCCGCGCCACAGGGCGTCGATGGCAGTGACGGTGTGGTCGCGCAGCCGTGCCGCGCTCTCGTAACGGCCGAGGTCGGCCAGTGTCCGGATCTGTTGGACCGCCGCATCCAGCGGCCCGTGGCCGGCCCCGGCGATCAGATCGACGCAGCGCTGCACCGCCGGCGCATAGTCGTGTGCGGACACGTCACGGGCGGCCGGGCATGGCGAGACCTCCCGCACGGGACACAACGGCCCGTGCAGCGCCGCGCGCGCCAGCCGGGTGGTGCAGGTGCGCACCCCGCTGAATCGGGCCAGCAGAGCGGCCGTCTCGACGGCGTCGGCGCGGACGCGGAACGGTCCGGCGACGTCGTCATGCCGCGGTGCACGCACCACCGACAGCCGCGGGAACGCCTCGTCGGTGAGGGTCAGCCACCACCAGCGGTGCGGGAACCGTGAGCGGCGGTTGTAGGGCGGGGCGTGCGCAGCCAGCAGGCGCAATTCCCGTACCCCGGCCTCCAGCCGGTTTGCACACTCGACGTGATCGACGGATTCGGCCAGTGCGACCATCTCTTTCATCCGGCCGCGTGGATCAGCGCCGGTGAAGTACTGGCCGACCCGGCGGTGCAGGTTCACCGCGGTGCCCACGTAGAGCACCTCGCCGCCCGGCCCCCGGAACAGATACACCCCCGGGCGGTGCGGCAGGTGGCGCGCGAGCACCCGTTTGCGCTGCTGGGCGGGGGTCACGTTGGGTAGATAGGCGCGCAGGTCGGTGTAACTGTGCACGCCGAGATTGCCGACCCGTTCGATCAGCCCGTGCAGCACGTCGACCGTCGCGCGGGCATCGTCGAGCGCCCGGTGCGTGGGTTGGCAGGCGGCGCGGAACAGCCGGGCCAGCGCCGCCAGCCGCACACTGGGCGCTTCTTCTCGGGACAGCACCCGGCGGCCCAGCCGCACCGTGCACAGCACCGGCGGGTTCGGCCAGGCGATGGCGCACCGAGCGGCCGCGGCCTTCAGGAAGCCGATGTCGAAGCCGGCGTTGTGGGCTACCAGCACCGCGCCGCGGGAGAACTCCAGGAACATCGGCAGCACCGCGTCGATCGCGGGAGCGTCGTGCACCATCGCGGTCGTGATGCCGGTGAGCCGCACGATCTGGGGCGGGATCTCCCGCCGGGGATCGACGAGTGTGGCAAATTCGCCGAGGATCACCCCACCGCGCACCTTCACCGCACCGATCTCGGTGATCGCATCGCACGGCCCGCCGGGGGTACCGGCGCGGGCCCGTCCTCCGGTGGTCTCGAGGTCCACGACGACGAAGGTGGTGTCCTGCAGGGTCGCCTCGGCCGACGGGTCGGCGTCGGTGAAGCTCAGCTGGGTGGCATCCCGGTGTCCCACGCCCGCACCCTAGGCCCAGACCCCGACAGCCCCGGCCGTCGCATCGGCCACGCAGGTCTCGTGCGACACATTGGTCGTCGCACTTGTCGGTGGCCGTGGCTACGGTGCTCGCCAGGGTGAATCGAGGGGACACCGAAGTCATCGAGAGGACATCGAGAGGACGAAGACATGGGATACGACACCGCTTCCGACGACCTGGGCGGGCCGGTCGTCATCGACTGCGACGACTGTGCTGTTCGCGGAGTTGGCTGCCGGGATTGCGTAGTCAGCGTGCTCCTCGGCATTCCGGAGACATTGCTGGCCGATGAGCGGGCGGCGCTTGAAATACTGGCCGAAGCGGGCATGGCACCCCGGCTCCGACTGGTGCCCATCCGCCACCACCCGAAGCCTGGTGTGGCCTGAACCACACGTGGCGGTTTTCCGATCCGCAGCCAATCGCTGTTAAATTGACAGTTCTGTTGGACAACGCCTTGACCGTTTCGTAACCTATCTGAGACCTAAGGCGGTTCGGCGGCGGCGCGGCAGCGGCACGCCGAAGGCATTTAAGGACACTGATCTTGACCCTCGACGGCTCGCATCGGCACAAACGCTTCGTCAAACGACCGGTACTCGGTGTGGTCGCCGGGGTGGCCATGTTCGGCGGGTTGATGGCGTCGACGGTTTATGCGGACCCGGCCGTGGATGCGATGGCCAAGCTGAACGAGCTTTCCCGCCAGGCCGAGCAAACAACCGAGGCGATGCATACCGCCCAGCTGGACCTGAACCAGAAGCTGGCGGCCCAGACGGCCGCCGACAAGCAGTTGTCCGAAGCCCAGGCCAACGCCGAGGCCGCGCAGCGGACGCTCACCGGCTTCCAGTCATCGGTGGACAAGGTCGCTGCCGCGACCTATATGGGCGGACAAACCGACGGGGTGGCCGCCATCCTCACCGCGGAGTCGCCGCAGGGCCTGATCAACAAGCTGGCCATGCAGCGCGTCATGGCCGCCGAGATGTCCGCGCAGATGACCAACTACCGCAAGCTCGGAGCCGCGGCCGCCGCCGCGCAGGCCGCCTCGGCCAAGTCGGCCGCCGACGCCAAGACCGCCGCAGAGCAGGCCGCCGTGGTGCGCGCCGACCTGCAGTCCAAGCAGAGCCAGTTGCAGCTGCAGATCGCCGTCGTGAAGTCGCAGTACATGGTGCTCACACCGAATCAGCGGGTGGCGTTGGCCGCACCCGGCCCTGTCCCTGTCCCCGCCGCTGTCCCTGCCCCCGTCCCCGCCGCCCCGGCCATACTGGCCGATGCGCCGGAAGTGCTTGCGCCACAAGCGATCCCACCTGGGGATATCGCACCGCCGGAGGCTGCGGTGACGCCGGCGCCAGCAGGATCGGGTGAGGGCGCGATCGCGGTGCAGGCGGCGCTCACCCGGGTCGGATCGCCGTACTCGTGGGGTGGTTCGGGCCCCGGCGTGTTCGATTGTTCGGGCCTGGTCATGTGGGCCTTCCAGCAGGCGGGGATTTCGCTGCCGCACTCCAGCCAGGCGCTGGCCGCCGGTGGCATGCCGGTGTCCCGGGATCAGCTGGAGCCCGGCGACGTTGTGAACTACTATTCGGACGCCTCGCACACCGGCATCTACGTCGGCGACGGCATGGTGGTGCACGCCTCCACCTTCGGTGTGCCGGTGAGGGTGGTACCGCTTGACGGCGCCGGTCCGTTCCACAACGCGCGTCGTTATTGATCGCCGACGGCTGCTGCTTGCGGTCGTCTTGGTGGTGCTGTTGACGGCCGCGGCCACAGTGGTCTGCGTGGCGTCGCGGTCGCCGTCGCCGGGTGCCGTCCCGGTGACCGCCACATCGCATGCGCCCGTCGTTGGTCACGGCCGAACCGTCACGATGATCAGCATGGGCGGGACGGAAACCGATGCGCTGTTGACCAGGGTGGCCCGCGAAATCGGTCCGGCCGTCGCGCGCGTGGAGAGTTTCTGGGGTACCGACTGGACGCGCGAGATCCTCGTCGTCGCGACGAGTTCGCCCGCACAGTTCGCCGAGCGGGCAGGTCCCGGGGAGGCCGCCCGGCGCTTCGACACGGCGGCAGTGGCGGTGGCCGACCGGGTGGATCCGGTGGCGCGCACGGTGACCGGGCAGCGCGTGGTGCTTGCCCCCGCGGCCGCCGCCATGAGCGACACGGCTTTGCGGATCGTGTTGGGGCACGAACTGTTCCACTACGCGGCCCGCGCGGACACGGCTGAGGACGCACCGCGCTGGCTGACCGAGGGCGTCGCCGACTACGTGGCGCGGCCCGCGCCCGGACGGCCGGTGTCGATCGACGCTGCCACCGCGTCGTTTTCCGACGCGGATTTCACCGGCGATGCGGCGCAGTTGTCGGCCGCATACGACCGGGCGTGGCTGTTCGCCCGCTTCGTCGCCGACCAGTACGGCGTGCAGACATTGCGCGCGCTGTATCTGCGTGGCGCCGGCGCCGGCCATGTCGACCTGCCCACGGCGTTTCGTGAGCTGCTCGGCGCCGGACCCGACGTCGTGCTGGCGCAGTGGCGCCGATGGGCGGCGGGCTAGCACTTGTCTCGACGATGACGCGAGTTCTGTTGGTAACCAATGACTTTCCGCCGCGCCGCGGTGGTATCCAGTCCTACCTGGAGAACCTCGTCGTCCACCTGGCCGGCGCGGGCAACAACCGGGTGATCGTGTATGCCCCGGCGTGGCAAGGCGCCGACAGCCATGACCAGCGGGCGGTGGACCTCGGCTTCGAGGTCTTCCGGCACCCCGGCACGCTGATGCTGCCGGTGCCCGCCGTCGACAAGCGGATGCGCGGGCTCATCGCCGACCACGGCATCGAGACGGTGTGGTTCGGGGCCGCCGCGCCGCTGGCCCTGCTTGGCCCCGGCGCGCGCCGGGCCGGCGTGACTCGGGTGGTGGCCAGCACCCACGGCCATGAGGTCGGCTGGTCGATGCTGCCGGTGGCCCGTTCGGCGCTGCGCCGCATCGGTACGGGCACCGACGTAGTCACCTATGTCAGCCGCTACACCCGGTCCCGTTTCGCCGCTGCGTTCGGACCGCGGGCCGCCTTCGAGCACCTGCCGCCGGGCGTCGACACCGACCGCTTCCGACCCGATCCGGCCGCCCGCAGCGAGTTGCGGGCGCGATACGGGCTGGCGGACCGGCCGACGGTGGTGTGCGTGTCCCGGCTCGTGCCGCGCAAGGGCCAGGACATGTTGATCAGGGCACTCCCGGCGATCCGGGCCCGCGTGGACGGTGCCGCCCTGGTCATCGTGGGTGGTGGACCCCACCTGGCGGCGCTGCGGCGGCTGGCGGCCGAAACCGGGATGAGCGGGCACGTGACGTTCACCGCCGGTGTGCCGTTCGGCGAGCTGGCCGCGCACTACGCATTGGGGGACGTCTTCGCGATGCCCTGCCGGACGCGCGGCGCCGGGCTGGACGTCGAAGGCCTGGGCATCGTCTTCCTCGAGGCCTCGGCCACCGGCATCCCGGTGGTGGCCGGCGATTCCGGTGGCGCCCCCGAAACGGTGTTGGAGGGCGAGACCGGACACGTCGTCGACGGCCGCGATGTCACCCAGATCGCCGACACCGTCAGCGCGCTGCTGGCCGACCCGGACATGGCAGCGCGGATGGGTGCACGCGGCCGGGACTGGGTGATGCAGCACTGGCGGTGGGACACCCTGGCCGCCCGGATGGGCGGCCTGCTTTCCTGACGTGCGCCCAGAACGCGCCCCTCCCGGGGACGTTCGCGGACAGAACGCTCTTCTCGGCGTCAGTCCTTGCGGTAGATCGCCTCGATCTCGCCGGCGAACTTCTCCGCGACCACTTTGCGCTTGATTTTCAGCGTCGGCGTCATCTCACCGGCCTCTTCGGTGAAGTCAACCGGTAGAATCCGGAACTTGCGGATCGCCTCGGCGAGCGACACCGCTTGGTTGGTCTCCTTGATCGCGCCGTCGATCTCGGCGAGCAGATCGGTGTCGGTCCTCAGATCGGCGACCGTGTCAGCCGGGTTCTTGCCGTTGTGCTGTTTCCAGCTCTCGAATGCCTCGGGATCGATCGTGATCAGGGCGCCGATGAAGGGTTGCGCGTCGCCGACCGCCATCGCCTGGCTGATCAGTGGGTGCGCGCGCAACGCGTCCTCGAGGACTGCGGGTGCGACGTTCTTGCCACCGGCGGTGACGATGATCTCCTTCTTGCGGCCGATGATCTTCACGAAGCCCTGCGCGTCGACTTCACCGAGGTCGCCGGTGTGGAACCAACCGTCCTCGATGGCCTCGGCGGTGGCCGTCTCGTTGCGCCAATAGCCATGGAATACGACACCACCTCGGACCATCAGTTCACCGTCTTCGGCGACCCGCATGCTGTTGCCGGGCAACAGCGTGCCGACCGTGCCCACTTTCATGGCACCGACCTGGTTCACGGTGATGGCCGCACTGGTCTCGGTCAGCCCGTAGCCCTCGTAGATGGTCAGCCCGACCCCGCGGTAGAAATGGCACAGTCGCGCGCCCAGGGGGGCGCCACCGGAGATCGAGGCGAAGCAGTCGCCACCGAGGGCGGCCTTGAGCTTGCCATAGACCAACTTGTCGAACACCGCATGCTTGAGCCGCAGCAGCACGCCCGGGCCACCGGAGTCCAGCGCTTGGCTGTACTCGATGGCGGTCTGTGCCGCGATCGCGAATATCTTGCCCTTGCCGTTGTCGGTGGCGTTCTGCTCGGCGGTGTTGTACACCTTCTCGAACACCCGCGGTACCGACACCACGATGGTCGGCTTGAATACGCCGAACATCTGCACCAGGTTCTTGACGTCGCTGGTGAAGCCCACGGTCACCTTGTTGTGCAGGGCGGCGATTGTGATCGCCCGGGCCAGCACGTGTGCCAGCGGCAGGAAGACCAGCAGTCGCTGGCCCTTCTGCAGGAGCGTCGGCATCGCCACTTTCGCGGCGCGGATCTCGTAGACCAGGTTGGAGTGGGTCAGCTGGCAGCCCTTGGGCCGGCCGGTGGTGCCCGATGTGTAGATCAGCGTGGCCGGATCACTGGACCGGATGCCGTCCACCCGCTTGGTGACTTCGCCGGGATCCACTGAGGCGCCGGCCTCCGTCAGCTCGTCGATAGCCTTACGGCCGGAGCCGTCGATGGTGAAGTGCCGGCGCAGATCGGGCAATTCGGGGGCCAACTCGGCGATGATCGCGGCGTGGCCGTCGGTCTCGGCGAACGCCAACACGGCACCGGAGTCCTGCAGCACCCAGCGCACCTGGTCGGCTGAGGAGGTCTCGTAGATGGGCACTGTCAGTGCGCCCACGCTCAGGATCGCCATGTCCAGGATCGCCCACTCGAAGCGGGTCGCGCTCAGGATCGCCACGCGATCACCGGGCTGCACGCCAAGAGCGATCAAACCTTGTGCTGCCGAACGTATCTGGGCAGCCGCTTGGGCGCAGGTCACGTCCACCCACCGGCCGTCCACTTGACGCTGGTAGATGGGGAACCCGGGATCTGTCCGCTCGTGCTCGTACACGATCGCGGCGATGTTGTCCGTCTCAGCGACGGTAAAGGATGCAGGAACGCTCAGTTCTCGCAATTTTCCGGCCTTCCAGGTGGGCGGATCAAATGTCGCGTCCAGACTAGTCGGACGGATCGGCATGGTGTGATCGCCTTCACAGTCTGACGCCCCCCGACCGGCACGCAGGCGTCGCCGTGGGTATGTGAAGCTAGTGCGATGCACAGCATCCAGGTGGCCGACGAGACCTTCGTGGCCGCCGCCGGCGCGAAGGTGGGCGCGGCGATCGCCGATCCGGTCCGCTGGCGACGGTGGTGGCCCGATCTGCGTTTGGAGGTTATCGAGGACCGGGCCGACAAGGGCATCCGCTGGGGGGTCACCGGGTCGTTGACCGGGACCATGGAGATCTGGCTGGAATCGATGCTCGACGGGGTGATCCTGCATTACTTCCTGCACGCCGAGCCGTCCAAAGCCTCGGTCTCCGACGCGGTCGAACTCGATCTCGCGAAGTTGACCCATCAGCGCAGAGTGGCCGGGAAGCGGATGTCCTTCGAGGTCAAGAACGAACTCGAGGCAACCCGCCCGGTGGGCGTGGCACCAGCGCCCTGATATCTCGGCAGTCGCCCGACCCGGCAGGGTAGCGTGACCGGACAGACACCCGACAAGTTTCGTAGAGGACAGGCAGCGTTCACGTGGCGGACAAAACGGCGCAGACCATCTACATAGATGCCGATCCGGGCACGGTCATGGATGTCATCGCCGACATCGGCTCCTACCCGGAATGGGTCAAGGAGTACAAGGAGACCGAGGTTCTCGAGGCCGACGACGCCGGAAATCCGCACACGGCCCGACTGGTGCTCGACGCCGCGGTCCTCAAGGACACCATGGTGCTCGAGTACGAGTGGCCCGAAGACCGCAAATCCGTGCGGTGGTGGTTGGTGTCGAGCTCGCTGCTGAAGGCCCTCGACGGTGAATACCGTTTGGCGCCCAAGGGTTCCGGTACCGACGTGACCTACGAGCTGTCGGTCGATCTGATGATTCCGATGATCGGTTTGCTCAAACGCAAGGCGGAGCGGCGGCTGACGGACACCGCGCTGAAAGACCTGAAGAGAAGAGTCGAGGGCTGACGGAGTCCGGCGGCGCTGATCCTGGAGGCCGGGCCCGCATCAGCCTGTTCGTCGGCAAAGGCGGGGTCGGTAAGTCGACGCTGGCCGCCGCCACCGCGGTACGCGAGGCGCGTCGCGGTCAGCGGGTGTTGGCGGTGTCCACCGATCAGGCGCATTCACTCGGCGATGTGTTCGGGGTGCCGGTGCCTCCGACCGGCAAGTGTGACCCGGTCCGGGTGCTGGCCGACCTGGACGTCGGCAACACCGAGGGCGGTGGCGGATTTCTTGACGCGTTGGCGTTGGACACCCTGGCACTGCTGGCGGCGCACTGGCGTGCGGTCGCGCCTCCGCTCGCCGGCCGCTTTGCCCAGTCCGACGTGGGAGATATTGCGCCGGAAGAACTCTCGGGCCTCCCCGGCGTCCAGGAGGTACTCGCCCTGCACGAGGTCGGCGGGTTGGCCGCGTCTGGGAAGTGGGACCGCATCGTCGTGGACTGCGCCTCCACGGCCGACGCGCTGCGGATGCTGACGATGCCGGCCACGTTCGGCCTGTATCTGGAACGGGCGTGGCCGCGGCACCGTCGGCTCAGCACACCGGCTGAGAACGAACCGTCCGCCGCGGTGGTCGGCCTGCTGGAACGCGCCGCGACCGGGATCGACGAGTTGTCTGCGTTGCTGACCGACCCCGACGCGGTCAGTGCGCACCTGGTGCTGACGCCCGAGCGGGTGGTCGCCGCCGAAGCGGTCCGCACCATGGGCTCACTGTCGCTGGCCGGTGTCCGTATTGCGGAACTGATTGTCAATCAGGTTCTGGTGCATGATGATTCGTACGAATCCCGGAATCTGCCGGACCATCCCGCCTTCGACTGGTATGCGGAACGGATCGCCGAGCAGAAGTCGGTCCTCGGCGATATCGCCGACAGTACCGGTGAGGTCGAAGTGGTGCTGGTGCCGCATCTGGCCGGTGAGCCCATCGGTGCGAAAGCGCTCGGTGAACTGCTCGATCTCGCCCGCCGGCGGGGCGGTGTCGCACCGCCGGGGCCGCTGCGCCCGGTGGTCGATCGGGAGTCCGGCTCGGGTCTGGAATCGGTTTACCGGCTGCGGCTGCAGTTGCCGCAAGTCGACACCGGGTCGCTGACTCTGGGCCGGGTCGACGACGACCTCATCATCGGGGTGGGCGGGATGCGGCGGCGGGTGCGACTGGCCTCGGTGCTGCGCCGCTGCGTGGTGCGCGACGCCCAGCTGAAGGGCTCGGAGTTGACGGTACGTTTCCAACCCAATCCGGAGGTATGGCCGAAATGAGTTCCCAGCCGGCCGGGCACGGCGACCTGGGCCCCGAGTTGCGGCAGGTCGCCGCGCTCATCCTGAAGCGTCTCGACCCCGCGGTGCGCGCCATGGCCGCGTTCGCCGCGGCCCGCTCCGACGAGGAACCGGGCAAGTGCCAGCAGGTCTGGTGCCCACTGTGCGCGGTGACCGCGCTGGCCACCGGAGAGCAGCATCCGCTGTTGGCCGTCGTCGCCGAACACAGCGTGGGACTGCTGACCCTCCTGCAGGCGATGCTCGACGACGCCGAGGAGACCGGCGGGGCACGCACCGCATCCGATACGGGCCAGCCGTCCGCCGAAACGACCGAACCGCCATCGGTCGCGCCCAACGGCCGCTATCAGCACATTCCCATCAACATCGACGAGTGACCCCGGGCAAGAGCTGTGGTGCCCTACACACCGGGTCGGTAAGGTTTGGCGCAGAGCACCGTCCGGTGCATCCCTGAGCGGAGGGTCCATGTGGTATTGGCTGTTCAAGTACATCTTCATGGGCCCGCTGCTGTCCATGCTCGGCCGGCCGAAAGTTGAAGGGCTCGAACATATTCCGGCCAGCGGCCCGGCGATCCTGGCCAGTAACCACCTGGCTGTGGCGGACAGCTTCTACCTTCCGCTGGTGGTGCGTCGGCGCATCACCTTCCTGGCGAAGTCGGAGTACTTCACCGGATCCGGCCTCAAGGGCCGCTTCCTTGCCTGGTTCTACACGGTGGCCGGGCAGGTGCCGATCGACCGGACCGACGCCGACTCGGCGCAGGCTGCACTCGACACCGCTATGCGCATCCTCGATCAGGGCAAGTTGCTCGGCATGTACCCGGAGGGCACCCGCTCACCCGACGGCCGGCTCTACAAGGGCAAGACCGGGCTGGCCCGGTTGGCTCTGCAGAGCGGGGTCCCCGTCATCCCGGTCGCCATGATCGGCACCGACGTCGTCAACCCGCCCGGTTCCAGGATGTGGCGGTTCGGGCGCGTCACGGTGCGCATCGGCGCGCCGATGGACTTCAGCCGCTTCGACGGGTTGGCCGGGAACCGCTTCATCGAGCGCGCGGTCATCGACGAGGTGGTCTACGAACTGATGCAGCTGTCCGGTCAGGAGTACGTCGACATCTACGCGGCCAGCCTCAAAGCCGATACACAGCCTGCCGCGGGGTCCGCTGGGGCCCAGCCACCGGCCCGGCTTCCGCAAACTGCGGCCGGCTGACGGCGGATCGCGCCGCGGTGAGCCCGACGACGAGAATGACGGCCACCGCCCACCACAGGTAGGATCCGCCCGCCAGCCGCCGCCACAGCGCCGCCCCGGTTTCGTGGTTCTCGGGCATCAGTTCGATGGGTGTCCAGACCATCAGCGCCACCCCGACCGCGGTCACCACAGCCAGGGCCGTGTCGCGCCGGCGGTAGGCGAGCACGGCGATGACCACCAGCGTCGGCAAGGTCCACACCCAGTGGTGCGACCACGACACCGGCGACACCACCAGGCCGAACAGCGCCACACAAATGAGCGCCAGCACCGGCTCTCCCGCCTGCAGCGACTTCCTGCCCGCCCAGATGACCAGACCCAGAACGGCGAAACAGGCAGTTGTCCAAACCGCGAAGTGCGCACCGTCTGCCAGTCCGAGCCGGGCCAGCATCCCGGCGATGTTCTGGTTGGTATTCAGCGTCGCGGTTCCGATCCGGTCGGTGTCGCGCACGGTGGTGGTCCAGTATTCCATTGAGTCGCGCCAGGCCAGCGCCACGCCGAGCAGCGTCGTGCCGACGAACGAGACCAGCGCGGTCAGCACCGCCGACCGATCGCGGCGTAGCACGAAGTACACCAGGAACACCGCCGGGGTGAGCTTGAGCGCGATGGCGATCCCGAGCAGAAGCCCGCGTGGCCACGGGGTGCGGCGCGGCACGGTGTCGGCGAGCACCAAGGTCATCAGCACCACGTTGATCTGGCCGAAGTCGAAGTTGGACCGGATCGGTTCCAGGTAGAGCACGGCGGGCGCCACGATGGCTGCCGCGAGCCAGCAGCGTCGCAGCCACGCCGGTTCGGGGGTGATCGCCGCCCACGACGAATCCGGCCCGCCGCCCCAGACATCGAGGCGGGTGAGCACGATGACGGTGGAAACCACCAGCAGCGACAAGGTGATGGCGGTGATCGTCGCACTGGCCACGGGCAGCGAGAGCAGCGAAAGCGGTGCGAACAGGATTGCCGCCAGCGGCGGGTAGGTGAACGGCAGGTCAACGCCGGATTCGGTGTGGAACCGTTCGCCGGTGTACAGCGGCCGGCCGTCGAGCCAGGCCAGGCCACCCATCCGGTACACGTCGATGTCGATGCGGTACGGGGTGTGCGCGAGCAGTCGCAACGCCGCATAGCCGAATGCGATCGCGGCAAGCAACTGGAACAGCCGCCACATGATGCGCTGCCGGGCCGTTCCGGGCGACCGCCGATTACTCATGACCCGAACAGACTATCGGTGCCGGTGCATCCCGGCCGACATCCCTGCGCGTAAGTTCTCGCGCGTGGCGGACTCATCGACGATATTGAGGTTCGACTTCATCGCGCCGGGCCGGGTGCCACTGGTCTGCTGCCTGGTCGCGTTCATCGTCACCTTCCTAGTCACCCGCCTGATCGTCCGGTATATCCGTGCCCATGCCGACAGCACGGCTCCACGCAAGTGGTGGCAGCCGCGCAACCTGTCCGTCGCAAACACGTCGGGCGCCGGTGGTGGGTTGCACCTGCACCACGTCGTGATCGGTGTCGTACTGGTGCTGGTGTCCGGAGTCGCGATGGTGACGATGGCCGT
Organism: uncultured Mycobacterium sp.; assembly: GCA_964387245.1. GTDB lineage: Bacteria > Actinomycetota > Actinomycetes > Mycobacteriales > Mycobacteriaceae > Mycobacterium. The sequence continues at coordinate 97,184 of CAYLWH010000001.1, forward strand.
GGACGGCAGCGTCCGCGCGTTCACCGTGGCGGCCGTGTTCTTCGGGATCGGCGCAGCGCTCGTCCTCGACGAGTTCGCTCTGATCCTGCACCTACAGGACGTGTACTGGTCCGAGGACGGCCGGACGTCGGTCGACGCCGTGTTCGTCGCGGCCGCCATCGCAGGCCTGCTGATCTTGGGCTTCAACCCGCTGGCGTTCTTCGACGTCGACATCTGGCGAGCGGACGCGGCCTGGCAGGCGCGTGCTCTGGTCATTGTCGGCGCGTTGCTCAGTCTGTTGCTGGCCGTGGTGGTGCTCCTCAAAGGCAAGCTCTGGACCGGCCTGTTGGGGATGGGGATGTCGCCGCTGTTGGTGATCGGGGCGCTGCGGTTGTCCCGGCCGCACGCACCGTGGGCGCGTTGGCGCTACACGACCCGGCCGAAGCGGATGCAACGTGCCCTGGAGCGCGAACGTCGTATTCGGCGGCCGATCGTGCAGGCCAACCTCTGGCTGCAGAGCGTGCTGGCCGGGATGCCCCGGTTCCCGGACGACGACGCGGTGGAGGCCGAACTGGATCGCGAGATCCACGCCGCCGCGGCGCCGGGCCACGACCATCCGGCGTCGGTCGGTGGATAGGGTCCGGTCGTGCGGTATTTCTACGACACCGAGTTCATCGACAACGGTCGCACGATCGAACTGATCTCGATCGGCGTGGCCGCCGAGGACGGTCGTGAATACTACGCAGTGTCAACGGACTTCCCCGCCGAACAGGCCGGACGCTGGGTCAAGACGCATGTGCTGCCCAAACTGCCGCCGCCGGCGTCGCAGCTGTGGCGGTCGCGGCGTGTCATCCGTGCGGAACTCGAGGATTTCTTCGGCATCGACGGCGACGAGCCGATCGAGCTGTGGGCCTGGGTGGCGGCCTACGACCATGTCGCACTGTGCCAGCTGTGGGGCCCGATGACCAGTCTGCCGCCGCAGATTCCGCGGTTCACCCGCGAGCTTCGCCAGTTCTGGGAGGACCGCGGCTGTCCGCGCATGCCGCCGCGGCCCAAAGACACCCATGACGCCATCGTCGACGCGCGGCATAATCTGCGAAGATTCCAGATCATGACCTCCCTCGAGTCGACGAGCCATCGAGGGACGAGGTTGTGACGGGAGCAATTCGGACCGGGCGAGGGGTCTGCGGCTGGTGAAGCCAGACGTTCTTGCCCGGCTACCATGGACGGGTGAACTGGACCGTCGACGTACCGATCGAGCAGCTGCCCGCACTGCCGCCGCTACCCGTTGACCTGCGCCAGCGCCTCGACGCAGCGCTGGCCCGCCCGGCGGCGCAGCAACCGAGCTGGGATGCCGAGGCAGCCAAGGTCGTACGCACCGTGCTGGAGAGTGTGCCGCCGGTCACCGTGCCGTCCGAGATCGAGAAGCTGCACGCCCAGTTGGCCCAGGTCGCCCGTGGCGAGGCCTTCCTGCTGCAGGGTGGCGACTGCGCCGAGACGTTCGCCGACAACACCGAGCCGCACATCCGGGCCAACATCCGGGCACTGCTGCAGATGGCGGTCGTGCTGACCTACGGCTCCAGCATGCCGGTGGTCAAGGTCGCCCGGATCGCCGGTCAGTATGCCAAACCGCGGTCGTCGGACATCGATGCGCTGGGCCTGAAGTCCTATCGCGGCGACATGGTCAACGGCTTCGCCGCCGATGCCTCGGTGCGCGACCACGATCCGTCACGGCTGGTGCGCGCGTACGCCAACGCCAGTGCCGCGATGAACCTGGTGCGTGCGCTCACCTCGTCTGGGCTGGCTTCGCTGCATCTGGTGCACGACTGGAACCGGGAGTTCGTCCGTACCTCGCCGGCGGGTGCCCGGTACGAGGCGTTGGCCGGTGAGATCGACCGCGGCCTGCGCTTCATGTCGGCCTGCGGTGTCAACGACCGCAATCTGGACACCGCCGAGATCTATGCCAGCCATGAGGCCCTGGTGCTCGACTACGAGCGCGCGATGCTGCGGCTGGCCGACGGTGCCAAGAACCCAGAATCCCCGGCGGCCGAGGCCAAGCTCTACGACCTGTCCGCGCACTTTCTCTGGATCGGCGAGCGCACCCGCCAGCTCGACGGGGCGCACATCGCGTTCGCCGAGGTGATCGCCAACCCGGTCGGTGTCAAGATCGGTCCGACGATGACACCGGAACTGGCCGTGGAGTACGTCGAGCGGCTCGACCCGCACAACAAGCCGGGTCGGCTGACATTGGTGACCCGCATGGGCAACAACAAGATTCGCGACGTGCTGCCCCCGATCATCGAGAAGGTCCAGGCCACCGGGCATCAGGTGATCTGGCAGTGCGACCCGATGCACGGCAACACCCACGAGTCCTCGACCGGTTACAAGACCCGGCACTTCGACCGCATCGTCGACGAGGTGCAGGGCTTCTTCGAGGTGCACCGCGCGCTGGGCACCCACCCGGGTGGGATTCATGTCGAAATCACGGGCGAGAACGTCACCGAATGCCTCGGCGGCGCGCAGGACATCTCCGACGACGATCTGGCCGGCCGCTACGAGACCGCCTGCGATCCGCGGCTCAACACCCAGCAGAGCCTGGAGTTGGCGTTCCTGGTCGCGGAGATGTTGCGCGACTGAACCTGGTGGGCGCATCCGTTCAGAACTGGCGCACACGGTCACCCGCACGTTTTGTACGTGGGTTCTGACTGGATCGGCAGGGGAAGGCCAGAATCAGCCCAGCAACGCGTCCACGTTGGTGCCGACGCTCCACGCCGCGGCGGCGACCCCAGCGGTGATCGTCAGCACCAACGCCAGCCAGAGCACCGCGATCCGCCGTGATCGCTGCTGGGCCCACGCAAACTCGCTCATCTCGATACCGGCGAAATAACGTGCCGCAGAACGGTATTCGATGTCATCCGGCTCGCCGGACCGCCAGTCGCCGGGGCCGCGGGTGAGCGCCAGGGTAGGCCGACGCGCAACCTTCGGCGGCCCTGTCCCGGGGATCGGCGGAGATTCCGGCAGACACAATCCGACGCTGCGCCGCTCATCGATCCGGCTGGCCTGCAACACCGCTGACGCGTGCTGGACCGAGTTGCGCGGTGCCGGTACCCGAAACGGCGGCAGGTCGAGCTCGGCGGTGATGTCGTCGACAGCGGATCCCATCTGTTGCGCGTCGCCGTAGCGACCGGCCGGATCCCGACAGGTCGCGTGTTGGACCAGTTCGTCGAATTGTGCGGGCACACCGGCGATGGCCGAGCCGGGCGGCGACACGTCCCGGTCCATCCGCATGTAGGCCACCGCCAACGGGCTGTCGCCGACGAACGGAGTGGTACCGGTGAGTAATTCATAGGTCAGGATGCCGAGTGAATAGATGTCGCTGCGCGGGCTGGCGGCCCCGGTGCTGACCTGTTCGGGGGACAGGTAGGCCGCGGTGCCCAGAATCACGCTGGTGGAGGTGATGCCGGCCTGCGCAACTGCGCGCACCAACCCGAAGTCGGCCAGCTTGACCTCACCGCCGTCGGAGATCAGCACGTTCTCGGGTTTCAGGTCACGGTGCACCAGGCCCGCGCGGTGTGCGACGGCCAGTCCGCGCAGCACCGGCCGCAACACCGCCACGACCGCGTGCGGCGGCATCGGACCCCGTTCGCGCAGCAATTCGCGCAGCGTGCCGCCCTCGACGAGTTCCATCACCAGATACGGATGCTTTGCGTCCAGGCCCTGGTCGTGCACGGCCACCAGACCGGGATCGGACAACCGCGCCACGGCCTGCGCCTCCAGTTTGAAACGGGCCAGGAACTGCTGGTCTCCGGCGTAGCGGGCGTCCATCACCTTGACCGCCACCGGCCGGTCAAGTCGGGTGTCGAGCCCGCGGTAGACCGTCGACATGCCGCCGATGGCGATCGGTGTCAACAGCAGATAGCGCCCGTCGAGCAGGATTCCCTCCAACGGGCCGTCGAAATCTCGGGCGCTCACCCGGCTGATCGTATTGCCTGAGCCCTGCACAGGGCCGGTGCCGCGCCCCGCTGTCATAGTCCGACGTCCCGCGAGAGTCGGTGCGGCCGTGGTTCTAAACTGGCGCGGTGAGCAGCATTTCGGCCGGAGACGACGTACTCGATGCCGCTGAGCCGGTCTACCACCTGCCCGAAGTGGCAGAGATACTCGGAATACCCGTCACCAGGGTCCAGCAGCGGTTGCGCGACGGGCAACTGGTCGCCATGCGTCGGGCCGGTGCGGTGGTGGTGCCGAGGGCCTTCTTCACCGATGCCGGCACCGTGGTCAAGCCGCTGCCGGGGCTGCTGGCCGTGCTGCGCGACGGAGGGTTCGGTGACACCGAGATCCTGCGCTGGCTGTTCACCGCCGATCCCTCGCTGAAGCTGACGTTCGACGGTTCGCGGGAGCCATGCGACAACGCCCGACCGGTCGATGCTCTGCACGCGCACCAGGCTCGTGAGGTGGTCCGGCGCGCCCAGGCGATGGCCTACTGACGGCTGTCGACCGCCTGCCGGGATCAACCGCTGGCGTCGAACGGGTGTTCCGGGTCAAGCGGAACGAAGCGATTCGGGAGGAGCCGTAGGGGCGAACACCTTGGGGAAGCGGTCGGGACGGTACAGCGAGTACCACGCCGCCATGGCGCAGGCCGTGGCCAGCAGTACATGGATCAACGAGTACATCCCGTGTGACCCGTCCGGCTTGAAGATCACCATGATCCAGGTGGAGAATCCGGCGATCCCGGCGATCCAGCCGCGGGACTGGGTCAACGAAGACATCACCGCCAGCGGCCAGGTGTAGTACCAGGGCAGCGCGGCGGGAACGAACAGCACCACCACCGTCATTGCGCAGGCGATTCCGGTGACCGCTTCCTTGTCGGTGCGCCGGTACCGCCACCACAGCAATGGCAGCGTCACCGCGATCACCACCACGCCGATCAGGCGGGTGGTGTCGAGCACTGCATAGAAATTCACCGGGAAGAACAATCCGCCAACGCGGTTGGTGATGTTGGCGACGGCGGTCGGAATGGTCAGCCAGTTGACGATCTTCACCGACCCGGCCAGGGCGGTCAGCCAGCCCAACCCGACGCCGGCCAGCAACGAAAGCACCGCGAACACCGCCGCGAACAAACCCACCGAGGACGCACCGGCGGCCAGAAACGCGGTGAGCGCCGACATGCCACGGCGCTGCGGGTCGGCACCGCGCCGCGGGTGACGAAGTTGCCGCATCCACACCCAGACGAGAAACGGAAGGGCAAGGCCCGCGGTGGCCTTCACCGCGACGGCCGCCGCGACCAGTGCCACGCCCGGCACCGGATGGCGGTCCAACGTCAAGGCAATGCCGGCCATCATCAGCCCGACCATCAGCATCTCGTTGTGCACGCCGCCCATCAGGTGAATGATCACCAGGGGATTCAATGCGCAGATCCACAGTGCCACAGCGCCGTCGGCGCCGACGTGCCGCGCCACTCGCGGTGCCGCCCAGAGCAGCATCGCCAGCCCGGGCAGCATGCACAGCCGCAGTACCATCGTGCCGGTGATGACGTTGTCACCGACGACCATGGTCACGAACTTCGCAACCAGAATGAACGCCGGGCCGTACGGCGCGGTCGTCGTGGTCCAGATCGGACTGACGTTGTCGAGCAGGATGTTCGGGTTCTCGATGGGGCCGACCACGTAAGGGTCGAATCCGTCGCGCAGCAAAGCCCCCTGGGCGAGGTACGAGTATGTGTCGCGACTGAACACCGGCACTGACAGCAGCAACGGGGCCAGCCAGAACAGCGTGGTCGCGACCATCGTGTACTCGTCGGCCAGGCGATCGGCGACCCGCCGTCCGAGCCACAGCCAGGCGAACAGCATGACGGCCACGCCGCCCCACAGCAGCAGCGATGAGAACACCAGGCCGTGGCCGAACCGCAGCCACGACAGGTGCAAGGACTCCAGCAGCGGGTCGTGCAATTGGGTGCTGCCGGCACCGAGCCCACCGGCGGTGATCAGCATTGCGCCCAGGCAGCCCAGCAACGCCGGACGCCCAGCGTCGGCGGTGGTGAACTCGCCGAGCCGCCGCAGCGCCTTGGTGAGTCGGCCGTTCGGCGGCACCTCGCGGGTTTCGGTGCTCGGCATCGAGGTCAGGCGGTCCGGTTGGCGGCCAACCTGGCCAGTTCGGCGAGGCCGATCTTGGCCTGCGGGTTGATCGGCGCGGCCGCCATCGTGTCCAACGCGCGCCGGGTCAGTGTCTCGATGTGCTCCTCGACGGCGGCCAGCGCGCCCACCGATTCGATCACCCCGCACAGCTCGGCGACCTCGCCATCGCTGAGCCGGGTACCGATCGAAGAGCGTAACAGCTTGGCCGCCAACGGGTTTGACCTATCAGCGCATTCGACAGCCTCGGCCAGCAGCACGGTCCGTTTGCCCGAGCGCAAGTCGTCGCCGGACGGTTTTCCGGTCACCGCCGGGTCACCGAACACGCCGAGGACGTCGTCGCGAAGCTGGAACGCTATCCCGAGGTCGGTGCCCACGTCGTGGAACACGGTTTGGATGTCGGGCCGGTCGGCGGCGGCGGCGGCGCCGAGCTGCAGGGGACGGGTGACGGTATAGGACGCGGTCTTGAACATGTTGACCCGCATGGCCGATTCGATGGAGTCGGCGCCGCTGGCTTCGGCGACGATGTCGAGGTACTGCCCGCCCAGCACTTCGGTACGGATGTCCGACCAGACTCCGCGCACCCGACGTCGCGCGTCGCCGGGCAGCTCCACGGTTGCGACCATGTCGTCGGCCCAGACCAGGGCCAGGTCGCCGAGCAGGATCGCCGCGGACACACCGAACTGTTCCGGTGACCCGTGCCAGTCGCCGGCCCGGTGCACCTCCGCGAAGTGCATGTGTACCGTCGGCATCCCGCGCCGAGTGCCGGATGCGTCGATGACGTCATCGTGCACCAGCGCACAGGCGTGCAGCAGTTCCAGGGCGGCGAACAGGCGCATGGCGTCCTCGCTCACACCGTCGGGCCCGGGATCGTCGGAGACCGCCCGCCAGCCCCAGTAGGCGAACGCCGGGCGTAGCCGCTTGCCGCCCCGCAGCACGAAGTCCTCGAGCGCCGCCACCAGGCCGGCGTAGTCGTCGCCGATGTATGTGGCGGCGGCGCGGCGATCGCCGAGATAGCCGCGTAGCTCTGCGGTGACCGCCGCGGACAGCTCGACGGCGGACGGTGCCGCTGTTGTGACGCTCAGCGCCGCGCTCCTTCCGTTCGATGGTCCCGTCAGTCGATCCAGCGTAGAGCGTAATTCTGTGCGTCGATGCCAGCGGGGCCGCTGGTCAGTCCTGCCCGCGCGCACCGACCCGCGGGGAGCGGTCCCTGGCCAGCCAGGCCAGCACGCCGACGATGCCCGCCACGGCCATCGCCGAGATCCCCATCACCCAGGCGCCGCCCTTGAAGGAGCGGGTGCTCGGATCGGTGAAGCGGGCCTGGGCGCTCATCGTGTTGACGATTCCGGGCTTGAGCGTCCACTGCACTGTTTCGTCGCTGATCCGTTCGCCGTTCGTGGAGGTGACCTCGCCGGGGAAGGACACCGTCAGGTCGACCTCGGCCTGCGGGTCGGTCAGCGATGTGAGATCCACCCGGCCCTCGAGGATGACCAGGTTGCCGGCCCGCCGCAGCGAGAGGTCGGTTCCGGCCGCGTCGCCGTTCAGGTTGGCCAGTTGCGGAAGCTCGGCGAATGACAGGTCGGAGAACATCGCCTGCGAACCGACGTACCCGTCCTTTTTGTAGCTGGAGATGGCGATTTTGTCGGCGAACGGGAGATTTTGGTCGAACTGGGGCCCCTTGTCCTGGTTGTCGCGTGATTTGGCCGCCGCGACGATGTGGCCGGACACCCGATCGTCGGGCGAGATCGTGATGGACGCCCGGATGCGAACGCATCCGACCGCCAGCGGTGTGACGATGAGCAGCAGCACGCCCAGCGCGAGCAGGCGCATGCGGCGTCGGGGTCGGGGTCGGCGGGCGCGCACCAGGTCATGGTGCCAGATCCGTGCCCGGTGTCTACAGGGGCAGCACACGGCCGAGGACCGCGAATGGGCGCGGGTCGCCGGCGAAGCGGTAGTCGCGGATGACGTCGGCGAACCCGAGACGCCGGTAAAGTCGCCATGCCCGATTACCCTCGCCGTGAATCTCCGGGGTGGACAGCAGCACGTGGGCCTCTGCGCGGCCGTCGAGCAACCGGCGCGCCAGCGCCTCGCCGAGGCCGTGTCCCTGTGCGTGCGGGTGGATGTGCAGTTCGGTCAGTTCGAAGTAGTCCGTCATCAGGCGGTCGATGTCGGGTGCGGGCATCCCGCCGTGCCGCAGACCCGCAACGACCTGCTGCTGCCACCAGTGATCGGGCGCGCCGCCGTAGCCGTAGGCCACCCCGAGCAGGCGCGCCTCGGTCAGGGCGGCGTGGTCGGGCGTGTCGGATCGGACGGCTGCCACGCCCTTCCAGCCGGTTCGGCGGGTGTGCTCCAGCCACATCGACGCCCGGTTGTCCTCTGTGCCGCGCGGGTACCGCATCGCGTTGACGTACACCGAGAGCGCCTCTCCCAGCCGACGACGCATGTCCTGGGGCGACAGGTCGATGAGGTATGTCGCCAACGCCGGTTGCCCTCCGTCCGGTTGGAGCGATCCGCCGCGGTCGTCGATCGGCGGTTCCGCCATTATCGCCGTCGACGGCCCTGGCGACGGGGGGACCGTCGACCGTCGGCGAGCCAAGTAGAATCGCCAAGCGAACTAGGTGGTATGGCATTGGTTCTGCTCGTATCATCTTTGTTAGGTGCCCGTGACCGCGGGCAAATGCGACTGCCACCCCCGGCCCGCCACGGGCCTCCCGCGCCGCAAGGAGGGACGAATGCCACTCTCCGATCACGAGCAGCGCATGCTCGACCAGATCGAGAGCGCGCTCTACGCCGAGGATCCGAAGTTCGCGTCCAGCGTGCGGGGCGCCACCCTGCGCGCGCCCTCGACCAAGCGTCGCATCAAAGGTGCGGCGCTGTTCATCGTCGGTCTGACGCTGCTCATCGCGGGCGTGCCCTTCTACGCCCAGAACCACGCCTTCCTCATCATCAGCGTGATCGGCTTCATCGCGATGTTCGCCGGGGTCGTGGTCGCCACGACTGGTCCCCGGACCAGCGGAAAGGGCAAGAGCGGCCCGATGCCCGCCGGAGCGCGCGCCAAGAAGCCGAAGAGCGCCGGGAGTTCGTTCACCAGCCGGATGGAGGATCGGTTCCGTCGTCGTTTCGACGGGTGAATCGCCGATCTCGGTTTCAATGAGAAGGGGCAGCCGACAGGCTGCCCCTTGATTTTTGTCGGCGGGCCTGCCCCGCGAATCACGCGAATCCCCCACTGTGCCCCACCGCCGTCCCTGGGCCGTCCGCACCGGGTCTGAACTGGCCTTTCCGTACTTCTTCGGGCGGAGATAATCCTAACAACGACCACCGATTGCCTGGCAGGTGTCCAGGTGTGGTGGAAACACGCGGAATAGTGGATTGAATTGGAGCAAAGTGGGGGGTTGTGGGGTATCGTGGCAGCTATCGGAGCGCAGGAGGCTCTGGGGTCGTAAGGGCGAGGAGATGTGCGAGGCATGTTTCTAGGCACTTACACGCCCAAGCTCGACGACAAAGGGCGGCTCACGTTGCCCGCGAAGTTCCGCGAAGCGCTGGCAGGAGGGTTGATGGTCACCAAGAGCCAAGACCACAGCCTGGCCGTGTACCCGCGGGCGGAGTTCGAGGAACGCGCCCGCCGAGCCGTCGATGAAGCCAAGTCGAACCCCGAAGCCCGCGCCGGATTGCGGGTGTTCGCCGCGGCCGCCGACGAGCAGCATCCGGATTCGCAGGGTCGGATCACGCTGTCGGCCGATCACCGTCGTTACGCGGAACTGTCCAAGGAGTGCGTGGTCATCGGAGCCGTGGACTACCTCGAGATCTGGGATGCCGTCGCCTGGCAGGCCTATCAGCAGACACACGAAGAGAACTTCTCCGCGGCCGGCGATGAAGCACTCGTCGACCACACGTGATCTGGAGGCTGAACTGGCCGTAGCCCGTGCAACGTGGTCTCTGCCCGAACCGACCCTGGCGTACTTCCCCGACGTCAGGTTCGCGCTCTCGGACAGGGACCTCGGTGCAGGGGCGGACCGGCCCGGCCCGCATGCGCAAGAAGGTGGGACCACCGTGGCAGACGACTTCGGCCACGTGCCGGTTCTGCTCGATCGCTGTGTCGAACTGCTCACACCCGCGTTGACCCGCCGGCATCCCGACGGCTCCGGCGCGGTGCTCGTCGACGCGACGCTGGGCGCCGGCGGCCACTCCGAGCGGTTCCTGGCCGACCTGCCCGGCCTGCGGGTGATCGGACTCGACCGTGACCCGAACGCGTTGCAGATTGCCGGCGACCGGCTGCGCCGTTACGCCGACAGGTTCACCGCGGTGCGCGCCCGATATGACGACATCGCTTCCGCTCTGGCCGAATGCGGATATCCGGCAACGGAATCCGTCGACGGAGTGCTGTTCGACCTGGGTGTCTCGTCGATGCAGCTGGACCGTACGGATCGGGGCTTCTCGTATTCGGCTGACGCGCCGCTGGACATGCGGATGGATCCTGACCTGCCGCTGACGGCCGCCGACATCCTCAACACCTACGAACCGGGCGCACTCACGCGAATTCTGCGTGAGTTCGGTGACGAACGGTTCGCATCCCGGATCGCGGCCCAGATCGTGCGCCGACGGCAGTGGCAATCCTTCAGCCGCACAGGCGAACTCGTAGAACTCCTGTACGACGCCATCCCCGCGCCGGCCCGCCGCACCGGCGGCCACCCCGCCAAGCGCACCTTCCAGGCCTTGCGGATCGCGGTCAACGGGGAGCTGGAATCGCTGCGGGCAGCCCTGCCCGCGGCCCTCGCAGCGGCAGCGCCCGATGGTCGGGTGCTGGTGATGGCGTATCAGTCGCTCGAAGACAAGATCGTCAAATCCGTCTTCGCCACCGCCACGGCGAGTCGTACCCCGGACCGGCTTCCCGTCGAACTGCCCGGCCACGAACCGGAATTCGAAGCACTCACCCGCGGTGCAGAACGCGCGGACGTCATCGAGGTTGAACGAAATCCGCGCAGTACCGCCGTACGGTTGCGGGCCGTGCAGCGTGTGACAGGGAGGGGGCGCCGGTGAAGACCAGGGGACAGACGCCGAAAGCGGCAAAGGGGCGCGCCGCCGGTCGGGGTCGTGGTGCACCGGTACCGCGTGACGACGAGCGTCGGCGCCGGACCGATGCACGCCGGGACGTCGATGCCCCGCCCCGAGACAGACGCCAGAAGAATGCCCGGGTGTCCGGGCCGGCCCGCGAACAGCGCGCGTTGCGGCACGGCCCGGCCACCACACCGAATCCGCAACGGACCCGCCCCAAGAGCACCAGTCAGGCCAAGGCCCGCGCGAAGGCTCGCAAGGCGAAGGCGCCCAAGGTCGTTCGCGTCCCGTTGCGCGAGCGGTTGCTGGTTCGGCTGACCCGCCTGGCCGAGATCGAGCTGAACCCGCGGACTCTGCTCGCCAGGATCCCGTTCGTGGTGCTGGTGATCGCGGCGCTCGGCATGGGTTTGGCTGTGACGCTGTGGCTGTCCACCTATGCCGCAGAGCGGTCGTACCAGCTCGGCCACGCACGGCGCACCAACGACACGTTGCAGCAGCAGAAGGAGGCGCTCGAGCGTCAGGTGCTCGAAGCACAGGCCGCGCCCGCCCTGGCCGAGGCGGCCAGCAATCTCGGCATGATCCCCTCGCGCGACACCGCCCACCTCGTCCAGGAATCGGGCGGCAACTGGATCGTGGTCGGGACGCCCAAACCCGCGCAGGGAACGCCACCGCCGCCCCTGAACACCAAGTTGCCCGACAACCCGCCGCCCGCCCCGGTGCCCACCCGTACCGCCGAAGGCCCCGTGCGTGTCGGCATCGACCCGGCACCGCCGTCGGCTAGCGTTCCCGAGGTGCCGGTACCGCTGGATCACGCACCGGTCGGTCCGGCCGCCAACCCGCTCGGGGCGCCGCTGACCGGTCCCGCGCCCGGCCCGGCAGGTGTTCCCGGTCTGCTGATCGTGCCGGTTCCGGCTGACGCGCCGGCGCTTGCCCCGCCGCCACCCGCAGATACCGTCCCGGCACCACCGGCACCACCGGCACCACCGGCACTGGTCGCACCACTGGCCCCGGTTGCACCACCGGCGCCGCCGGCACCACCGGCACCGGTCGCACCACTGGCCCCGGTTGCACCACCGGCGCCGCCGGTGCCCGGAGCGCCCGCATGACCCGACGGGCACCGCACTCCGACGATGGGCGCGGGCGGGACCCGAAGAAGGCGAGAGCCGCAAAGCGGACCGCCAAACCAACCGAGCAGCACGGCCATCAGGCGCGGGCCAAGCGGATCAGGCACCCGGTGGAGCTGGGTCCGCGGTCGTCGTCGTTCGCGTTCCGGCACCGCGTCGGAAATGTGGTGATCTTCCTGGTACTGGCAGTGACAGCGGCACAGTTGTTCACGCTGCAGGTACCGCGCGCGGCCGGCCTGCGTGCGGAGGCGGCCCGCCAGCTCAAGGTCACCGATGTGCAGAAGGCGGTGCGCGGCAGCATCGTCGACCGGAACTTCGACAAGCTCGCCTACACCATCGAGGCGCGTGCCCTGACCTTCCAACCGGTCAAGATCCGCGAGCAGCTGGCCGAAGCGCGCGCGAAGAGCCCCTCGGCGCCCGATCCGCAGCATCGGCTCGGCGAGATCGCCCGCGAGGTGTCGGCGCGGCTGGACGACAACCCCGACATGGCCACCGTTCTCAAGAAGATCAGCAGTGACGAGACATTCGTTTACCTGGCTCGTTCGGTCGACCCGGCGGTTGCGGGAGCGATCATCGACAAGTTCCCCGAGGTGGGCGCCGAGCGACAGGATCTGCGTCAGTACCCCGGTGGATCGTTGGCCGCCAACATCGTCGGCGGTATCGACTGGGATGGACACGGACTGCTCGGCCTGGAGGATTCGCTGGACTCGTCGCTGGCCGGGACAGACGGATCCATCACCTACGACCGCGGTTCGGATGGCGTGGTGATACCCGGCAGCTACCGCAACCGCCACGACGCCGTCGACGGCTCCACCGTGCAGTTGACGCTTGACGACGACATCCAGTTCTACGTGCAGCAGCAGGTGCAGCAGGCCAAGAACGCCTCGGGCGCCAAGAATGTCTCGGCGGTGGTGCTGGATGCCAAGACCGGTGAGGTGCTGGCGATGTCGAACGACAACACGTTCGACCCGAGCCAGGACATCGGCCGTCAGGTGGACCGGCGGATGGGCAACCTGGCCGTCTCGTCTCCGTTCGAACCGGGCTCGGTCAACAAGATCATCACCGCGTCGTCGGTGATCGAGTTCGGTCTGTCCAACCCGGACGAGGTGCTGCAGGTACCCGGGTCGATCGACATGGGCGGGGTGACGGTCGGGGACGCCTGGAAGCACGGCGTCATGCCGTACACCACCACTGGCGTTTTCGGGAAGTCCTCCAACGTCGGCACGCTGATGCTGGCGCAGCGGATCGGTCCGGAACGTTATTTCGACATGCTGGAAAAGTTCGGCCTGGGCCAGCGCACCAACGTCGGACTACCGGGCGAGAGCGACGGCCTGGTGCCTCCGATGGAACAGTGGTCGGGCAGCACCTTCTCCAACCTGCCTATCGGCCAGGGCCTTTCGATGACTCTGCTGCAGATGGCCGCGATGTACCAGACCATCGCCAACGACGGACTACGGATTCCGCCCCGGATCATCAAGGCCACCATCTCACCCGACGGCACCCGCACCGAGGAGCCCCGGCCGGAGGGTGTTCGGGTGGTGTCGCCGGAGACGGCCCGCACGGTGCGAAACATGCTGCGCGCCGTCGTCCAGCGCGATCCGATGGGTTACCAGCAGGGCACCGGTCCGGCTGCCGCGGTCGAGGGCTACCAGATGGCGGGCAAGACCGGTACGGCCCAGCAGATCAACCCGGCCTGTGGCTGTTACTACAGCGACGTCTACTGGATCACGTTCGCCGGGATGGCCACCGTTGACGATCCCCGATTTGTCGTCGGCATCATGATGGACGCTCCGCACCGCGCTGCCGACGGCGCACCTGGTTCGTCGGCCGCTCCGCTGTTCCACAACATCGCCGCGTGGCTGATGCAGCGGGACAACGTGCCGCTGTCGCCGGACCCCGGCCCTCCGTTGACGCTGCAGGCGACCTGATCGAGCGGTTGGCCACGCGCTTGCACAGCGACGCGGCTCGCGCTCGGTAGGGTGATGCCGGTGTCCGTGCCATCGGAGCCCCTGCGCCCCACCACCACGCTCGGCGTGCGACTGCCCGCGCTGGCGGCGCTGGTGGGTGCTGTCCCCGCACACGGCGGGGTGATTGCGGACGTCAGCGTCTACGGGGTCACGCTGCGCGGCCAGGATGCGCTGAGGGGCGACCTCTTCGCGGCGTTGCCGGGTTCGTCGGGCCACGGCGTGGCCTTTGTGGCCGACGCCCTGGCGCGGGGTGCGTCGGCGGTTCTGACCGACGCGGCGGGCGTGGCGATGCTGGACCGGCCCGCCGATACCGCCGTGCTGTTGCATCCTTTCCCGCGCGCGGTGCTGGGTGTGCTGGCCGCCGAGGTGTACGGCCGGCCGTCGGAGACGCTGACTGTCATCGGTGTGACCGGTACCTCGGGCAAGACCACCACCACCTATCTGGTGGAGGCGGGATTGCGGGCCGCCGGGCGGACGGCCGGCCTGATCGGCACCGTGGGGGTACGACTCGATGGTGACGATGTGCCGAGCGCCCTGACCACCCCCGAGGCGCCGGCGCTGCAGGCGCTGCTCGCCGTCATGGTGGAGCGCGGCGTCGACACCGCCGTCATGGAAGTGTCCAGCCATGCCCTGTCGCTGGGACGGGTGGACGGTGTGCGTTTCGTGGTGGGCGGGTTCACCAACCTGTCACGGGATCACCTCGACTTCCACCCGTCGATGGCCGACTATTTCGAGGCCAAGGCCCGGCTGTTCGACCCGGCTTCGCGGTCAGCGGCCGGCACCGCGGTGATCTGCGTCGACGATGATGCGGGACGTGCGATGGCAGCCCGGGCGGAGCGGCCCGTCACGGTCAGCACCACGGGTGCGGCCGACTGGACCGTCGAGGCGACGGTCGACCTGCCCGACGGCTCACAGGAGTTCACCGCCGTCGACCCCGCCGGGGTGCACCACCGGATCGGGATCCGGTTGCCGGGTCGCTACAACGTAGCCAATTGTCTTGTCGCACTGGCGCTTTTGGACAACGTCGGGATCGCCCCCGAACAGGCCGCACCGGGGCTGGCCGGTGCTCGGGTGCCGGGACGGTTGGAGCCGATCGACCGCGGGCAGGACTTTTTGGCGCTGGTCGACTACGCCCACAAGCCGGGCGCGCTGCGGGCCGTGCTGGAGACGCTGCGGCGCGCGCCGACCACCCGGCGCATCGCCGTGGTGTTCGGGGCCGGCGGCAACCGGGATCCTGGCAAGCGGGCGCCGATGGGACAGACCGCCGCCGAGCTGGCGGATCTGGTGGTGGTCACCGACGACAACCCGCGCGACGAGGATCCCGCCGCGATCAGGGCCGCCGTGCTGTCCGGCGCTTCCGAGTCCTTGGCGCAGGCTCGCGCGCAGGTCGTCGAGATCGCCGACCGGAGCGCGGCCATTGCGCACGCGGTGTCGTGGGCCCGGCCCGGCGATGTGGTGCTCGTCGCCGGCAAGGGCCACGAGTCCGGTCAGACCGCGCACGGGCGGACCCGTCCGTTCGACGACCGGACCGAGCTCGCGGCGGCGCTGGAGGCCCGCGCGTGATCGACCTGACCGTGGCCCGGATCGCCGAGATCGTGGGCGGCGAGCTCGTCGACGTCAGCGTGGCCGAGGCTGCCCGGCTGCATATCACCGGCACCGTCGAATTCGATTCGCGCGCAGTCACTCCCGGTGGTCTGTTTCTGGCGCTGCCCGGGGCGCACTCCGACGGCCACCACCACGCCGCCGCGGCGGTGGCGGCCGGAGCGGTCGCGGTGCTGGCGGCGCGTCCGGTCGGGGTGCCGGCCATCGTGGTCCGTCCGGAGCCGGGGGACGCCAGCGCCAGTGTGTTGGAGCACGACCTGGACGGCTCGGGTTCGGCGGTGCTGGCCGCGCTGGCGAAACTGGCCGCCGCGGTGGCCGCGCGCCTGGTCTCCGGCGGGCTGACGATCGTCGGGGTCACCGGCTCGTCGGGCAAGACGTCCACCAAGGACCTGCTGGCCGCGGTGCTGGCGCCGCTCGGGAAGGTGGTCGCCCCGCCCGGCTCGTTCAACAACGAACTGGGACACCCGTGGACGGTGTTGCGTGCCACCGAGGACACCGACTATCTGGTGTTGGAGATGTCGGCGCGCCACCCGGGCAACATCGCCGCGCTGGCGGCAATCGCCGCGCCGCAGATCGCTGTGGTCCTCAACGTCGGCACCGCCCACCTCGGTGAGTTCGGTTCCCGACAGGCCATCGCCGACACCAAAGCCGAACTGCCGCAGTCTGTTCCGGCGTCCGGCGTGGTGGTGCTCAATGCCGATGACAGCGCGGTGGCCGAGATGGCCGGCGCGACCGCGGCGCGGGTGGTCCGGGTCAGCCGGCGCTCTCCGGCAGCGGACGTCTGGGCTGACGGTGTCGTACTCGATGATCTGGCACGCGCCCGGTTCACCCTGCACTACCGATCCGGCACCGCATCGGTTCCGGTGCAATTGGCCGTATTCGGCGACCACCAGGTGTCCAACGCGCTGTGCGCGGCTGCCGCGGCGCTGGAGTGCGGCGCCACCGGCGAACAGGTCGCGGCCGCGCTGGCCGGGGCCGGCCCGGTGTCACCGCACCGGATGGCCGTCGTCACCCGCGCCGACGGTGTCACCGTCATCAACGACGCGTACAACGCCAACCCCGATTCGATGCGCGCGGGCCTACAAGCCCTGGCCTGGATGGCACACGGCCGAATCGACGATGCGCCCGAGGAACGAGGGCGAGGAGGAGTGAGGCGATCGGGGGACGGCCGAATCGACGATGCGCCCGAGGAACGAGGGCGAGGAGGAGTGAGGCGATCGGGGGACGGCCGAATCGACGATGCGCCCGAGGAACGAGGGCGAGGAGGAGTGCGGCGCCGGAGTTGGGCCGTTCTGGGCGAGATGGCGGAACTCGGCGACGACACGGTTTCCGAGCACGATCGCGTCGGCCGGCTGGCGGTGCGCTTAGATGTGTCTCGACTCGTCGTCGTCGGCACCGGGAGGTCAATGAGCGCCATGCACCAGGGGGCGGTGATGGAAGGGTCGTGGGGAGCCGAGGCGACCCGCGTCGATGACGCCGGCGCGGCGCTGGCTCTGCTGCGCGCCGAACTGAGCCCCGGCGACGTCGTCCTTGTCAAGGCCTCCAACTCGGCGGGCCTGGCCACCCTCGCGCAGGCGTTGATAGACGACCCGAACGGAGTCGCCCGCCGATGAGACTGATTCTGATCGCCGTCGGCCTGTCGTTGACGGTGTCCATCTTGCTGACGCCACTGCTCATCCGGCTGTTCACCCGGCAGGGTTTCGGTCACGAGATCCGTGAGGACGGGCCGCCTAGCCATCACACCAAACGCGGTACCCCGTCCATGGGCGGAGTGGCGATCCTGGCCGGCATCTGGGCCGCCTACCTGGGTACCCACCTGATCGGGATCGCCCTGGACGGCGAAGGGCCGTCCGCGTCGGGGCTGCTGGTCTTGGGCCTGGCCACCGCGCTCGGTGCCGTCGGGTTCCTCGACGACCTGATCAAGATCCGCAGGTCACGCAACCTTGGCCTGAACAAGACGACCAAGACCGTCGGGCAGATCACCGCTGCGGTGCTGTTCGGCGCGCTGGTGCTCGGCTTCCGCAACAGGGACGGGCTGACGCCGGGCAGCCCGGAGCTGTCCTATGTGCGCGAAATCGCGACCGTCACCCTGGCTCCGGCACTGTTCGTGCTGTTCGTGGTCATCGTGGTGTCGGCCTGGTCGAACGCGGTCAACTTCACCGACGGCCTGGACGGCCTGGCGGCCGGCAGTATGGGCATGGTCACCGCCGCTTACGTGCTCATCACGTTCTGGCAGTACCGCAACGCGTGCGCAACCGCCCCCGGACTGGGCTGCTACAACGTGCGTGACCCGCTGGACCTTGCGCTGATCGCCGCCGCGACGGCGGGCGCCTGCATCGGCTTCCTGTGGTGGAACGCCGCCCCCGCGAAGATTTTCATGGGTGACACCGGGTCGCTGGCACTCGGCGGCATCATCGCCGGACTTTCGGTGACCAGCCGAACCGAGATCCTCGCGGTCGTGCTGGGCGCACTGTTCGTCGCCGAGATCGTCTCGGTGGTGGTGCAGATTCTCGCGTTCCGCACCACCGGCCGCCGGGTGTTCCGAATGGCGCCGTTCCACCACCACTTCGAACTCGTGGGGTGGGCCGAGACCACGGTCATCATCCGGTTCTGGCTGTTGACCGCCATCGCGTGCGGACTCGGGGTGGCGCTGTTCTACGGCGAGTGGCTCGCCGCCATCGGCGCCTAGCGGCGGAGCGATCGGTGACTGACGTGCTCGGCCCGTTGGCCGCCGGGGCCCGGGTGCTGGTGGCCGGGGCCGGGGTTACCGGGCACTCGGTGCTCGCTGCGCTGGTCCCGCTGGATGTGCGCGCCGACCTGACCGACGACAATGCGGGCTTGCTGCGGGATCTCGCTCGAACGGGCGTTTCGGTGATCGACCCGGCCACCGCGGCGGCGCGCGTGGCCGACTACCCGGTGGTCATCACCAGTCCGGGTCTACCGCCGGATGCCCCGTTGCTGGTGGCGGCGGCCGAAGCGGGAGTGCCGGTGTGGGGCGACGTCGAACTGGCCTGGCGCCTGGACCAGTCCGGCAAGTTCGGTCCTGCGCGGCGCTGGCTGGTGGTGACCGGAACCAACGGCAAGACGACGACGACCTCGATGCTGCACGCGATGCTGACCGCTGCCGGGTGCTCCAGCCTGCTGTGCGGCAATATCGGTATCCCGGTGATCGACGTGCTGTCCAGTCCGGGCGAGTACCTGGCCATCGAACTGTCCAGCTTTCAGCTGCACTGGTCGTCGTCGGTGCGGCCGGAGGCCGGCGTGGTGCTCAATGTCGCCGAAGATCACCTGGACTGGCACGGCTCGCCGGCCGGCTACGCCGCCGCCAAGGCCCGGGCGCTGACCGGGCGGGTGGCCGTCGCCGGGCTCGACGATCCGGCGGCGGCGGAGTTGCTGTCGGCGGCATCCGCGGGCCGGAAGGTCGGCTTCCGGCTCGGTGAACCCGCCCGGGGTGAACTCGGTGTGCGGGACGGTGAACTGGTCGACCGGGCCTTCGCCGAGGACCAGCGACTGGCACCGGTGACATCGATTTCGGTGGCCGGCCCGGTCGGCGTGCTCGATGCGCTGGCCGCCGCCGCGCTGGCCCGGGCTGTCGGTGTGCCGCCGGCGGCGATAGCCCGGGCGTTGGTGTCGTTCCGGGTGGGGCGCCATCGTGCCGAGATGGTCGCGGTCGTCGGCGGCGTGCGCTACGTCGACGATTCCAAGGCCACCAACCCGCATGCCGCCGAGGCGTCGGTGTCGGCGTACCCGCGGGTGGTGTGGCTCGCCGGCGGTCTGCTCAAGGGCGCGTCGGTCGACGGGATGCTCTCCCGGGTGGCCGACCGGCTGGTGGGGGCGGTGTTATTCGGGCGCGACCGCCGCGAGGTCGCCAATGCGTTGGCACGACACGCGCCCGATGTACCCGTTGTGGAGGTTGTAACGGGGGAGGATGCTGGGGTGTACGAGACTAATGAGTCACTTGTGATTCAAGTGGCTCAGGTGAATATCGGGGCGGAAGAGCCGGTCGGCGCTGCGGTGATGACACGGGCCGTCGCGGCGGCGCACGAGCTGGCCACGGCCGGAGACACCGTGCTGCTTGCGCCGGCCGGCGCATCGTTCGACCAGTTCGGCGGCTACGCCGATCGCGGTGACCGGTTCGCCGCCGCCGTTCGTGCCCTCGACACCGCGGCCGGATAGCCTGTCGTGGCGAGCCTGTTGGGCCGGTTCCGCGGCCGCGGAAGTGCCGACGGCCCCGCAGGGGACGAGGCCGCCGGCAAGACCGGTGCCGCCGCGGTTCCCCGCACTCGGTTCGGCGCCTGGCTGAGCAAGCCCATGACGTCCTTCCACCTCGTCGTGGCGGTGGCGGCACTACTGGTCACCCTCGGCCTGATCATGGTGCTGTCCGCGTCCGGCGTGCACTCCTACGACGAGGACGGCTCGCCGTGGGCTATCTTCGCCAAGCAGGTGGTGTGGACCCTCGTCGGTCTCATCGCGTTCTACATCGCCGTCCGCATTCCGGTGAGCCTGATGCACCGGCTGGCGTTCCCGGCTTTCGCGACGACGATCGCGCTGCTGGTGTTGGTGCTGGTGCCGGGCGTCGGCACCGTGGCAAACGGCACCCGCGGCTGGTTCGTGTTCGCCGGCCTGTCCATGCAGCCGTCTGAGCTGACCAAGATCGCCTTCGCGATCTGGGGAGCCCACCTGCTGGCGGCCCGTCGGTTGGAGCGCGCCTCGCTCAAGGAAATGCTCGTCCCGTTGGTGCCCGCCGCGGTGATCGCGCTGGCGCTGATCGTGGCCCAGCCCGACCTCGGGCAGACCGTCTCGCTCTGCATCATCCTGCTGGCGTTGCTCTGGTATGCGGGGCTGCCGCTGCGGGTGTTCGTGAGCTCGCTGCTGTCGGCCGTGGCGGCTGCGGCGGTGCTGGCGATGGCCGCGGGCTACCGCTCCGACCGGGTGAAGTCCTGGCTCGACCCCGCCGCGGACGCCCAGGGTGCCGGCTATCAGGCGCGACAGGCGAAGTTCGCCCTGGCCAACGGCGGGGTGTTCGGCCAGGGCCTGGGCCAGGGCTCCGCGAAGTGGAACTACCTGCCCAATGCCCACAACGACTTCATCTTCGCGATCGTCGGCGAGGAACTCGGCCTGGTCGGTGCGTTGGGCCTGTTGGCGCTGTTCGGCCTGTTCACCTACACCGGCATGCGGATCGCCCGACGCTCGGCCGACCCGTTCCTGCGGCTGTTGACCGCCACGGCCACCACGTGGGTGATCGGCCAGTCGTTCATCAACGTCGGCTACGTCGTCGGCCTGCTTCCGGTAACCGGCATCCAGCTGCCGTTGATATCGGCCGGTGGGACCGCCACGGCGACGACGCTGTTCATGATCGGGGTGATTGCCAATGCGGCGCGCCACGAGTCCGACGCCGTCGCCGCGCTGCGGGCCGGCCGCGACGACCGGATGAACCGGTGGCTGCGACTGCCGCTGCCCGAGCCCTATGTGCCCACCCGTGTCGAGGCGCTGCGCGACCGGCTGCGGACCCGCCCGGCCGCCCCCGGTCCGGCGCCGAAGAGATCCAAGGCCGCGAACCGTCCCGACCCTGCCGACGCCGCGCAACGGCGCCGGCGGGAGCCGGTGCATCATGGAGGCGGGCGCCGCACCGCACAGGGCGGCCGGCGGCAGCCGAACCGGCAGCGAACACTGGAAGGTCAGCGTCACGGGTGAACGACTCGGTCACACAGCCGGCCGGCGCGCCGACTGACGACGGCGCCGAGATCTCGGTGGTTCTCGCCGGCGGCGGTACGGCCGGACACGTCGAGCCCGCCATGGCGGTGGCCGACGCACTGCGTGCGCTGAATCCCCGGGTACGGATCACCGCCCTGGGCACGCAGCGCGGCCTGGAAACCCGGTTGGTCCCCGAACGCGGATACGACTTGCGGCTGATCACGCCGGTGCCGCTGCCGCGCAAACTCACCGGCGACCTGTTCCGGTTGCCGGGCCGGCTGCGCAGGTCGATCCGCGAGACCGGTTCGGTGTTCGAGGAGGTCGGCGTCGACGTGGTCATCGGGTTCGGCGGCTACGTCTCGGTGCCGGCGTACATGGCGGCGCGGAGCCGCCGGGTCCCGGTGGTCATCCATGAGGCCAACGCCAGGGCCGGCATCGCCAACAAGCTCGGCGCGCGGCGCGCGGCGCGCGTGCTCAGCGCGGTGCCCGACTGCGGCCTGGATGCGGAGGTGGTCGGCATGCCGGTGCGTGCGGCCATCGCCGACGTGGACCCAGCCGGGCTGCGCGCCGCGGCGCGCGCCCATTTCGGCTT
Source organism: uncultured Mycobacterium sp. (assembly GCA_964387245.1). Taxonomy (GTDB): domain Bacteria; phylum Actinomycetota; class Actinomycetes; order Mycobacteriales; family Mycobacteriaceae; genus Mycobacterium. Next base: position 119,322 of record CAYLWH010000001.1, read on the forward strand.
CCCCGACGACGTGCCGGTGCTGCTGGTGTTCGGCGGTTCGCAGGGCGCGCAGTCCCTCAACCGGGCGGTGTCGGCCGCGGCGCCCGCGCTGGCTGCTCGCGGCGTCTCGGTGCTGCACGCGCACGGAGCCAAGAACGTCCTGGACCTCCCGGCGGCATCGCCGGATTTGCCGCCGTATGTCGCCGTGCCGTATCTGGACCGGATGGACCTGGCCTATGCCGCCGCGGACCTGGTGATCTGCCGCTCGGGTGCGATGACGGTCGCCGAGGTGTCTGCGGTCGGGCTGCCGGCGGTCTATGTGCCACTGCCGATCGGCAACGGCGAGCAGCGGCTCAACGCCCTGCCGGTGGTCACCGCGGGTGGCGGTCTGCTGATCGACGACGCGGAGCTGAACCCGGACTTCGTCGCGGACACCGTCGCCGCGCTGATCACCGACGCCACGCGGCTGGCCGCGATGGCCACCGCGACCGCGCGGATCGGTCACCGCGACGCGGCCGAGAAGGTGGCGAGTGTCGCACTGGAGGTGGCCCGGGCCGCACGCGCCGCGGAGCGGGCGCCGTGACCGCCGAGCTGCCGGAGGAACTGCAGCGCGTCCACATGGTCGGCATCGGCGGTGCCGGCATGTCGGGCATAGCGCGGATACTGCTGGACCGCGGTGCTCTGGTTTCGGGTTCCGACGCCAAGGAATCGCGCGGCGTGCTGGCCCTGCGCGCCCGCGGCGCGGCGATCAACATCGGGCATGCCGCGTCGGCGCTGGACCTGCTGCCCGGCGGTCCGACCGCGGTCATCACCACGCACGCCGCCATTCCCGACACCAACCCCGAGCTGGTCGAGGCCCGCCGCCGCGCCATCCCGATCCTGCTGCGCCCGGTCGTGCTGGCCCGGCTGATGGCCGGGCACACCACGGCCCTGGTCACCGGGACGCACGGGAAGACCACCACCACGTCCATGCTGATCGTGGCCTTGCAACATGCCGGGCTGGACCCGTCGTTCGCCGTCGGCGGGGAACTGGGGGAGGCCGGCACCAACGCCCACCACGGCAGCGGCTCGTGTTTCGTCGCCGAGGCCGACGAGAGCGACGGCTCATTGCTGGAGTACACGCCGGACATCGCCGTCGTCACCAACATCGAGTCCGACCATTTGGACTTCTTCGGCAGCGTCGAGGCATACACCGAGGTGTTCGACGCATTCATCGGCCGTATCGCCACCGGCGGGGCGTTGGTGGTGTGCACCGACGATCCCGGCGCGGCCGCGCTGGCCACCCGCGCGGCGGCGCAGGGTGTGCGGGTGCTGGGCTATGGCACTGATGCCGGGTCCCTGCCGCTGGCCGGACGGCTGTTGAACTGGCAACAGCAGGGCACGGGCGCCGTCGCCGACATCGGGTTGGCCGGCGAATCGCGCCCCCGAGCGCTCAGGTTGTCCGTGCCCGGCCACCACATGGCGCTCAACGCGCTTGGGGCGCTGCTGGCGGCCGTCGAGGTCGGTGTGCCGATCGACCTGGCACTCGACGGGCTGGCCGGCTTCGAGGGGGTGCGGCGCCGCTTCGAGTTGGTCGGCACCGCCAATGGCATTCGGGTGTTCGACGACTACGCCCATCACCCGACCGAGGTGCGTGCTGCGCTCGGGGCGTTGCGGACGATGGCGCAGCAGAGCGGTGGTGGACGCACGCTGGCTGTTTTTCAGCCCCATTTATATTCGCGGACAAAGGTTTTCGCGAAGGACTTCGGTTCGGCGCTGGACGGTGCCGACCGGGTTTTCGTGCTCGACGTCTATGCCGCCCGGGAACAGCCGATGCCCGGTGTCAGCGGCGCGACGGTCGCCGCGCACGTCACCGTCCCCGCCAGCTACGAGCCGGATTTCTCCGCTGTGGCCGCTCGGGTGGCTCAGGTGGCCCGTCCCGGCGACGTGGTCGTCACGATGGGTGCCGGCGATGTCACCATGCTCGGGCCGGAGATCCTCACCGAACTGCGCCTGGCGGCCGACCGCCACCCACCCCGTCGGCGGGGGTGGACGTGACCGAGCCGCAACCGCCCCACGATGAACCGACGACCGACGCGATGAACGTGCCGCTGGATGTGGCGCCGGCGGAATCGCCTGTCACAGAGCCGGATCCAGTGCAGGGACCGGAATTCGAGGGACCGCGCCGACGGGCCCGCCGGGAACGGGCCAAACGCCGCGAGGCCCAGGTCCGGGCGCGAGCCATCGAGGATGCCCGGCGGGAGGCCAAGCGCCGCGCCGGCAATCCCGTGGATGTCGGTGCCGGCCGTGGCTCGGTGCGCGGGCTCAGGTTGGTCCTCACCGTGCTGCTGATCGCCGTGCTGACCGTCGGCCTCGGTCTGATCCTGTACTTCACCCCGCTGATGTCGGCCCGCAATGTGGTGGTGGTCGGTACCGGGACGGTAACCGAGGCGGACGTGCTTGCCGCCGCTGCGGTACAACTGGGCACACCGCTGCTGCAGATCAACACCGACACCATGGCCGACCGGGTGGCCACCATCCGTCGGGTGGCCAGCGCCCGGGTCCAGCGTGAATATCCGTCCACCCTGCGAATCACCATCGCGGAGCGGATTCCGGTGGCGGTCAAGGACTTTCCCGATGGTCCGCGGCTGTTCGACCGGGACGGGGTGGACTTCGTCGGACCGCCGCCGCCGGCACTGCCATACCTGGACGTCGACAACCCGGGCCCGTCCGACCCGCCGACCAGGGCCGCACTCGAGGTGCTGACGTCGTTGCGTCCCGAGGTCGCCGGCCAGGTCGGTCGAGTGGCGGCACCGTCGGTGGCGTCGATCACGCTGACGCTGACCGACGGGCGTGTCGTGGTGTGGGGGACCAACGAACGGACCGAGGAGAAAGCCCAGAAGCTGGGGGCACTGCTGACCCAGCCGGGCCACACCTACGACGTGTCGAGCCCTGACTTGCCCACGGTGAAGTAGGCGGTTACGCCGCCACCCGCGACACTTCAACTACGGTACCAGATACCACGATATTGGTATCTTGTACGTATGGCTTTCAACGTGAAGGACGAAGAGGTTATCCGCCTCGCGGATGAGCTGATGCAGCGGCTGCACCTGTCCAGTCGAATCGACGCGATCAGACATGCCCTCAAGGCGCAGATCGAAGTCGTCCGGTCCCGCAGCGGAAACCGCGCCGACGAATTGCTGGGCGTACTGGAGAGCGAAATCTGGCCGCTTTTGAATGACGGATCTCCGATCACCAAGACCGAGCGCGAGCAGATCCTCGGCTACGACCCGCAGACCGGGGTGTAGCTGATGATCGTCGACACCAGCGCGATCATTGCGTTGATCCAGCGCGAAGATCCGCATGCCGAGCAGGTCGCCGGTGCACTCGCCGGCGATCGCAGCCCTGTCATGACCGCCCCCGGCGTCGTCGAGTGTCTCATTGTTCTGACCAGCCGCCATGGTCTCGTCGCGCGCACGGTCTTCGACCGCTTGAAGAGCGAAATCAACCTCGGCATCGTCGTTTTCACCGCCGACCATGCCGCCGCCGCACACCGTGCGTACACCCAGTACGGGAAGGGGCGTCACCGGGCTGCACTGAACTTCGGGGACACCATGACCTACGCCGCGGCCAAGTTGGCCAATGAACCGCTCATCGCCGTCGGCAACGACTTCACGCAAACCGACCTCGAGTTCGACGGGGTGATCGGCTACTGGCCAAATCCCACGATCGGCCAGCGGTGATTCTCGATCGGCCTCAGTCGGTAAGTGTGATGCGTTCGGCTAGCCGTCTGCGCCACACCGCGTGATTCATGTTGCCTGCGCGGTGTTTCGTGCGGATGCGGATGGTGCCGGTCCTGATCGGGGTGATGGTGGTCATGCCGGGTTCCGTTCTGCGGTGGGCGTGCCGTGGGTGAGGGTACGGCGGGCACGGCCTTCGTCGGCGTGGTGACAGCATCCTTGGCTCGCCGCGCGGGAAAAATAAAAATTCGTGTGAACACGTCGGCGCGCCTGCCTGGATCCACCGCACCCAACCCCTACGTTCTGTTTGCACGGCACTACTTGACATAACTCTAAGCCTATGGTTGAGGTTGAGGGTTTAGGGCAGCTCAGGTGGACCGGTTCATAACCCAGATACAGGGAGGAAGACGACAGATGACCCCCCCGCACAACTACCTCGCCGTCATCAAGGTGGTCGGCATCGGCGGCGGCGGCGTCAACGCCGTCAACCGCATGATCGAGCAAGGCCTCAAGGGCGTGGAGTTCATCGCCATCAACACCGACGCCCAGGCGCTGTTGATGAGCGATGCCGACGTCAAGCTCGACGTCGGACGCGACTCCACGCGTGGACTCGGGGCCGGCGCGGATCCCGAGGTCGGCCGCCGGGCGGCCGAGGATGCCAAGGACGAGATCGAAGAGCTGCTGCGCGGCGCCGACATGGTGTTCGTCACCGCCGGTGAGGGGGGCGGCACCGGCACCGGTGGCGCCCCCGTCGTGGCGACCATCGCACGCAAGCTCGGCGCGTTGACCGTCGGCGTAGTGACCCGGCCGTTCTCGTTCGAAGGCAAACGCCGCGGCGATCAGGCCGAGAACGGCATCACCTCGCTGCGGGAGAGCTGCGACACGCTCATCGTCATCCCCAACGACCGACTGCTGCAGATGGGCGACGCTGCGGTGTCACTGATGGATGCGTTCCGCAGCGCCGACGAGGTGCTGCTCAACGGCGTCCAAGGCATCACCGACCTGATCACCACGCCGGGCCTGATCAACGTCGACTTCGCCGACGTCAAAGGCATCATGAGTGGTGCCGGCACCGCGCTGATGGGCATCGGAGCCGCCCGCGGTGACGGCCGGGCGCTCAAGGCCGCGGAGATCGCGATCAACTCGCCGCTGCTCGAGGCGTCCATGGAGGGTGCTCAGGGCGTGCTGATGTCGATCGCCGGCGGCAGCGACCTCGGGCTGTTCGAGATCAATGAAGCCGCATCGCTGGTCCAGGATTCCGCGCACGCCGAGGCGAACATCATCTTCGGCACCGTCATCGACGACTCGTTGGGCGATGAGGTGCGGGTCACGGTCATCGCCGCCGGATTCGAAGCGTCCTCACCCAACCGCAGGTCCGCTGTCAACACCGCAAAGACCGCGAGCGGTCCGGTGGCTTCGCGGGTCTCCACGACGGCTTTCGAGCCGGCGCACGCAGTGAGCGTTCCCCCGCACACCAACGGTGCGACGGTGCGCGTCGGGGGTGGCAATGATGACGGTGGTATCTCCGACGACGACGTCGACGTGCCGCCGTTCATGCGCCACTGACGCCTCTCGTGGCTGCTCGGGTCCGGCGCGTGACCACCACTCGCGCGGGTGGTGTTTCCGCGCCGCCGTTCGACACGTTCAACCTCGGTGACCACGTCGGTGACGACCCTGCGGCCGTCGCCACCAACCGGAAGCGCCTTGCTGAGGCGATCGGGCTGGGAGCCGATCGCCTGATATGGATGAACCAAGTCCATGGCGACCGGGTGGAAGTCGTCTCCGGCCCCCGAGCCGAGCCGGTCGAAGAGGCGGACGCGCTGGTGACCTCGGTTCCAGGGCTTGCTCTGAGCGTGGTGAGCGCCGATTGCGTACCGGTGTTGCTGAGTGACGTGCGGGCCGGAGTGATCGGGGCCGTGCACGCCGGTCGGGTCGGCGCGGCCAAGGGCGTGGTTGCGCGCACCCTGGAGGTCATGATCGACGCGGGCGCGCACCCCGAGGATGTCGCGGTGCTGTTGGGGCCGGCGGTCAGCGGCGCCCGCTACGAGGTGCCCGCGGCGATGGCCGAAGAGGTGGAGGCGGTGCTGCCGGGCAGCCGTACGGTGACCTCTGCCGGCACGCCGGGCCTGGATCTGCGGGCCGGAATCGCGCGCCAGCTCAGGCAATTGGGTGTCACGGCAGTCGATGTCGACCCGCGGTGCACCGTCGCCGACAGGGCGCTGTTCAGTCACCGGCGGGACGCACCGACCGGTCGACTCGCTTCAGTGGTGTGGATGGAATGACCGATGCGGACAGCGGCTTGCAAGCGCGCGAAATCGCATTGATGACCGCACTGGCAAAGGTGCGTCAGCGGTTGGCCCGAGCTGCCGAAGGGGCGGGTCGCAAACCCTCGGAAATTGAACTGCTGCCCGTCACGAAATTCTTTCCGGCAACCGACGTCGCAACTCTGTTGAAGCTCGGCTGCCGGGCCTTCGGCGAATCCCGCGAGCAGGAGGCGGCGGCCAAGGTGGCGGCGGTGGCGAGGCTGGCGCCCGAAGCATCGGCCCGTGGAATCTCCTGGCACATGATCGGACAGATCCAGCGGAACAAGGCCAAATCGATTGCCACGTGGGCGCATTCGGTGCACTCGGTCAGCAGTGCGCGGGTGGCCGCCGCGCTGGAGCGGGGGGCGGTCCAGGCGATCGCCGCGGGCGTGCGCGCCTGTCGGCTCGGGGTCTATGTGCAGTTGAGCCTGGACGGTGACACGACGCGGGGCGGAGTGGCCGTCGACGACTCCGCCGACATCGACGCGCTGTGCGATCAGATTGCCGGCGCGGAGGCGCTCGACCTGCTCGGCGTGATGGGAATCCCGCCGTTGCAGGCGGATTCAGACGAGGCCTTCGCGCGGCTGGCCGCCGAGCACCGCCGGGTGTTGGAACGGCACCCGACGGCCACCGGGTTGTCCGCGGGTATGTCGAATGACCTGGAAGTCGCCGTGAAACATGGTTCGACATGTGTGCGTGTCGGTACCGCGTTAATGGGGCCGCGACCGCTAACGTCACCGTGAGTAATCACTCCAGTCACATCTTCATCACGAGTACCACGCACCAAATATTCGAAACATCCCAGACACGTCCAGCTCCGTCGAGAAGGGTCACGCGATGAGCACACTGCATAAGGTCAAGGCCTACTTCGGGATGGCACCGTTGGAGGAATACGAAGACGAGTACTACGACGACGACCGCAGCCCCTCCCGCGGCTACGCCCGTCGTGGTGAACGCTTCGCCGGCGACGACTACGACAACAAGGGACGCTACGACCGGTACGCCGAACGCGGCGACGCTCGCGAGTTCGAGGGCGACGCCGACTACCCGTCGGGCTACCGCGGCGGATATGACGAACCGCGCTACCGCGGCCGCGAATTCGACCGTCCCGCACCGCGCCTGAATCCGTTACGCGGGTCGACCCGCGGTGCTCTGGCGATGGATCCCCGCCGCATGGCGATGCTGTTCGAGGAAGGCAGCCCACTGTCGAAGATCACCACGTTGCGGCCCAAGGATTACAGCGAGGCCCGCACTCTCGGCGAGCGTTTCCGGGAGGGCACCCCGGTGATCATGGACCTGGTAACGATGGACAACGCCGACGCCAAGCGCCTGGTGGACTTCGCGGCCGGTCTGGCGTTCGCACTGCGTGGATCGTTCGACAAGGTCGCGACCAAGGTCTTTCTGCTTTCGCCCGCCGATGTGGAGGTCACGCCGGAAGAGCGGCGCCGGATGGCCGAAGCGGGTTTTTACGGCCAGTAGTCGGGCGGCGGTTCGGCGAATGGGTAGGCTGACGTCGCGGCCGGCGATGACCGGCGGCCCGGCGTCTCGGCGCCGGCAACGTCGCATAATCGTCAGTAAGGTCGGGCTACTCGTTGGCGGTCTTTCTCAACACCCTGGGCTTTGCGCTGTTCCTGTTCTGGTTATTGCTGATGGCGCGGGTGGTCGTCGAGTTCATCCGGTCGTTCAGCCGTGACTGGCACCCTCGTGGGATCACAGTGGTGCTCCTCGAGGCCATCATGACTGTTACCGACCCCCCGGTGAAGCTGCTGCGCCGGCTGATCCCGCAACTCACCATCGGGGCGGTGCGACTCGATCTGTCCATCATGGTCCTGCTGCTGTTGGTGTTCTTCGGCTGGAATTGGGCCTGGACGGCGGCCTGATCCGGGTCGTGACGACCGCGCGGGGCCTATAGCGCACAATGTGTCGATGGCACATTCAACACGCCGATACAAACCGGGAAAGAAATTGCAGTTCGCCTTTTATTGCGGTCTGGCCTGCAACCCCCGGTTCTGGTGTGACAGGATGGGCGCCAGTTACAGTAATTCGCATTCGACCGTAAACACTTGAGGGGGCAGACGATGCCGCTTACACCAGCCGACGTCCACAATGTGGCGTTCAGCAAGCCGCCGATCGGCAAGCGTGGCTACAACGAGGACGAGGTCGACGCCTTTCTCGATCTGGTGGAGAACGAGCTGACGCGCCTCGTCGAGGAGAACGCTGACCTGCGTCAGCGCGTCGGCGAACTCGATTCTGAGCTCGCGGGCGGCCGCGGCGGCCAGGCCTCTCAGGCGATCCCGTTGCATCAGCCCGAACCCGAGCGGGAATCCGTAGCGCAGCAGCTGGTGTACGAGACGCCCGCACCGGCTCCCGGCGAGGAGATCCACGTCCGGGCCGCGCGGCTGCTGGCTCTGGCCCAAGAGACGGCCGACCGGTTGGTCGGTGGCGCGCAGGCCGATTCCGACAAGCTGCTTTCCGACGCCCGTGCCAATTCCGAGGCAATGGTCGGCGAGGCCAAGCAGAACGCCGAGGCCATGGTCGCCGAGGCCAGGCAGAACGCCGAGACCACTGTCGCCGATGCCCGTGCGCGGGCCGACGCCCTGTTGGCCGACGCGCAGGCTCGCTCGGAGTCGCAGTTGCGCCAGGCCCAGGACAAGGCCGACGCCCTGCAGGCGGACGCCGAGCAGAAGCACGCCGAGATCATGGGGACGATCAACCAGCAGCGCACGGTCCTCGAGGGTCGCCTCGAGCAGCTTCGGACATTCGAGCGCGAATACCGCACCCGGCTCAAGACCTATCTGGAGTCCCAGCTCGAGGAGCTTGGCCAGCGCGGATCGGCCGCGCCGGTCGACACCGCCGGAAATGAGGCCGGGTACAGCCAATTCAATAGGGGCAGTGGCTAACGTGACCGGGCCTCGCCCGACGCTCGCGGCTGGGGGATGATTGATCGATGTTGATCGTCGCGTTGGTGCTCGCGGTAATCGGCCTGGCCGCCCTCGTGACGGCCGTGGTCACCAGCAATGAACTCGTTGCCTGGGTCTGCATCGGCGCGAGCGTGCTCGGTGTCATTCTGCTGATCGTCGACGCAATCCGCGAACGGCAAAGCCGCGATCTGCTGTCCGCGGACACCGAGGCTGGCGAGATCGACGCAGCGCACACCGTCGACGAGACCTACCAGAACTACGACGAAGAATACGAGGACGACCTCCAGCAGGGTGAGGACGACCTGCAGCAGGTTGAGGACGACGCCCTCGAGGGACTCGAGTCCGATGTCGGCGCCGGCCCGGAGCCGGTCACCGAGGTGCGCTACGACACCGAACAGCGCGAAGATTGACGCGAGTGTGCAGGTTCTCGTCGGTATTTCGCCGAATTCTCAACGACAACCTGCACGGTCGGAACTATAGATAGTCGAACACGCGCATCTCGTCAGCCGCGAAAACGCGCCAGGGTTGCGCGCACCACGTCGTCTTCCACCTGATCGAAGTGCCGGTAGGACATACCGACGGCGAAAAACGGCGAAGGTGTGTAGGGGCAGACGAATTCATCTGCCAGGGACGCAAACTCAGACGACGCGGTGACCGGTGCGGTGGGAACCGCGACCACGACGCGCCGTGCCCCGGCGCCGCGCACATCGAGGACGGCGACGTGCATCGTGGCGCCGGTGGCCATACCGTCGTCCACCAGGATCACCATCCGCCCGGCGGCGTCCGTCGGTGGCCGGCCTTCGCGGTAGGCGGCCTCTCGACGTGCCAGTTCGCGTCTTTCGGCGAGGATCACCTCGTCCAGCGCGTCGGCGGACACGCCTTGGGAGCGAACCAGAGCCTCGTTGACGACCATGCGTTGGGCGCTGATCGCGCCGAGAGCCAACTCCTCGTGACCCGGCATGCCCAGTTTGCGCACCACGGCGACGTCCAAGTCGGCACCCAGTCCGGCAGCGACCTCCGCGGCGACGGGGATTCCACCACGGGCCAGGCCGATCACCAGGGTGTCAGGTTCACCACGATAGTCGGCGAGGCAGTCGAGAACCGCGCGACCGGCCGCGGCACGGTCTGCGAACCCCCCACGTCTCATCGGTTCTCACCTCACGACGAGTCTCGCGCGCATCCGGCGACAGAGGCCAGGAAGCCCACGACCAATGTGTGCAACCGGTCCGGAGCCGCGGTGCGCTGCGCGGCGGTGCGCGCCCGCAACTCATCGACGTCAACACCGAGCCGGGCCACGTCGGCGTCGGAGTCGTCCGCCAGCCACACCTCCAACAGCTCGGCGTCGAGCTCGGGGTGAAACTGCAGGGCCAGTACGCTGCCGGCGACGAACGCCTGCGACGCGCGGGGGTTGCGGGCGACCTCGACCGCACCCGGCGGGGTGGTCCAGCGGTCCGAATGCCATTGGAACCACGGGCCTTCGGCGATGTACGGAACGTCGCTGTCGACGCAGCACCAGCCTAGTTCCGGTGCAGGCGAGCGGGCGACGGCGCCGCCGAGTGCCTGCGCGACGAGTTGGCCGCCGAAGCACACCCCGAGCACCCCGACGCCCGCGTTGGCCGCCTCGCGCACCATCGCCATCTCGGCGCCCACCCAGGTGTCGCGCAGGGCTTCGTCATGAACCGACCACCGCGAGCCCAACGGGACGATCACGTCGTAACGGCCCGGATCGGGAAACAACACGTCGACGTCGGGCTCGCCCACTCGGTCCCGGGGCACCACGTTGAAGACGTCGACGTCGAAACCCTGTTCGGTGAACGCGTCGCCGAGCAGGGCTTCGGGTGCGATGGGGTCGTTATAGATGAACAACACCTGCGGCACGCTCTGACTTTAGTCGTCCTCGGCGAATCGGCGGCGCGGCAGCGGCGCATGGTCGGCCGCTACTCGGTCACTGGCACCAGATCGGCGCCGCAGGAGCACCGGTAGGCCTGCCCGGCCTCCGGGCAGTGACATTCACTCTCGATCCGCACCCGACACCCGCAGCCTTCGTGAGCACACGTCAGCACGGTGCCGGCTTCCTGGCTTCCCATCGAATCACCTTTCGGTCGAACGCGCACGGTCGCCGTGCGCCTGCGCTCTCGATCGTCCTCGCGCGCGGTGGCCGGTGGGTGCCTTTCTGCCGAAGAACGCGGATCGGGCCCGAACCCTGCCTTGCGTCCGTAACAGTGACATGCATCATGGTCGTGGCCAAGTATTGCTGAACATCACATCGGTGTGCGAAAGGTGTCCGAGGTGTCGAGACTCAAAGGACTGACCACCGCCTTGACGGCGGTTTTCGTGTCCGTCGTCATGCTGACAGGCTGCGGCGTGACCCGCGGGGATGACCCGTCTGGGCTGCACCGGTTGCGAATGATGGTGCCCAACAGCCCGGGTGGCGGGTACGACCTCACCGCGCGCACCGCGGTGAAGGTCATGGAGAACGAGGACATCACCGGACGCGTCGAGGTTTTCAATGTCATCGGTGCCGGCGGCACGGTGGCAATGGCCCGGCTGATGAATGAACGCGGCAACGGCGATCTGATGATGATGATGGGCCTCGGCGTGGTCGGCGCCACCTACACCAACGGTTCCAAGGCGCGCGCCTCCGACGCCACCGCGCTGGCCAAGATGGTCGAGGAGCAGGAGGGCATCCTGGTGCCCGGCGATTCACCGTTGAAGACTGTCGGCGACTTCGTCGCCGCCTGGAAAGCCGACCCGGCGAACGTGACCATCGGCGGCGGCTCGAATCCGGGCGGGCCCGACCATCTGTTCCCGATGGAGACCGCCAAAGCGGTCGGTGTCGATCCGACCAAGGTCAACTACGTCTCCTATACGACGGCGGCGGCGACCTACTGACCGCCCTGCTGGGAAAGAAGCTCACGGCGGGCACCTCGGGTCTGGGTGAGTACGTCGATCAGATCGAGTCCGGCCAGGTCCGCGTGCTGGCAGTGTCGGGCACCGAGCGGGTCGAGGGTGTCGACGCACCCACGCTCACCGAGGCCGGTATCGGCCTGACCTTCACAAACTGGCGGGGAATCCTGGCGCCGCCGGGGATTTCGGACCAGGACAAACGGGCGATGGTTGCTGTGTTGGAGAAGGTGCACGCCACCGGTGCGTGGAAGGACGCATTGGTGAAGAACGGATGGAGTGATGCCTTCATGACGGGGACCCCGTTCGAGGTATTCCTCAAAGAACAGGACAAGCGCGTCGAGACGACGCTGACCGAGCTGGGGTTGGTATGAGTTCCCGCGAGTCGACGATGCGGGCCGAGGGACGAGGCCTGAGGAGGACCGAGCGATGAGTGACACCGAAATCGAGAAGACGGACGCTCCGGCACGGCCTGATTATGCGCAGTACATCGTCTGCGCGGTGCTGGTCGCCGTCGGCGGCTTCCTGGTCTTCGACGCGCTATCGCTGCCGGGCGGCTATGCGAGGGTGGATCCCGTTGGGCCGCGACTGTTTCCACTCGTCATCGGGATCGGACTGCTGGTGCTGGCGATCGCTATTCCGCGCGGATACACCGGTGAGGCCGACGCCGGTGAGGACATCGACCCGGACACCCCCGGTGACTGGCGCACCGTCGGACTGTTGGTCGCCATGTTCGGGGCGCTGATCGTGCTCGTGGTTCCGCTGGGTTGGGTGATCACCAGCGCACTGTTCTTCGCCGGGTGCGCAACGGCTCTGGGCAAGTGGCCGTCATGTGCGCAACATCGTCATCGGCACGGTGCTGGCTTTGGCGAGCTTCTATGCGTTCTACTCCGGGCTCGGGATCCCGCTGCCCCCAGGCATCTTGGATGGGATTCTGTAGATGGGCAACTTCGACTGGCTGCTGCAGGGGTTCGCGGAGGCCGCCACCCCGATGAACCTGCTGTATGCGGTGATCGGCGTGCTGCTGGGCACCGCGGTGGGTGTGCTGCCGGGAATCGGTCCGGCGATGACGGTGGCGCTGCTGCTAGCGATCACCTACAACGTCAGTCCCAGTGCGGCCTTCATCGTGTTCGCCGGCATTTTCTACGGCGGGATGTACGGCGGTTCGACCACCTCGATCCTGCTCAACACGCCCGGTGAGTCCTCGTCGGTGATCACCGCGATCGAGGGCAACACAATGGCCAAGGCTGGCCGCGCCGCCCAGGCGCTGGCGACGGCCGCCATCGGATCCTTCGTCGCCGGTGCCATCGGCACTATGCTGCTGGCGGCGTTCGCGCCGGCGGTGTCGCGGTTCGCGGTCACCCTCGGTGCGCCGTCGTACCTGGCGATCATGTTGTTCGCGCTGGTGGCGGTGACCGCGGTGCTCGGCAGTTCCAAGATGCGCGGGCTGATCTCGCTGCTGCTGGGTCTGGCGATCGGCCTGGTCGGCATCGACTCGCTGACCGGGCAGGCGCGCGCCACGTTCGGGCTGCCGTTGCTTTCCGACGGGATCGACATCGTGGTGATCGCGGTAGCGGTGTTCGCGGTCGGTGAGGCACTGTGGGTGGCCGCGCATCTGCGCCGTCGCCCGGCCGATGTGATTCCGGTGGGCCGGCCGTGGATGGGCCGCGACGACTGGAAGCGGTCGTGGAAGCACCGCTGCTGATCTGGACGTTGATCGCCAGCCAGTTCACCGGCAACTTCCTGCTGCTGGTGATCAACCTGCCGTTGGCGCCACTGTGGGCCAAGCTGCTGCGCACCCCGCGGCCGTACCTGTACGCGGGCATCCTGTTCTTTGCCACCCTCGGCGCGTTCGCGGTGAACCTGCAGCCGCTGGACCTGGCCCTGCTGCTGTTGTTCGGGCTGATGGGCCTGATGATGCGCCGGTTCGGGCTTCCGGTGCTGCCGTTGATCATCGGCGTGATCCTGGGCCCGCGCATCGAGCGCCAACTGCGCCAGAGCCTGCAGCTCGGTGGCGGTGACTGGCTCAGCCTGTTCCGCGAGCCCGTCGCGATCGGCGTGTACGTGGCGATGGCGCGCTGCTATTGCTGGCACCGTTGGTGCTGCGGTTGATGCACCGCAGCGAGGAGACGCTGTTGATCATCGAGGACGACAGAGACCAACAAGAGAAGGCGTCACACACATGATTGTCGTCGGATACAGCGCGGACCGCTTCGGTGACGCCGCGCTCGAACACGGTATCGCCGAAGCCAAGCTACGGGACACCGGCCTGATGGTCATCAACGCCACCTCTGGGGAGTCCTACGTCGACCCCCGGTTCGCCCCGACCGGCCGGATCCTCGACCTGCAGGCCCACCTGGTCGACGCCGGTATGGACTTCAAGGTCGTCCAACCGGTGGGCGTCGATGTCGCCGACGAGCTGCTGGCGGCGATGGACCGTCCGGACGCCACCCTGCTCGTCATCGGCATCCGGCACCGCAGCCCGGTCGGAAAACTGTTGCTGGGCAGCGTATCCCAACGCTTGATCCTGGAATGTCCCAAACCGGTGCTGGCGGTCAAACCCGACGTCATCTGACGTTCCCACATTGCGTGAGGCTGCGTGTCGGTCCGGTGACACCCTGGGTTCGGTGCTTTTGCGCACTCCGCGCGGCGGTGCTGGGCGGGTTGTCCACAGTTGCGGTTTCGTCCACTGGACTTTGTGTGAGAAGGGCTAGCCGCGCATGCTCCGGTGGTGGTGGATTCTCTTCTGTCACTTGGGTTTCACGGTTCGGCCGGGGCTGGATCAATGTCGGTGGCCGGCGATATCATTCGAACATGTTTGCGAATCCGGTCGACGCGCTGCACGCCGGCATCGCCGCGCTGCGCGCGGTGGACTGGGACGCCCTGCCGGTGCCCGAGCGGCTGCGGCTGCTGCAGGAGATGGAGACCGCGTCCCGCTCGCTGCGCGCGGTGACCGGTTCGGCGATGGCCGCACTGGCGGCCGACCCCGTCGAAACTCTCGGGGATCGGCCCACCAAGGTCATCGCCGACACCCTGCGGATCAGCACCGCCGAAGCAGGACGCCGGGTACGCGAAGCCGGGCTGCTGGCCGAGCGCACCGCTGTCAGCGGGGCGCCGCTGCCACCCCTGCTGACCGAAACCGCGAAGCATTGGCATGCCGGCACCCTGGATCCCGAACACGTGAAAGTGATCGCCGCGACGCTCGCCGACCTACCGGCCGACACGCCGTTCGACGTCAAAGAGGACGCGGAGGCGTTCCTGGCCGGCCAGGCCACCCAGATGCGGCCCGATCAGCTCGAGAAGGTGGCCCAGCGGCTGGCCGCCACGATCAACCCGGACGGCAATTACACCGAGAACGATCGCAAACGCAAACGCGGCATCACCATCGGACGGCAACACAGTGACCTGATGAGCCCGATCAAGGGCTGGATCACCCCGGAACTGCGGGCCACCCTCGACGCCGTCCTCAACAAGCTGGCCGCCCCCGGCATGTGCCACCCCGATCACGAATCACCCCGCGTCGACGGCGAGCCGGATCTGGAGTCCGCCGGCCGCGACGGACGCAGCACTGCTCAGCGCAATCACGACGCCGCCCTGGCCATGTGCCGGGCCATCCTGGCTTCCGGCGAACTGGGCGCACACCACGGATTGCCGGTCACGGTCCTGGTGACCACCACCCTGGACCAGCTGGAGAACGCGGCCGGATCCGCGGTCACCGCATCCGGGTCCCTGCTGCCGATGGCCGATGTCATCCGGATGGCCACCCACGCCTACCACTACCTGGCGATCTTCGAGCGGCACTCCGCAATCCCGCTCTACCTGGGCCGGACCCGCCGGCTCGCCTCGGCCGGCCAGCGGATCATGCTGCACTCCATCGACCGCGGCTGCTCCTTCCCCAACTGCACCGTGCCCGGATATCGCTGCGAAGTCGACCACATCACCGGCTGGGGCCCCGGCGGACCCACCGACATCGACGACCTGACCTTCGAATGCCCACACCACCACCGACGAAAAACCCACCACGGCTGGACCGTCCGCAAACGCACAGACGGCCGAACCGAATGGATCCCACCCCCACACCTCAACCACCTGCCCGGCGGCATCAACCAATACCACCACCCCGAACACTTCCTCCCCAAAGACCAACAGAACCCGCAATGACCGCAACCCATCAACCCGCAGCGAAGCCGAGCCATCAAACATCGACCACATTCAGAGGCGAGGCGGCCTGCCCGGCTCCAGAATCACCGTCACAGTGAGTGCATCACGCCGTGGCCGAAGATCGCCGGATGGAATAGCCCGGGAGCACATCGAATTCGGCACGAATGAACTACAGCGCGGTCAGGAA
The DNA here is from genome assembly GCA_964387245.1 of uncultured Mycobacterium sp. Taxonomy (GTDB): domain Bacteria; phylum Actinomycetota; class Actinomycetes; order Mycobacteriales; family Mycobacteriaceae; genus Mycobacterium. Next base: position 135,496 of record CAYLWH010000001.1, read on the forward strand.
ATCGACGAGGGCTTCGTTGACGTCGTGCGGGCGTTCCTGCTGCAGCCAGTGCCCGGCGCCGTTCAGACCGTGCACGCCGCGCAGGCCCGGGACCATGCTCGGTAGGGCGGCGATCGCGTCCGGTGTGTTTCCGGCGATCATGTCGTGCTCGCCGTAGAGATACAGCGCCGGCTGGTTGACGGCGGAGCCGGCGAACGGTGCCAGCACCGCGGGCATGCCGTTGATGTTGCGGTACCAGTTCAGTCCGCCGCGAAATCCGCTGGCGGACAACTCCGACACGTAGAACGCCACATCCTCTTCGGTCAGCCAGGACGGGAGTTTCGCCGGGATCACGAACTGCTCGGTGAGGGTCTGGTTCGCGGGGAAGTGGCCGTCCCAGCCGGTTGCATGAACACCGTCGGTCACGATGTCACCGCTGATGGTGTACATGAAGGCACGCACCGTTCGGTCGACGTCGGCCTCCATGTCGGCCTCGGCCACCCCGGGCTCCTGAAAGTACAGGCGGTAGTACTGGCGACCGCCGGCGTTGGCCCGCATCAGGTCGTTCATCGTCAGCCCCTCCGGCAGGGCGATCGGCGGGATGTACGGGACGCTGAGCGCCGCGACGGCGCGGAACAGGTCGGGCCGCATCAGCGCGCTGTACCAGGCCACCGGCGCACCCCAGTCGTGACCGACCACGACTGCCTGCTCGGCGCCCAAGGCGTTGACGGTGCCCACCACGTCACCCACCAGATTGCTCAGCGAGTAGGCGCCGATCGCCGCGGGTGCGCTGGTCTTTCCGTAGCCGCGCATGTCGAGTGCGACGGCGCGGAACCCGGCGGCCGCCACCGCGGGTAGTTGGTGCCGCCAGGAATACCAGGACTCCGGGAAGCCGTGGCAGAACACCACGAGCGGACCCTCGCCCATCGACACCGTGTGGACCGAAATGCCATTGGCGTCTACCTGCGCATGATCGAATTCGTTGTTGACCGCCACCGTGGCGAGCCTACGCACCGACTGGCCCACATTCTGGCGATTTCGATCGCCTACGCGCCGGCATCCGAGGTCGCGAATGACCGGCTTGTGGAACCCCCCGGGGTTGTCTTTCGGTGGGCGTCACCATGTGTTGACGGCTTCGAGAGGAGAACGTCCCCGATGAACCCAGCGGATCGCGTCCGGCCGGCTGTCCGCGTGGGATGGAACCGTCGGCGATTCCTCACACCGCGAACGAGAAGCCGCCGTTGACGGGAATGGTCTGGCCGGTGATCCAGGCGCCGTGATCGGAGGCCAACAGGACGGCCAGGTGGGTCACGTCCTCGGGCAGGCCCGGCCTGCGGATCGCGTAGCCG
>CAYLWH010000002.1:0-8223 GCA_964387245.1 uncultured Mycobacterium sp.
GCACACTGACCCCATGCGCATTGGGTGGAAGTGGATTGGATTGGCCGGGGTGGTTGGCGTGGCGGCCGGGGGAGCGTTGGTCGCGCGGGATCAACGCCGTCGTAGGTCTTACACGCCCGACGACGTTCGGGCGCGCCTGCACGAACGCCTTGTCGACCCCCGGTACTCGAGCCGCGTCGAGTGAGAAATGGCGCAGACGTTGTGCGAGTGGGACCCTGCGTGGTTTCTCTCTCAACGCGCGGACCGCACCGACTACCGGGTGACGAAGTCGACGACGACGGCACTGAATGCGTCGTTGTCGTCACCCGCGGCGGTGTGCCCCGCCTCGGAGAGTTCGACGAATTCGGCGCGCGGCACCTTGGTGAGAAAATCCTGCACACCCTCGTTGCTGACGACGTCGGAGAGCTTGCCCCGGATCAGCAGAATCGGGATCTGCAGCCGCATGGCGGCTTTTTCCATCTTGTCGACCCGCTCGAACGGGTCGTCCTGGGGTTTGGTCAGGAAGGCCGGATCCCAGTGCCAGTACCAGCGACCGTCGCGCATTCGCAGGTTCTTCTTCAGGCCCTCGGGACTGCGGGGCCGGATCCGGTGCGGCAGGTACGCGGCCACCGCTTCGGCCGCTTCCTCCAGGGAGTCGAACCCGTGCACGTGGTTGAACATGAACTCGCGGATGCGTGCACTGCCCGACTTCTCGAACCGGGGCACCACGTCGACGAGCACGAGCTTGGTAACCGTGTCGGGCCCGGCCTCCTCGGCGGCCATGATACCGGTCAGCCCGCCCATCGACGCACCGATGACGGCCACCGCAGTGCCGGTCGATTCGATGATGTGCAGGACGTCGCCGGTCAGCGACTCCAGTGCGTAGTCGGCCCCGGGTGCGCGATCGCTGTCGCCGTGACCTCGGGTGTCGACCGCAATGACGTGGAAGCCCCGGTCGGCGAGAATTTGGCCGGTGTTCTTCCAGGAGAACCGGTTCTGGCCGCCGCCGTGCAGCATCAGGATCGTCGGCCGGTCCGCGGTAACCGGGCCGGCGTGATTCCATTCGTCGGCCACCAGGGTGATCCCGTCGACGCCGGCGTACTCGACAGTGCGGGGTGTGCTCACGGGCATCCTCTCGATAAGGGCGTCCATCAGACGTTACCCACGGTCCGGCCGTGTCGAACTCCGCGGTCGGCGCGGGGGGTGCTTGGGTGGTGTTCCACCGCATTTGCTGTGCTGCCGGCTCGGTGTGCGGTGCGCCGCGCGAATGTCGTTACGGGCACCAGGGCGCGCGGTGTGTGCGAAGATCACGAAGTTGTCGGTGCCGCAGAACCCGCCGCCGGCGGCCGCCGACAGGATTGCAAAAGTGTTGCTCGGCCGGAAAACGGTGGTGTACGTTCTTCGGCAGTTCCGTAGTCAGGAGTCACAGCTTTAACGCAGGTTACGGATCGTGCAGCCGGGAGGGAAGTCAGCGAAGATGCCTTTGGGAGCGACGCCGCAGACTATCTGGCTGAGGCGCGCGCGCCCGGGCGGACCACCGCCCGGGGGCAGCAGGGTGCGTCGTGGTCACCGCTAGCCCCCTGGCCAAGCCGATCCGTTCGGTGGGTGGGTTCTTCGCCATGGCGTTGGACACCTTCGTCGCGATCTTCAAGCCTCCATTCGCCTGGCGCGAGTTCATCCTGCAGACCTGGTTCGTGGCCCGGGTCTCCATCGTGCCGACCCTGATGCTGTCCATCCCGTTCACGGTGTTGCTGGTTTTCACCTTCAACGTGCTGCTCGTGGAGTTCGGTGCCGCGGACTTCTCGGGTACGGGCGCGGCCATCGGCACGGTGACGCAGATCGGACCGATTGTCACGGTCCTCGTCGTCGCCGGTGCCGGTGCCACTGCGATGTGCGCCGATCTCGGCGCCCGCACCATCCGTGACGAACTCGACGCCTTGCGCGTCATGGGTATCAATCCGATACAGGCACTTGTCGTCCCCCGGGTGCTGGCCGCAACCGTGGTCGCGTTGATGCTGGCGGCCTCGGTGATCGTCGTGGGCCTCACCGGCGGCTTCTTCTTCTCCGTGTTCGTTCAGCACGTCACACCCGGTGCCTTCGTCGCGGGCCTGACGCTGATCACCGACACGACCGACGTAATGATCGCGCTGGTCAAGGCCACGCTGTTCGGTTTGTCGGCCGGCCTCATCGCCTGCTACAAGGGGATCTCGGTAGGTGGCGGCCCGGCGGGCGTGGGCAACGCCGTCAACGAGACCGTCGTCTTCACGTTCATCGCGCTGAACGTCATCAACCTCTTGGTGACGGCCGTCGGTGTGCAGGTGACGGCATGACGAGCACCACGATCCGTATCCAACGCAAGTCCGGTCAGTGGGCCGAGGGCTGGAACCGGATCGGCCGGCAGACCAAGTTCTACGGCCGCACATTGCGCGGCATTTGGGACGCGGTCGTCTACTACCCCGGTGAGGTGATCCGCCTCATCGCGTCGATGGGCCTGGGTGCCGGCGCACTTGCCATCATCGGCGGCACTGTCGCGATCGTCGGCTTCCTGACGCTGACGACCGGTGCCCTGGTGGCGGTTCAGGGCTACAGCCAGTTCTCGACGATCGGTGTGGAGGCTCTCACCGGGTTCGCATCGGCCTTCTTCAACGTCCGGCTGATCGCCCCCCTGACCGCGGGTGTCGGCATGGCGGCCACCATCGGTGCCGGTGCCACGGCTCAAATAGGCGCGATGCGGATCAGCGAGGAGATCGACGCACTAGAGGTGATGGGCATTCGCGCGATCCCCTACCTCGCCTCGACGCGGGTGATCGCCGGAATCATCGTGGTCATCCCGCTGTACTGCGTGGCCGTGTTGATGTCGTTCTTCGCCGCCCGTCTCGGCACGACCGCCATCTACGGGCAGGCGATCGGCGTGTACGACCATTACTTCCGCACCTTCTTGAATCCGACCGACCTGCTCTGGTCGTTCCTACAGGCGATGTCGATGGCGCTGGTGATCATGCTGGTGCACACCTACTACGGGTTCACCGCATCGGGGGGTCCCGCCGGTGTCGGCGAGGCCGTGGGCCGCGCGGTGCGCACCTCGCTGATCGTCGCGGCATTCGTCACGGTGATGATCTCGCTGGCCGTCTACGGTCAGTCCGGCAACTTCAACCTCTCCGGGTAAGCGGCCATGGACGACCGCGATACTGGCCTGCACCCGGCGTGGTGGACGGCGATCCTGATCGTCTTCCTGGTTGCCGCGGTGTGGCTCACCGCGGCGGCCTTCACTGGGCGTCTGCGCAAGACCATCGACGTCACGCTCACCTCCGACCGGTCCGGTCTGGTGATGGAGTCCGGCGCCAAGGTCAAGATGCGCGGGGTGCAGGTCGGCCGCGTCGGCACGATCCAGGGTGGCCGTGATCCGGTTGCGCTGCACCTGCTGATCGACTCCGACAAGGTGAAGTTCATCCCCGCGAATGTCGGCGCGCAGATTCGGGCGACGACGGTGTTCGGCGCCAAGTTCGTCGACCTGGTCTATCCCGATGCCCCGGTATCGCAGCGCCTGGCGGCCGGACAGGAGCTCAAGTCCAGCAACGTCAGCGTCGAGGTCAACACGGTCTTCGAGAACCTCGTGGGTCTGCTCGACCAGGTCGACCCCGCCAAGCTCAACGCCATCCTGACCGCATTGGCCGAAGGCGTCCGCGGTCAGGGCGAGCGAATGGGCCAGGCGATCACCGACGCTAATCAGGTGCTGCTGGCGATCAACCCGCGCAGCGAGACCATCCGAGCCGACTGGCAGGCGCTCAAGGGCTTCAGTGACGCCTACGGCGGTGCGGCGACCAACATCGTCAACACCCTCGACGCGCTGAGCACCACCAGCGTGACGATCACCACGAACGCCAAGCCGCTGGATGCGTTGCTGCTCAACGTCATCGGGATGTCCAACAGTGGCATCGCGTTGCTCGCCCCGAGTCAGCAGAACCTGATCAAGGCGATCAACGTCCTCGAGCCGACCACCAACCTGCTGTTCAAGTACAACCCTGAGTACACCTGCATGCTGGTGGGCGCCAAGTGGCTGCTGGACAACGGCGCCTACGACGCGACCGGTGGCAACGGCAAGTCCTTCATCGTCGACGGCGGCATCCTCGCCGGCGACGACCAATACCGCTACCCGGAAAACCTCCCGATCACCGGGGCCAAGGGTGGGCCGGGCGGCAGGCCGGGCTGCGGCTCCCTGCCGATCGTCGACGACAACTGGCCGGTCCGCCAATTGATCACCAACACCGGTTGGGGCACGGGCGTCGACCTCCGGCCCAACCCGGGCATCGGCTTCCCCGGCTACGGCAACTACCTGCCGGTGACGCGTGGTGTGCCGGAGCCGCCGAGCATTCGCAACCTGTTCGGCGGACCAGCGCCCGGCCCGAATGCGGGAGACCCGCCGCCGGTCTGGCCGGCCCCGGGGTCGTGGCCGTACGGCGCGCCGATGTACGCCCCCGATGGCACGCCGCTGTTCAACGGACTGCCGCCGGCGCCGCCGCCCGGCGCACCGAAAGACCCCGGCCCGCGGCCCGGTACCGAGCCCTTCGTCGTCCCCTTCCCCGGTCAGCAGCCCACGCCGCTGCCGCCTCAACCGCTACCCGTGCCGGCGGTCCCGTCGCCGTGACAACCGTCCGCCCAAACTTTTCGAGTCGTGAAAGGTAACCCGCAGTGAGAGGCAACCTGGGAGGCGCCCTGTGGCGCTTGGCCATCTTCATGGTGGTCTGCCTGCTGGGTCTGTTTGCGCTGTTCGCGGTGTTCGGGCAATTGCGGTTCGAGGAGGCGCGGGACTACCGGGCCCACTTCGCCAACGTCAGCGGCCTGGAACGCAACGACTTCGTGCGTATCGCCGGCGTCGAGGTCGGCAAGGTGCAGAAGATCGGCGTCAACGACGACGGCACGCTGACCGTCGACTTCACCGCCGACGACACCGTGGTACTCACCGAGGGTTCGCGGGCGGTCATCCGCTACGACGACCTGATCGGGGGTCGCTATCTGGCGCTGACCGAAGGCGTCGGCGGCACCAAGCGGCTGAACCCGGGCGACACCATCCCACTGGGCCAGACCGAGCCCGCGCTGGACCTCGACGCGCTGATCGGCGGCTTCCGGCCGCTGTTCCGCGCGCTGGACCCCGACCAGATCAACCAGCTTTCCGGCCAGTTGATCAGTGCGCTGCAGGGGCAGGGTGCGACCATCTCGTCCTTTTTGTCCCGGACCGCCGCGCTGACCAACACGCTGGCCGACCGGGACCAGTTGATCGGCGACGTGATCGTCAACCTCAACACGGTGCTGGGGTCGCTTGCCGGGCAAAGCGACCAGTTCGGTAAGGCCGTCGACGCGCTCTCCGAGCTCGTGACGGGTCTGGCGGAGCGCAAGACCGACATCACCAACGGGGTGGCGTATGCGAACGAGGCCGCCGGCACCGTCGCCGATCTGCTGGCCCAGGCGCGGCCGCCGCTGCAGAAGACGGTGACCGAAGCCGATCGCGTCGGTGCGATCGTGGTCGCCGACCACGACTACTTCGACAACCTGCTCAACACGTTGCCCGACGCCTACCAGGTCCTGAATCGCCAAGGCCTATACGGTGACTTCTTCAGCTTCTACCTGTGCGACGTGGTGCTGAAGATGAACGGCAAGGGCGGTCAGCCGGTGTTCATCAAGGTTGCCGGTCAGGACACCGGGAGGTGCACACCGCGATGAAAACCTTCGCCGAGCGCAACCTCTTCGTCATCGGTCTGATCGGTATCCTCGGCACGCTCGCCTTGGTCCTGACCGCGTTGAACTACCAGAAGCTGCCGTTCTTCTCACCCGGCACGACGTACTCGGCGTACTTCGCCGAGGCCGGCGGGTTGGCCGGCAACGGCGAGGTCCACGTGTCCGGACTACGCGCCGGCCAGGTCACCGGCATCGCACTCGACGGCCAGCAGGTGCTGGTGAAGTTCAAGGTCGACAAGAAAATCCGCCTCGGCGACCGCACCGAGGCGGCGATCAAGACCCAGAGCGTGCTGGGCACCAAGTACCTGGAGGTGACCCCGCGTGGCGACGGGCGCCTGGATCACACCATTCCGAAGGACCGCACCCGCTCGCCGTACCAGTTGCCCGACGCGCTGGGCGATCTGGCCTCCACCATCAGTGGCCTGAACACCGACCAGCTGTCGGATTCGCTGCGGGTGATCGCCGAAACCTTCTCCCAGACGCCGCCCGACCTGAAAGTCGCCATCGAGGGGGTGGCCCGCTTCTCGGACACTCTCAACGCGAAGGACGCGCAACTGCGCGAGCTGCTGGCCAACGCGAACAAGGCCACCGGTGTGCTCTCCGACCGCAGCGATCAGATTGTCCGCCTGGTCGGGAACACCAACGTGCTGATGGCCGAGTTGCAGAGCCAGAGTGCGGCATTGGACGAGATTTCGGGCAACATCTCGGCGCTCAGCCAGCAGCTGCAGGGGTTCATCGCCGAGAATCGCGCCACCATGAAGCCCGCCCTGGACAAGCTCAACGGTGTGCTGACGATCATCGACAACCGCAAGGAACGGGTGCAGAAGGGCATCAAGATGCTCGGCACCTACGTGATGGCGCTCGGCGAGTCGGTGGCTGCCGGACCGTTCTTCAAGTCCTACATCGCAAACCTGCTGCCGGGTCAGTTCGTCCAGCCGTTCATCGACGCCGCGTTCTCCGACCTCGGCCTCGACCCCAATGTGCTGACGCCGTCGGAACTCGTCGATCCGCAGATTGGTCAGCCGGGCACGCCCGCGCTGCCCGTGCCGTACCCGCGCACCGGCCAGGGCGGCGAGCCGCACCTGAACCTGCCCGATGCCATCACCGGCAACCCAGGTGATCCGCGGTACCCGTACCGCGAACCGCTGCCGGCCCCCCCGCCCGGCGGCCCGCCCCCGGGCCCACCGGCCGAGGCGCCGCCGGGCGTGGGGACGACGCGGGCTCCGTCGGTCGCGCCGGTCGAGTTGCCCGCACCGGGCCAGGTCCCGGCCGTGACGCAGACTCTGGGTCCGCCGCCCGGCCCGGCACCTGACGGCGGGAGCGGCCGATGAACCTGTCCCGCAACACGAAACTCGGTGTGGCCGTGGTCCTCCTGCTGACCCTGTTGGCCGGCATCGCCGTACTGATGCGCCCAGGCGGCCCGGCGAACCGGGTCAACGTCACGGCCTACTTCGACAACAGCAACATGGTCTTCGTCGGCGACGAGGTGCGCATCCTCGGCGTGCCCGTCGGCCGCATCGAGAAGATCGAACCGGAGCCGAAACGGGCCAAGATCACCTTCTGGTACGAGGACAAGTACAAGGTGCCGGCCGACGCAAAGGCCGCGATCCTCTCGCCGGCACTGGTAACCGGCCGCTCGATCCAGCTGACGCCGGTCTACTCCGGTGGCCCCGCCATGGCCGATGGCGCGGTGATACCGCAGGAACGCACCGCGGTTCCGATGGAGTGGAACGACATCCGCGAGCAGCTCAACCGGTTGGCCGAGAACCTGCAACCCACCGAACCCGGCGGCGTCAGCACGCTCGGCTCGCTGGTCAACACCACGGCCGACAACTTGCGCGGGCAGGGCGCCAACATTCGCGACACTCTGATCAAGGTGTCGCAGGCGTTCTCGTCGCTGGGCGACCACAGCACCGATGTGTTCAGCACCGTCAAGAATCTGTCGATCCTGGTCGACGCCCTGCAGGACAGCACCACCGTGTTGCGTCAGCTCAACCAGAACCTGGCCGACGTGACCGGACTGCTGGCCGACGATCCGGGCGAAGTCTCCGCTGCCGTTCGCGATCTCAACAACGCGGTCGGGGAGGTGCAGTCCTTCGTCGCCGAGAACCGCGAGGCCCTGGGCACCACCTCGGACAAGTTGGCGGGCGTCACGCAGGCTCTCCACGACAGCCTCGGCGATGTCAAGCAACTGCTGCACGTCGCACCGAACACGCTGCAGAACTACGTGAACATCTACCAGCCCGCTCAGGGCGCGGCCACCAGCGTGCTGGCGATCGCCAATTTCCAGAACCCGGTGTCGTTCATCTGTGGGGCGATCCAGGCGGCGTCCCGCCTGGGGGCCGAGCAGTCGGCCAAACTGTGCACGCAGTACCTGGCCCCCATCGTGAAGAACCGCCAGTACAACTTCCTGCCGATCGGTCAGAACCTCTTCGTCGGGACCCAGGCCCGGCCGAACGAGATCACCTACAGCGAGGATTGGCTGCGGCCGGATTACATTCCGCCGGGTGG
>CAYLWH010000002.1:8323-95829 GCA_964387245.1 uncultured Mycobacterium sp.
GTCCCACCGCCGTCGCCGTTGGCTGCGGAGGCGACCAACCCGGCCGACGGACTGCGGGGAATGATGGTGCCATCGGGTGGTGGCACATGACGAACCGCTGGACCCGTGCCGCCACGGGTGCGCTGATCGCGCTGGCCGTCGCCGGACTGCCGGCCTGCGGCGGGTGGCAGGGCCTGAATACCCTGAACCTGCCGGGTACGCAGGGTAAGGGACCCGGCGCGTACACCATCAAGGCCCAGCTTCCCGATGTGGACAACCTGGAACGCAATTCCCGGGTGCGCGTCCGTGATGTCAACGTCGGCAATGTCATCGGGATCGAACGGCAGGGCTGGAACGCGTTGGTGACGATGCGGCTCAACGGTGACGTCGAGTTGCCCGCGAACGCCACCGCGCGCGTCGGTCAGACCAGCCTGCTCGGCTCGCTGCACGTCGAGCTGGGACCGCCTGCTGCCGGCGAGTCACCGGAAGGCCGACTGCGCGAGGGCTCCCTGATCCCGCTGTCGTCGGGCAGCGCCTATCCGACCACCGAGCAGACGCTCTCCGCGGTGTCGTTGCTGCTCAACGGCGGTGGCGTCGGGCAGGTCCAGGACATCACCAAGGCATTCGCCACCGCGTTCCACGGTCGCGAGAAAGATCTGCGCAGCCTCATCGATCAGCTCGACGTGTTCATCCGCTACGCCGACGACCAGAAGCAGGACATCATCGGGGCGACCGAGAGCCTGAACAACCTTGTCGGCCAGTTCGCGGCGCAGAAGCCCGTCGTCGACAAGGCGCTCAAGACCATCCCGGACGCCTTGGTTGTGCTCAAGGATCAGCGCAATCAGCTTGCCGACGCACTGGCGCAACTCGGCAAGTTCAGCGCCCTGGCCGCCGACTCGGTGAACCAGACGAAAGAGGCTCTGGTCCAGGAGCTTCGGGACCTCGGCCCGGTGTTGCAGTCGCTGGCCGACGCGGGCCCCGCGTTGACGCGGGCGCTGAGCCTCTACCTGACCTTCCCGTGGCCAAAGGACACGGTCGACAACTGGATGCGCGGCGACTACGGCAACCTGAGCCTGATCTTCGACCTGACGTTGAGCCGGGTCGACAGCGGCCTGTTCACCGGAACCCGCTGGGAAGGCGATCTCACCGAGCTGGAACTGCAGTGGGGCCGGACCATCGGTCAGCTGCCCAGCCCATACACGCACGGTAATCCACTGATCGTGCCGTACCACTGGGATCAGGGGCGATAGATGCGTCAACTCCATCTCAAGCGCAAGACCATCGTTCAGATGCTCATCCTGACCGTGATCGCACTGGTGTCCGGCGCGGTGATGATCTTCAGCTTCATCGGGCTGCCCGGGATGTTGTTCGGTGTCGGCCAGTACAAGGTGAAACTGCAGCTGGACGAGGCCGGCGGCCTGTACCCGCGGGCCAACGTCACCTGGCGGGGCACCGAGGTCGGGCGCGTCCAGTCGGTGCGCGTCACCGACACCGGTGTCGAGGCCGAACTCGCGATGAACGCCAATTTCAAGATTCCCGCCGACCTCGACGCTCAGGTGCTCAGCGTGTCGGCGGTGGGAGAGCAGTACGTGGCGCTGCTGCCGCGCAACGGCAACCGGCCGTTCCTGTCCGACGGCGACGTCATCCCGGCCGACCGCACCTACATTCCACCGGATGTCAACTCGGTGCTGGCGGCGACGAACCAAGGCCTGCTTTCGATTCCGCACGACAACCTCAAGACGGTCATCGACGAGGCGTACACCGCAGTCGGCGGTTTGGGGCCGGAGCTGTCTCGCTTCGTGAAGGGCGCCACGGCTTTGGCCGTCGACGCCGGCAAGAACATCGACGAGCTGACGACGCTGATCGACAAGTCCAAGCCGATCCTGGACTCCCAGGCCGACACCTCGGGCGCGATCCAGGCGTGGGCGGAACATCTGGACAACATCACCGGGCAGTTGCGCCAGCAGGACGACGCGCTGGCCGGGACGATCAACAAGGGCGCGCCGGCCGCTGATGAGGTCCGCGCGTTGCTCGACCGGTTACAGCCCACGCTGCCGATCGTGCTGGCAAACCTGGTCAGCATCGGCGAAGTGGCGCTCACCTACCAACCCAACCTCGAGCAGCTCCTGGTGCTGCTGCCGCAGGGCGCGGCGGTCACCTCGGCCACCGGGGTGGCCAACCGGCACACCCGACAGGACTACCGGGGCGCCTACCTGAGCTTCAACCTGAATCTGAACCTCCCGCCGCCCTGCGTGACGGGCTTCCTGCCGGCGCAGCAGAAGCGCGTGCCGTCGGACGTCGACGCCCCGGACCGCGCGCCCGGTGACCTTTACTGCCGGATCCCGCAGGATTCGGCGTTCAATGTCCGCGGTGTCCGCAACGTGCCCTGCACCACCGCGCCCGGCAAACGTGCCCCCACGGTGAGACTCTGCGAGAGCGACGAGGTTTACCGGCCGCTCAACGACGGTTACAACTGGAAGGGCGACCCCAACGCAACCCTGTCCGGCCAGGCGATTCCGGATGTCGGCCCGAACGCCGGACCTGCGGAAGCGGGCCCGGCCCCGGCCGCGGCACCACTGCCGATAGCGGCCGCCGAGTACGACCCCAGTTCCGGCACGTACGTTGGACCGGACGGCCAGGTGTACACCCAGACCAATCTCGCGACGCGTGCTGAAGGAGAGCAAACATGGCAGACGATGCTGCTGCCCCCGGAGGGGAACTGACGGAGGCGACGCAATCCTCGGCCGGCAGTTCCTCGGAGACGACAACGGAATCCTCTGAGTCGTTCGACCCCGCCGATGATGAAAACGGGGTCGCCGAAGTGGCGGAAACGGCGCCCGCGCCCGCCAAACCGGGGCGCAGGCTCTCCCCGGCCACCGCGTTGGGCCTGGTGGTGGTCCTCGCGTTGAGCGGCCTGGTGGGCTGGCTGGGCTGGCGCACATACCAGACGCATCAGGCCGACCAGCAGCGCGCCTTGTATCTGCAGGTGGGCAAGCAGGCTGCGATCAATCTGACCACGATCGGCTTCGAGCACGCCGACGACGACGTCAAGCGCATCCTGGATTCGGCGACGGATGCGTTCTACGACGACTTCTCCAAGCGCTCCCAGCCGTTCGTCGAAGTCGTCAAACAGGCGAAATCCAAGTCCACCGGTGAAGTGACGGCGGCGGGCGTGGAGTCCCAGGACAGCCACGGCGCCCAGGTGCTTGTCGCGGTGACGGTGAATACCACCAACGCCAGCGCGCCTGACCTGCCTCCGCGGGCCTGGCGGATGCGGATCTCGGTCAAGAATGTCGACGACGAAGCGAAGGTGTCGAACGTGGAGTTCGTCCCGTGACCGCCGAGCCCACCCGAACGGACCGCATGACAGACCGCATGACAGACCGCATGACAGACGAGGAAACAGCCGCCGTGACCGTCGAATCCGACGACCTGACCCACGAGATCGTCGAGAGCAGCGGCTCGGAGGTCACCGATGCGGATCTGCCCGAGGCCGAAGACGCCGCGGACGCCGCGGATGCCGCAGGCGGGGAACCATTCGCCCCGACCGCCGACCGGGCCGGCAATGGGTCGCGCACCGCGGTAGTCCTGGTTTTGGTCGTGCTTGCCCTGCTGCTCGCGGCGGCGGCGGGTTATCTCGGTTGGCGCCAGTACCAGGCCGGCGTCACGAATGCGGCGCGAGTCGAATCCGTGCGGGTGGCCAAGGAGTCCACGATCAAGTTGCTGTCCTACCAGCCCGACACCGTGGACCAGCAGCTCAACTCCGCTCGGGATCTGCTGACGGGGGACTTCCGGGACTCCTACACGCAGTTGATCAACGACGTGGTCATACCCGGCGCCAGGCAGAAGAAGATCGCGGCGATCGCCAATGTGCCCGCGGTGGCTTCGGAGTCGGCCACCCCCACTCGGGCCGTCGCGCTGGTTTTCGTCAACCAATCGGTGACTGTCGACGGCAATGCGCCGACGTCGACGAACTCCAGCGTTCGGGTCACCCTGGACAAGGTCGGCGACAGGTGGCTGATTTCCGAGTTCGACCCGGTCTGACGCGCACCGGTCGGTGACGCGGCTGGCGCCCGTAGACGCGCAGACCTTGTGGATGTCGGCCAAGATCCCCAATGACCAATTCCTGCTGTACGGGTTCGCAGGTGACCCCGGCGGTCTGCACGGTGTGCTGGCCGGGCTGCGAACCAGGGCCGCCGCGTGTGCCGACCTGCGCCTACGCATCGCCGACGACTGTGTTGCCCGCTACCCGCGCTGGGTTGACGGTGGCGTCGATGAGGCACAGTTCGCCGTTCGGATGTCTGGGCTGCAGTGGGCCGGGTGCCTCGACGCGGTCGCGCGACTGGCTGACGAACAGCTGGATCCGGCCGGGGCCGCCTGGCGGTTGCATGTTTTCCCGGACGTCCACGCTGCCCCGCCCGGCACCGGCGCGACGGTGACCGTGGCGGTGTTGCAGATCGCGCATGCGCTGGCCGACGGCACTCGGACGGCCGAACTCGCGGCGTGGTTGTTTGGCCGCGACCGCCCGGTGACCCCGATAATGCCCGACCGGTCCGGCAACCTTGCCCTGCGCGGCGTCGCCGCAGCCCGCGCACACCGGCGACTGGTCGCCGACATCGCCGCCGGTTCGGTTCCGGCGCCGGTGGGTCCACGCCTCCCGCTGCTCACCAACGCCGCGCCGCTGGGTGTGAGCCGGATCCGGACGCTGGTGCGCGACCGGGCGGCGGTCACGGCCGGTGCCACGGTGACGGTGGCGGTGCTCAGTGCCATCAGCACCGCGCTGGCGGACCATCTACGCGACCGCGGCGCGGATCCGAGCCGGCTCGGCGCCGAAGTGCCGATGGCGAACTCCGGGATACGAAACGCGCACAACCACTTCCACAATGTGGGGGTGAATCTGCACCCCGAGTGCCGGCCTGCCGACCGGGCGACGCGAATTGCGGGCGAACTTCGTGACGCGCGGATCCGTGAGGACCATCCGGCGATGGGTGCCGAACGGCGGGCGCTGGCGGCGGTGCCGGCGGCGCTGCTGCGCTGGGGCGTGAGCCGGTTCGACCCCGGCGTGCGATCGCCGGCGGTCACCGGAAACACCGTGGTGTCGAGCGTGGACCGGGGGGCAGCCGACCTGCGGTTGGGCCTGGCCCAGGTGATATTGACGGCGGGATATCCGGCGCTCTCGCCAATGATGGGACTCACCCACGGGGTGCACGGCATCGGCGACGTCGTCGCGGTCAGCGTGCGTGCCGCCGAACCGGCGTTCGGGGCCGACGACATCGACGACTACGTCGCACGGTTGGACGCTGCGTTGAGGTGAACCGGCGCCGGGTCAACAGATGGCATAAGTTCTGTCGCATGACTGCTGTTGACTTCGGACTGCTGCTGCTGCGTGTCGTGCTCGGCCTGACGATGGCGGCGCACGGATACAACAAGTTCTTCGGCGGCGGGCGCATCGCGGGCACCGCGGGCTGGTTCGAGAGCATCGGCATGAAGCCGGGCACCCTGCACGCCCGCATCGCTGCCACCACCGAGATGGCCGCCGGCCTCGGGTTGGCCGCGGGCCTGTTCACCCCGGTCACCGCCGCCGGGTTTGTGGCGCTGATGCTGGTGGCCGCCTGGACGGTGCATCGGCACAACGGCTTCTTCATCGTCAAGGAAGGCTGGGAGTACAACCTGGTGCTCGCGGTCGCCGCGATCGCGGTGGCCGCCATCGGCGCCGGCCGCTACAGCCTGGACTACGCGCTCTTCCGGGACAGCGGCATCGACCAACTGCTGCACGGCTGGTGTGGTTTCCTCATCGCGGTTGGGCTGGGGCTCGCCGGCGGAATCGGTCAACTGCTGATCTTCTACCGGCCGCCGGCCAAGGTCTGACCCGCGCCGGCGGGAGGCTGACCGGTTCGCGTTGAGTGAGAAATCACGCAGACGTTGTGCGAGTGACCCTCTGCGTCGTTTCCCACTCAACGCGAAACAGCGGTCCGGAATGCCGACCCTGCGAACAGCCAGCGCGGCGCGGATGCTATGAACGACCCATCAACCAACTAGTTGACAGGAGAGAAGCATGGCTGAAGCCGTGATCGTCGAGGCGGTCCGATCGCCGGTCGGTAAGCGCAACGGCGGATTGTCCGGAATGCACCCCGCCGACCTTTCCGCCCAGGTGCTCAACGGTCTGGTGGAACGCGCGGGTATCGACCCCGGTCTGGTCGACGACGTCATCTGGGGATGTGTGGTTCAAGCCGGCGAGCAGGCGCTGGACATCGGCCGCACCGCCCTACTGGCCGCCGGGTGGCCGGAGTCGGTACCGGGTGTGACGGTGGACCGGCAGTGCGGGTCGAGCCAGCAGTCGGTGCACTTCGCCGCCGCGGGCGTCGTGGCCGGCCACTACGACGTGGTGGTCGCCGGCGGTGTGGAGGTCATGTCGCGCACTCCGATGGGCGCCTCCCTGGCCAACGGCGGCAATCCGTTCTCGCCGGGCTTCAAGGCCCGTTACGACCGCACGCCCAACCAGGGCATCGGCGCCGAGATGATCGCCGAGCAGTGGGGCTTCGATCGCACTGCACTGGATCAGTTCTCCCTCGGGTCTCACGAAAAGGCCGCGGCGGCACAGGATTCCGGTGCATTCGATGACCAGATCGTGGCCATCAGAACCGGAGAGACTCAGGACTCCGTCGTCCTCAAGGACGAGGGCATTCGTCGCGGTGGCAGCATCGAGAAGATGGCGGGCATCAAGGCGGCGTTCAAGGAGGACGGAGTGATCCATGCCGGTAACTCCTCGCAGATCTCCGACGGCTCGGGCGCGTTGCTGTTCATGTCCGCGGAGAAGGCGAAAGAGTTGGGGCTCAAGCCTCTGGCCAAGGTGCACACCGCGGTGCTGGCGGGTGCTGATCCGGTGATCATGCTGACCGCCCCGATCCCGGCGACCCAGAAGGCACTCAAGCGCTCCGGGCTGTCGGTCGACGAAATCGGCGCGTTCGAGGTCAACGAGGCGTTTGCGCCGGTGCCGCTGGCCTGGCTGAAGGACATCGGCGCCGACGAGAAGAAGCTCAACCCCAACGGCGGGGCGATCGCACTCGGTCACCCGCTCGGCGGTTCGGGTGCCCGCATCATGACGACCCTGCTGTACCACATGCGGGACAAGGGAATTCGGTACGGACTGCAGACCATGTGCGAGGGTGGCGGCCAAGCCAACGCCACCATTCTCGAGCTGCTGTGACCGCACCTGACACGTCAGCCTCCGCCGCACTGACCGAGCGGCGGGGCAACGTCATGATCATCACGCTCAACCGGCCGGACGCACGCAATGCGATCAACGGTGCAGTGAGCACCGCGGTGGGCGATGCGTTGCAGCGGGCACAGGATGATCCTGAGGTGCGGGCGGTCGTACTCACCGGGGCCGGCGACAAGTCGTTCTGTGCCGGCGTCGACCTGAAGGCGATCTCCCGTCGGGAAAACATCATGCACGCCGAGCATCCCGAGTGGGGATTCGCCGGCTACGTGAGCCACTTCATCGACAAGCCCACGATCGCCGCGGTCAACGGCCCGGCGTTAGGCGGTGGTACCGAACTGGCACTCGCCAGCGATCTGGTGGTGGCCGAGGAGCGCTCGACATTCGGACTGCCCGAGGTGAAACGCGGACTCATCGCCGCGGCGGGCGGGGTGTTCCGCATCGTCGACCACCTGCCGCGCAAGGTGGCGATGAAACTGTTGTTCACCGGCGAGCCGATCTCGGCGGCCGAGGCACTGAAGTGGGGTCTGATCAACGAAGTGGTGCCCGACGGGACCGTGGTCGACGCCGCACTGGCGCTGGCCGAACGCATCACGGTCAACGCGCCACTGGCGGTGTGGGCCAGCAAGCGCGTCGCCAACGGTGTCGACGACGGGGTGATCAGCGGCGAGGAAGCGG
This sequence comes from uncultured Mycobacterium sp., assembly GCA_964387245.1. Lineage (GTDB taxonomy): Bacteria > Actinomycetota > Actinomycetes > Mycobacteriales > Mycobacteriaceae > Mycobacterium. The sequence goes on from CAYLWH010000002.1 coordinate 16,200, forward strand.
GCTGGCAGCGAACGATGCGGGAGATCGGCGCGGTGCTCAGGTCCGAGGACGCAAAGGAGGGGCCGCTGGCGTTCGCCGAGAAGCGGGCCCCCGTCTGGAAAGCGAGGTAGGGGATATGAAGCGACTCGTCTTTGAGTCGGAACACGAACAGCTGCGGGAGACCACCCGGCAGTTCATCGAGAAGGAGTGCGCTCCCAACGTCGAGAAATGGGAGAGTCAGCGCCTGGTCGACCGGGAGTCCTATGCGGCGGCCGGCAAGTACGGGCTGATCGGGTTCAACATGCCCGAGGAGTATGGCGGCGGCGGCTCCGACGACTTCCGGTTCAATGCGGTCGTCGTCGAGGAACTGGCCAAGTTCGGTGCGGCATGTCCTGGGCTGAGCCTGCAGAACGACATCGTCGGGCCCTACTTCAAGGAACTGGGCAGCGAGGAACAGCTGGAACGGTGGATGCCCGGATACGCCAGCGGAGAGCTCATCGGCGCCATCGCGATGACCGAGCCGGGTGCCGGCAGCGACCTGGCCGGAATCAAGACCACGGCGGTGCGCGACGGTGACGACTGGATCATCAACGGGTCCAAGACGTTCATCTCGGCCGGGATCAACTCCGACCTGGTGATCGTGGTCGCACGCACCGACCCCGACGCCGGGCACAAGGGTTTCTCCCTGCTGGTGGTGGAACGCGACATGCCGGGGTTCAGCCGTGGACGAAAGCTGGACAAGATGGGCCTGCACTCGGCCGACACAGCCGAACTGAATTTCGAGAACGTCCGAGTGCCGGGTAACAACCTGCTGGGCAAGGAAGGCCACGGCTTCTACCACCTGATGGCCAACCTGCCCTCGGAGCGGCTGTCCATCGCGGTGGCCGCGGTCGCCGGTGCGCGCCAGACCTGGACGGACACCCTGCAGTACGTCAAGGATCGCAAGGCGTTCGGCCAGCCGATCGGCAGCTTCCAGAACAGCCGGTTCCTGATGGCCGAGATGGACACCGAACTGGAGATCGCCGAGCAGTATGTCGACCGGTGTCTGCGTGCGGTCGTCGACAAGGACCTGACCGCGGTGCAGGCGTCCAAGGCCAAGTGGTGGTGCACCGAGCTCAACAAGAGGGTGGTGGACAACTGCGTGCAGCTGCACGGTGGCTACGGCTACATGAACGAGTACAAGGTGGCCCGCGACTACGTCGATGTTCGGATCCAGACCATCTTCGGTGGCACCACCGAGATCATGAAGGAGATCATCGGCCGCGATCTCGGTCTGTAACCCGCCTACATAGGACAGAAATCGCCCCTCGGCATCGTCGAGGGGCGATTTCCGGTCGTGCGGGGCCCGTGTCAGGCCGCTTAGGACTTAGGGGGCCTCAGCGGGTGCAGACCCGGTGGCGGTGTCCTCAGCGGGCGCAGATGTATCAGCCGGGCCGTCCGATGCGGTGGAGGGGGTCGCTGAGGTCGTGGTGGTTACCGAGGTCGTGGTGGTCGTCGGCGACGTGGTCGCGGTCTCCGACGTGGTGGTCGTCGCGGGCGCCAGCGCGTTGTCCGGGCTGAGAACCGTGTCGATCATGTAGATCTTCGAATTCTTGGCGGTGATGCCGCCACAGACCACCCTGGCGGTGTCGTCGAACAACAGGTCGCCACCCTTGCCGGTGACGGTGATCTGCTTGCCCTGCTGAGTTGTCAGCCTGCCGTGGATGTCATCGGGGCTCAGCTGACCCAGCGCCATGTGGTAATACAGCACGCTGGTCAGTTCGGCCGGGTCGGCCTTGAGGGCGTCCAGGTCAGCCGGGGCCATCGCGGCGAACGCGTCGTTGGTCGGAGCGAACACGTTGTACGGGCCGTTGTCGAGGACAGCGACCAGGTTCACGGCCGGGTTCCACTGCCCCGAGATCGCCGCGTTGAAACTGCTCAGATCAGGGTTGGCGGCCACGGCCTGCGACGCGGTCCGCTCGACCATGTCGGAAAACGAGCCCGCACCGACCGGTACCGCCTGCTTGTAGGCGTCACACCCCGGGCCTTGCGGGTCGGGGATTCGTGCCACCGGGGTGCTGACCGCCGCCGTCGTCGGCGCGGCTGGTTCCGGGGTCGACTCTTCTGCATAGGCGTTCACCGCCGCGGGGATGGAGAACGCGATCGCGGCGAAGGCCGCGGCGGCTCCCAGCGTCTGCATGCGAGTTTTCATGGGGTCCCTTTCGAGGCTTTTGGAGGCTTGGGGGCTCCTGGTGCGCTGTGTAACGCTTGGTCCCAACGCTTCGTTACGTCGCGGGATCGTCATCGATCGTTACCGGACCTGATGTCGATCCGGCCGCCCAAAGTCGTGACCAGTCGTGGAAAAGCCTAGGCGAATCTGTACGGTGCGCCCAAAACGTGCAGGTAGGACGCTTGACTGGGCGCCAGGTAGCGCGTCCCGGCCGGTGCGGCACATGCACCGCGACGGCGTGACCGCCTGCCGCTGGCCTACGGTGGGCAGTCATGCGCATCCTCGTCACCGGAGCCACCGGGTATGTCGGTTCCCGCCTTGTCACCTTGGCACTGGAGCGCGGCCATGACGTCGTCGTCGCCGGACGCGACCCCGCGAAGCTGGCCCGCTTCGGCTGGTACGACCGGGTCACCCCGGCGCTGCTCGACGCCGCCGACCGGGATTCGGTCGACCGCGCACTCGCGCACGCCGGCCCCGTTGATGTCCTCTATTACCTTGTGCACGCGATCGGCCAGCCTGGTTTCCGCGCCACCGACAATGCCGCCGCGGGGGTGGTAGCCCGGGCGGCCAGGCGGGCGGGCGTCGCGCGCATCGTTTACCTCGGCGGGTTCGTACCCGACGGCGAGGCGATATCCGAACATCTGGCCGGCCGGGCCGAAGTTGCCGACGCGCTGAAGGTCGAGGGGGGCGCCGAGGTGGTATGGCTCGGTGCGGCGATGGTCATCGGTGCGGGCTCGACGTCGTTCGAGATGCTGCGCTATGTCGGGGACCGCTATCCGCTGTTGCCGCGGCCGCGTTGGATGGACAACCCGATCGACCCCATCTCGATCCGTGACGCCCTGCACTATCTGCTTGCGGCAGCCCATCCCGCGGTGCCCGCCGGCAGTTACGACATCACCGGGCCAGAGAGTTCCACCTATGGTGCGTTGCTCGCCGCGTACGCACGCGTGACGCGCACCAGGCGCGCCGGACTGCCGATACCCTGCGTGGACCTGTCCGTTCTGACCAGCCTCAGTGGCGTGTTGCTGCCGGTGCCCAGCGGGTTGGCAACCGATCTCGTCGCATCGCTGGAATATCCGATGAACGCCTCCGAGCGACAACTGCGCGATCTGGTGGCTGCACCGGCCGGCGGGCTGACCGGTATCGAGGAGGCCATCGCGCGCTCGCTCGGCGGTGGGCGACCGCGGCCCGTCGACCGCCTCGCCGATCCGCACCACCTTGCCGACACCGACGCCGAATGGGCCGGCGGCGATGCACTCCGGATCCGGCGTCTGGCCGCCGCGGTCACGCCCGCGGTGGCGCACCCGGCCCTGCGGCTGCTCTCGGCTGTCCCCAAACCCGTTGCGGGAGTGCTGCGCAGCGGTTTGGACGCGACCACCGCGCTGCTGCCGAAGGTGGGGCTCGGGTGACCGGCCTGCCGGAACAGATCGTCTCCGTCATCACCAATGTTGCTGAGCCACAACAGGAACCGCTGAGAGTCGTGCGGCGTCGGCAGCGCAGCGTCGTCGTGGTTCTGCTCATCGGAGCCGTGCTGTTGAGTGTCTCGCTGACGCGTCGGCCCGGTGACACCAGCTTCTATTGGTGGACGTTCGCGCTCGCCGCAGTGTGGGCAGGTGGCGCATACCTGTCCGGCCCACTGCACCTGGGCAGCGTCTGTTGGCGAGGCCGCAACCGGAGTCCGGTGCTCGCCGGCTTGGGCATCGGACTGCTACTCGGGGGAGTCTTCGTGGTCGGGGCGCTGATCGTGCGCCGGATCGATGCGCTGGCCGAACCGATCACCCGGGTACTGTCCTTCGCCGACCACGGCAGCCTGCCGTTGGTCGTCGTCGTCACGTTGGTCAACGGCGTGGCCGAGGAGCTGTTCTTCCGCGGTGCGCTCTATACCGCGGTGCAGCGACACCGCCCGGTGCTGGTCTCGACGTTGTTGTACGTGGTGGCGACGTCGGCGTCGGGCAATCCGATGCTGGGCCTCACGGCCGTCCTGCTGGGCGCGGTGTGCGCTCTGGAACGACGGGCCACCGGCGGGGTGCTGGCGCCGGTGCTCACCCACCTGGTGTGGGGCCTCGTCATGGTGCTGGTGTTGCCGCCGCTGTTCGGGCACTAGCTTCGGCTCGGGTCACCGCAACGGGTGGGTGATCTCGTCATCCGGCATCCGCGTCGCGAACAACGTGACCATCGCCAACAGGATCGGCGTTGTGCCGGCGACCAGGAAGATGGTCTGCATCGACAGCACCTTTGACAACGGTCCGGCAATCGCCATCGACACCGGCATGAACGCCAATGAGACGAAGAAGTCCAGGCTCGAAACTCGGCCCAGCAGCTCCGGTGGTACCCGGCGCTGCAGCAGGGTGCCCCAGATCACCATGCCCACGCCGTCACTGAGGCCGACCGCGAACGACGCGCCCGCCATGAGTGGAAACGAGTGCGTCCACCCGATCACCGCCAAGAACAGCGAACCGAATCCCCACGTCAACATCATCGTGCTGAGATAGCGCCGCGGCGGTCGGCGAGCGGACACCCCGATTGCGCCGGTCGCGCCGCCGATCCCGTAGGCCGCCAGCACAAAACCGAACATCTTCTCGCCCTCGTCAAAGCGGTCGGCCGCGATGAATGGCAACAGCACCTCGATCGGGCCGATCGTGACGAGCACGAACATGCTGGCGAACAGCAGCGTCCCGAACAGCCACGGAGTCCGGGTCATGAACGCGAAGCCCGCCCGCAGATCGGCTAACACATGCGGCTTTTCGCCGACCCGCTCCGTCACGAAGCTGTTGGCGACCGGCCGGGTGGCCAACAGCAGGACCAGGCCGACGGCGGACAGGACCGCCACGGTTTCCGCCCCGAGCGACGGGAACGTCGCACCCACCAGCACACCGGCCACCCCCGGGCCGGCCGCGCGCTGCAGCACCGGTCGCACAGCGCCCTCGATGCCGTTGGCCGCCAGCAGTTGGTCGGGTGGCAGGATGCGCGGCAGATAGGCGCTGTAGGCGGGGAAGAAGAAGGCGGCACCGATACCCAGGAGCGTGGCCGCGACTGCCATGTGCCAGATCTGCAACCGGCCCAGCATGCCGAGCACGGCGACCGCGCCGACGGCCACCGTGTTGACCGCTTCGACCGCAATGATGATGGTGCGCTGAGGGATTCGGTCCGCGGCGATGCCGCCCACGAGGACGAACGCCACCAGTCCGACGCTCAGGCAGGTGGCCACCAGCGACAGCGTCGACGGGTCGTGGTCGAGTTCCATGACCTGCAGCGCCATCACGACGGTCCACATGCCCTCGGCGAAGATCAGGATGGACAGCGCCGCGATCAGCAGGCGGTATTCGCGGAACTGCAACGGTGCGAGCACCCGCCAGCCGCCGGGCGCGCGCCGCGGCACCGGCTGCTGATCGACCGGCGTACTCACCTGTCGATGGTGGCCGAGGCATCCCCGCGGCGTCCAACGAATTTCGCTCGCGCCGACGGGTCGGCGAAATAGTTCGGGCCACTCGGACTTTCGCGCCCGATTGTCGATTTTGGGCGAAGCGGCGGCCGTGTCAGGTGTCGGTGAAGGTGGGGGTGCGCTTCTCCTGGAAAGCCCTGATGCCCTCGCGCAGGTCGTGCGAGTTGAGCAACACATGTTGACCGGCGGTCTCGCGGGCCAGCGCGGATTCGAAGTGCCCCAGCGTGGCACCGTTGATGGCGTGCTTGGTTTTCGCGTATGCGACGGCCGGCCCGGCCAACAGGTGCTCGATCACCTTGGCGGCTCCGGATTCCAGGTCCTCGGCCGGGTGTACGGCACTGATCAGGCCCGCGGTCAGCGCCTCGGCGGCGGACAGTCGCTCGGCCAACAAGGCCATCTTCATCGCCCGGGCACGACCGATCGACGCCGCCACCAACGCCGACGCACCGCCGTCGGGCATCAGTCCGATCTTGGTGAACGCAAGCAGGAAAAACGCCTTCTCCGAGGCGATTACGAGATCGCACGCCAGGGCGAGCGACACCCCCACGCCAGCGGTCGGACCCTGCACCACGGCTACGACCGGTCGGGGGAGGTTTACGATGGCCCGCACCGTGCGATTGGCCTGCAGCAGCGTCTCCACCGGCTCGTGACCGTCTGAGGCCTCGTCGGCGCCGATCCCGGCACCCGAACTGAATCCACGCCCCGCGCCGGCGAGTCGGACCACCCGCACCCGCGGGTCGGTCGCCGCGCGCTCCAACGCGTCGGCCAGGCCGCGGAGCACCGCGGGCGTCAGCGAGTTCAGGCTCTCCGGTCGGTCGATGGTGACCGACAAGACACCGCCGGTCAGATTCACGATGAGCCCGTCGACCGGCGTCAGCGCAGCCAGTCCCGTTTCGGTGATCGTCATGCAGACACCATAGATAAGAGTGGCGCGTCACAAGCAGCCCACCCGTCGGTTGGTTGGGACGTCCTGACAAGATCCACATTGCCGATCGTTATTGCCGATCGTTCGTGGAGCCAATGGAGGTGCAGATCGTGGCGGGACCACTTGAGGGATTGCGGGTCGTCGAGTTGGCCGGTATCGGCCCCGGCCCGCACGCAGCGATGATCCTGGGCGACCTGGGCGCCGACGTGGTGCGGGTGGAGCGCCCATCGAAGAACCCGAACCCCAGTCGCGATGCGATGCTGCGCAACCGCCGCTCGGTGACCGCCGACCTGAAGTCGCCCGACGGGCGTGACCTGGTGCTGAAGCTGGTAGCCAAAGCCGACGTGTTGATCGAGGGCTTCCGCCCAGGCGTCGCCGAGCGGCTGGGCCTGGGACCCGAGGACTGCGCCCAGGTCAACCAACGTCTCATCTATGGACGGATGACCGGCTGGGGGCAGACCGGCCCGCGGGCCTTGCAGGCCGGGCACGACATCAACTACATCTCGCTCAACGGTGTACTGCACGCGATCGGCCGCAAGGGGGAGCGTCCGGTGCCGCCGCTGAACATCGCCGGTGATTTCGGCGGTGGATCGATGTTCCTGCTGGTTGGCATACTCGCGGCCCTTTACGAGCGGCAGACCTCCGGCAAGGGCCAGGTGATCGACGCGGCGATGATCGACGGCTCGTCGGTGTTGATCCAAATGATGTGGGCGTTCCGCGCCAATGGGCTGTGGTCGGACGAGCGCGGCGTCAACTTGCTCGACTCCGGCGCGCCGTACTACGACACCTACGAGTGCTCCGATGGCCGCCATATCGCCGTCGGGGCCATCGAACCGCAGTTCTACGCCGAACTGCTGGAGAAGCTGGGCCTCGATCCCGCCGAGTTGCCCGGCCAGAACGACGTCTCCAACTGGCCGAGGCTGCGTGCGGCGCTCACCGAAGCGATCGCCGGACACGACCGCGACCACTGGGCCGCGGTGTTTGCCGACTCGGACGCCTGCGCCACCCCGGTGCTGGCCTTCAACGAGGTGCTCGACGAACCGCACGTCGCCGAGCGGGGCACGTTCTACGACTCGGGCACCGACGGCCTGCAGCCGCGGCCTGCCCCGCGGTTCTCCCGCAGCCAGCCCGGAACACCGACGGCGCCGCGGGTGCCGGGCGAAGACACCGAGGCCGTTTTGCAGGACTGGAAATAGTTGTCGGTATAGTCCCAACCAATTGGTTGGTCGAACCCTTCGACCGTTTCCCGGAAGGACAACGTCACGTGGAGATCAAAGACGCCGTAGCAGTCGTTACCGGCGGCGCGTCGGGCCTGGGCCTGGCGACCAGCAAACGGCTGCTGGACAAGGGCGCGGCTGTGGTGGTCATCGACCTCAAGGGCGAAGAGGCCGTCAGAGAGCTCGGCGATCGCGCGCGGTTCGTCCAGGCGAACGTCACCGATCCCGAGCAGGTGGCCGCCGCACTCGACGCCGCCGAGGAGATGGGGCCGCTGCGCATCAACGTCAACTGCGCGGGCATCGGCAACGCGGTGAAGACGCTCGGCAAGGACGGCCCGTTCCCGCTCGACGGATTCCGCAAGATCGTCGAGGTGAACCTGATCGGGACGTTCAACGTGCTGCGCTTGGCGGCCGAGCGCATCGCCGCGACCACCCCCCTCGAAGGAAAAAACGGGGCAGAGCGCGGCGTCATCATCAACACCGCGTCGGTGGCCGCATTCGAAGGTCAGATCGGCCAGGCGGCCTATTCGGCATCCAAGGGCGGTGTCGTCGGAATGACCCTGCCGATCGCCCGCGACCTGTCCAGGGCGTTGATCCGGGTCTGCACTATCGCGCCGGGCTTGTTCAAGACCCCGCTGCTGGGTTCGCTGCCCGAGGAGGCGCAGAAGTCCCTGGGCATGCAGGTACCGCATCCGGCCCGTCTCGGCGATCCCGATGAGTACGGCGCGTTGGCCGTGCATATCGTGGAGAACCCGATGCTCAACGGCGAAGTCATCCGCCTCGACGGCGCCATCCGCATGGCGCCCCGCTAATCCGTTAGATCAGGAGGATTCATGACCATCAGGACGAAGTTCACCGAGACTTTCGGCGTCGAACATCCGATCGCCCAAGGCGGCATGCAGTGGGTGGGCCGCGCGGAACTTGTTGCGGCCGTGGCGAATGCGGGTGCGTTAGGTTTTATTACTGCGCTCACCCAGCCGACACCGGCCGATCTGGCCAACGAGATCGCCCGCACGCGTGATCTGACCGACAAGCCGTTCGGGGTGAACCTGACGATTCTGCCGGCGATCAATCCGCCGCCCTACGACGAGTACCGGCGGGTGATTGTCGATGCCGACATCAAGATCGTGGAGACCGCGGGCTCCAACCCGGCCCCGCACCTGCCGATGTTCCACGAGCACGGCATCAAGGTGCTGCACAAGTGCACCTCGGTACGGCACGCGGTAAAGGCGCAGAACCTGGGTGTCGACGGCATCAGCATCGACGGCTTCGAATGCGCCGGGCACCCCGGTGAGGACGACATCCCGGGTCTGGTCCTGATACCGGCCGCCGCGGATCAGATCGAGATCCCGATGATCGCCTCCGGCGGCTTCGCCGACTCCCGCGGGCTGGTCGCCGCACTGGCACTCGGGGCCGACGGCATCAACATGGGCTCCCGGTTCATGTGCACCGTCGAGTCGTGCATCCACCAGAACGTCAAGGAAGCCATCGTCGCCGGCAACGAGCGCGGCACCGAGCTGATCTTCCGCAGCCTGCACAACACGGCTCGGGTGGCGAGCAATGCCGTGTCGCGTGAGGTGGTCGAGATCCTCAACGGCGGTGGCCAGTTCGAGGATATCCGGGACCTGGTCGCCGGCGTGCGCGGCCGGCGGGTGTTCGACGACGGCGACGTCGACGCCGGCATCTGGACCGTCAGCACCGCGATGGGCCTGATCAACGACATCCCGACGGTGGCCGAACTGGTTTCGCGGATCGTCGGTGAGGCCGAGGAACTCATCACCGGACGGCTCGCCGACATGGTCGGCGTGGCCGCGGAGGAGTCGGCCGCCTGAGGGCGCTCGCTCGTTGAGTCGGGAACCAGGCAGGGTGCTATTCGCACAACGTCTGCATGGTTCCCGACTCAACGCCATGAAGTGAAGACGCAAATGCCCGCCGGTGACGGCGGGCATTTTCATGTCGCGACTCAGCGCCGCGGGTCGGATTCTCGGAGCACGGCGGGCTCGGGGGCGCCCGTCGGACGGGGTCCGATCAGCTGGCGATCGGGTGCCAGTCCTCGAGCTGCTCGGAGGTGTCGCCCTCGACGAGGTAATCGCCGTGATACAGCGCGTCGAAGTCAATCTTGATGACATCAGCATTGGTGTCGTCGATCCACATGGGACTGAGCGTATTGGTCACTATTAAGAAATCATTGAGTCACGGTTCGGAAAATGGTGGCAATTATTACTCGCCGGTAGGGACAAGCGGCCGGGCGCTCCTCGTCGGTACCGGTGCCAACGGCTGCCGCCGACGTAGATTGGGGATACCCGCCGGTAGCCTTCGGGCCGCCTTCTGGTGGCCAAAGCCACACGTGCGCGCGGTTTCAGCTAACTGAATCGGCGCCGTGGGTGAACCTCGGCGCAGTCGTTTCCGGACGGGTTGAACGTAACCGATGCCGGATTCGTGGTCATGACAACCACGGCGCAGCTTGTGAAGCCGATGACTTAACGGAGGTAAGTCATCGACAGCCCGTCGATGGGACCGGTTCCGCGGATCAGCGTTAGGGGATGCGACTTGCTGCACAGAATCGCGCTGCTGGCGATTGCGGCACCGCGTCGCATCATCGCGTTCGCGGTATTGACGATGATCGCCACGGCGATCTTCGGTGTGCCGGTGGCCAAGAGCCTGTCGGCCGGGGGCTTTCAGGACCCGACATCCGAATCGGCCAGAGCCACTGAGCTGCTCACCGAGAAATTCCAGCAGGGTGACATGCAACTCGTGTTCGCTGTCATCACACCCGACGGCGCCAACAGCCCGGCGGCGCGCGCGGCGGGTCTGGCCATCGTCGAGCTGGCAAAGGACTCACCCCACGTCGCCAACCTGACCTCGCTGTGGACGGCACCCCCGCAGGCCGCCGCGCCGTTCATGAGCAAGGACGGGAACACCGGCCTGGTCATCGTCGGCGTCACCGGCGGGGAGAACCATGCGCAGGATCACGCCCGGGAACTCGCCGCCGCGGTAACCGCCTCGGTGCTGCCCGATCACCCGGGCGTCACGGTGCTGCCGGGCGGTTCGGCGATGGTGTACTCGCAGATCAACCAGCAGAACCAACACGATCTGCTGCTGATGGAGTCCATCGCGGTACCGCTGAGCTTTCTGATTTTGGTGTGGGTGTTCGGCGGCCTGCTGGCCGCGGCACTGCCGATGGCGGTGGGCGCACTGGCGATCGTGGGCACCATGTCGATACTCCGGTTGATCACCTTCACCGCCGACGTCTCGGTTTTCGCGCTCAACCTGAGCACCGCGCTGGGGCTGGCGCTGGCCATCGACTACACGCTGCTGCTCATCAGCCGGTTCCGCGACGAGTTGGCCGACGGCGCGACCCGCGAAGCGGCACTAATCCGCACCATGGAGACCGCCGGTCGCACGGTGTTGTTCTCTGCGGTCACCGTCGCGCTTTCGATGGCGGCCATGATCCTGTTCCCGATGTATTTCCTGAGGTCGTTCGCCTATGCGGGTATCGCAACGGTGGCGTTTGCGGCGATCGCGGCGATCGTCGTGACCCCGGCCGCGATGGTGTTGCTGGGTCCACGATTGGACGCGCTCGATGTGCGCCGGCTGCTCCGCCGACTGCTCGGCCGCCCGGATCCGGTGGCCAAACCCGTCGAGCAATTGTTTTGGTACCGCTGCACGAAGCTCGTCATGCGCCGCGCGGCAACGATCGGCCTGGTCGGTGTCGCTCTGTTGCTGTTCCTGGGAGTGCCCTTCCTCGGTGCGAAATGGGGCTTCCCCGACGATCGCGTGCTGCCGCGGTCGGCGACCGCGCATCAGGTCGGCGACGAGCTGAGGTCGAACTTCGACGACAATTCCGAGGCCGCGGTGACGATCGTGGTACCCGACGCGGACGGTCTCTCGGCGGCGGATCTCGAGCGCTACGCAGCCGACTTGTCCCGGGTCTCGGGAGTTCCGGCGGTGACAGCGCCGACCGGGACATTCGTTGCGGGCAACAACGTCGGTCCAGCCGCGGCGGGCGCGGGGCGCGACCACGGCAGCGCGTACCTCACCGTCGGCAGCAATGCCACGCTGTTCTCCGAGGCCTCCGAGGCACAACTGGACCGGTTACACGAGGTTGCCGGACCCGGCGGTCGCGCAGTGAAGTTCACCGGTGCCGCCCAGATCAACCGTGACAGCGTAGACGCGATCACCTCGCGGTTGCCACTGGTACTCGGGGTCATCGCCATGATCACCTTCGCATTACTGTTCCTGCTCACCGGCAGCGTCGTGCTGCCGTTGAAAGCTCTGATACTCAATGTGCTGTCGCTCACCGCGGCATTCGGCGCGCTGGTGTGGATCTTCCAGGACGGTCATCTCGGCGCCTTCGGGACGACGCCCACCGGCACCCTGGTTGCCAACCTGCCGGTGCTGCTGTTCTGTATCGCGTTCGGACTCTCCATGGACTATGAGGTGTTCCTGGTATCGCGAATCCGGGAATTCTGGCTGGCCAGTGGCCGGACCCGCGCCGACAATGCCGAGAGCGTGGCACTCGGGGTGGCCCACACCGGCCGCGTCATCACCGCGGCGGCCCTGGTGATGTCGATCTCGTTCGCGGCCCTGATCGCCGCCCATGTGTCGTTCATGAGGATGTTCGGGTTGGGCCTGGCGCTGGCGGTGCTCGTCGACGCCACCTTCATAAGGATGGTTCTGGTGCCGGCGTTCATGCACATGCTGGGCCGGTGGAACTGGTGGGCACCGCGGTCGCTGGTACGCATTCACGACAGGCTCGGCGTCAGCGAGTTCGGCAAACCGCCTCGGCCGGGCCCAGTACAGGTCCTGTCAGTATCGGAGACTGGTTGATGAATGTGCTGTGACGGCTAGGTCACCGGGCGCACCGCGGCTCCGGCGAGTTGCTGCGGGCGGAGATCCTAGACGCGACCACCGCGTTGCTGCCGGAGACCGGGCACGCCAAGTCCGATGCGACGCAGGAACAGGCGCCGAGCCGGTTGCCGGACGAGAGGGGAGTCAGACAATGAAACCGATGCCGGGGCAGGTGCGCAACCCGTTCTTCGCGCGGGTGTGGACCGTAATGTCCGCCCATGAGACCGAAGCACTGACCAGACTGCGCCGGGAGAATCTCGCGGGATTGTCCGGCCGGGTGCTCGAGGTCGGCGCCGGCACCGGCACCAACTTCGCCCACTACCCGGACTCGGTGGCCGAGGTGCTGGCCGTGGAGCCGGAAGCGCAATTGCTGGCGCACGCGCGCAAGGCTGCCGCCGCCGCTCCGGTGCCGGTGCGTGTGATCGGCGAAACCATCGAGCGCATGGCCGACTCCGGTTTGTTCGATGCGGTGGTGTGCTCGCTGGTGCTGTGCACCGTCGAGGATCAGGAAAGCGTTGTGCGGCAACTATTCTTCAAGACCAAGCCGGGCGGCGAACTGCGCTACATGGAGCATGTGGTCAGTGCCGGTTGGCGCGGGGGCGTTCAGCGGGCCGCTGACGCGACGCTCTGGCCGCGGTTGTTCGGCAATTGTCACACCCACCGCGACACCGAGCAGAGCATTCGGGCGGCGGGTTTCACCGTCGACACCGCGCGCAGGCAGGCGACGATGCCGCCATGGCTCCCACTGCCGGTTTCGGAGTTGACGCTGGGCCGGGCGCACAAGCCGGCGTGACCCGTCAGGCCAGCAATGCCGGCAGCCGCTGGAGCAACCGGGGCAGTGCGGTGCTGGCGCTCTCGCGGATCGTCACCGTGACCGAGTCGGACAGCGGGGTGACCTCGGGGTTTACCTCGATGACCACCGTGCCTTGCGCCAACGCCAGCTCGGGAAGTCCCGCGGCCGGGTAGACCATGCCCGAGGTGCCGACGACAACCAGCAGATCCGCCGCACGGACCGCCGCCACCGACGCCGCCCACGGGCCTTCGGGCAGGGGTTCGCCGAACCACACGATGTCGGGGCGGATCAACCCTGCGCAGACGCATCGTGGGGGCTCGGCCGTCAGTTCCGGTTCGGGCATGTCGGGAAGCTCACCGTCGTATGTCAATCCGCAACTGTCACAACGAAATTCGAACAGACTGCCGTGCAGGTGCTGGACATCGGCGTTGCCGGCCCGCTCGTGCAGATCGTCGACGTTCTGGGTGACGACCGTGACCTCCGCGTAGTCCTGCCAGGCCGCCACGGCGCGGTGGCCGTCGTTGGGATCAACGCGCTTGACCAGGTGATGGCGCCACAAGTACCAGGCCCAGACCCGTTCGGGGTGTTGCGACCAGCCCTGGGTGCTGGACAACTCATACGGGTCGAAGCGGGCCCACAGTCCGTTCTCGTCGTCACGGAAGGTGGGTACGCCGCTTTCCGCCGAGATTCCCGCGCCGCTGAGCACCGCTATTCGCACCACACCAAGATAGCCGCCCTGTTGGATACTGGACGCGTGGAGTTGGGGCAGTGGATCCGGGTCGATTCGCGGGCGGGCAGGCCGCTGTTCGACCAGCTGCGGACACAGATCATCGACGGCGTACGGGACGCGACGCTCAAGCCCGGAACACGATTGCCGACGGTGCGTGAGCTGGCCGCCCAGCTGGGACTGGCCGTCAACACCGTCGCGCGCGCCTACCGCGAACTGGAAGCCACCGGAATCCTCGAAACCCGTGGCCGGTTCGGCACTTTCGTCGCCCACACCGACCCCGCCGATGCCGCGATGGCGGCCGCTGCGGACTCCTATGCGGAAGTGGCCCGTTCGTTGGGCGTCGCTCGGTCCGCCGCGCTGCGTTACGTGGAGGCCGCGTTCGACTGACGTCGCCGCCCGGTCAGAGCAGCCGCATGTACCGCGGTTGTCGCCGACAGCTACCGGGCGGAGAACGGCTGAGCAGTCTCGCCGAATTCCAGGCGCAGCATCACCGGTGCGAGCGCCTGCAACCGGGGGACGGCCTGCACGGTCCGTTTCATCGTGGAAAGCACCACGCCGCGGGGCTCGGTCATCGGCACATGGTGTACCGCGCGCACACCGGGGACGGTGTTCACCAGGTTGTCGGCCCCGGCTCGGCTCAGGCTGAACGGCATCGGCGGGATCCGGTAGCCCCGTGAGGTCCTGGTGCCGCGCCGGGTCAGCGCCCCGGCCCAGGCCGGCGGCAGGTCGAACATCATCTGCCCGCCCGGGAAACGGCTGGCACACTCGGCGATCAGACCCAGCGACTCCTCGGGCTGCAGGTACATCAGCAGTCCCTCGGCGGTGATGAACACGCCGTCGGAGGTGTCGACGTGGTCCATCCAGCTGTAGTCCAGGGCCGACTGGCCCAGCAACTGGATGCGTTCGGACGAGGGCAGCAACTCGGCCCGTAGTTCGATCATGGGCGGCAGATCGACACTGAGCCAACGGAACTGGTGGCCCACCCCGGAGGCGTCGAGGCGCCAGAAGCTGGTCTGCAGTCCTTCGGCGAGCGCGACGACGGTGGCCGCCGGGTGGGTGGTCAGATAGTCGACGGTGCAGGCATCGAATCCGCGGGCGCGCAACGCCATGTCCTGGCGCTGGGTGTAGCCGAACTTTCCGAAGTCGAAGTCGATGGAATCCACCAGCGCCACCGCCACCGGGTCGTCGATCACACCGTCGGGACGGCGGGCCTCGCTGGCACGCACCTGCAGGGTCATCAGCGCCGTCTCCGGGACGCCGGACAGGTCGACCTTGTGCTTGCCGTCGTCCGGACCGAACTGCAGCACCGTCATGCTCGGACGGTGGTTGCGCAGTCGACCGATCGCGTTGAACGGCGCGGAGGCGAACAACCGGAACGCTCCCCGCCCGCAGACATGCGGAACATCGTGTGCGGCAGACACGCCCGGAATCTGATCGGCCAGCGCGACCGCGTCATCGGCGCTGATGCCGAACGGCATCGGCGGCGCCTGGTAGCGCTTCGACAGGTTCCAGCCCTTCAGGGTCCGGCGGCTCAGCCACGGCGGAATCGAGTCGAACATCAGCTGACCGCCCGGAAAGCGGGCCGCGCAGTCGGCGATCAACGCGCGGACGTCCGCCGGATCGAGATACATGAACAGCCCCTCGGCCGTGATGAACACTCCATGGGAGCTGTCGACGCGGTTCATCCAGCTGCGATCCAGTGCCGACTGGGCGAGGTTGACGATCCGGTCGTCGTGCGGCAGCAGCTTTTCGCGCAACGCCATCACCGGCGGCAGGTCGACCGAGTACCAGGTCGCCGCGTCGAGCACCCCGGCCGCGTCGAGGCGCCAGAAACTGGTCTGCAACCCCTCAGCGAGGGCAACCACCGAGGCCTCGGGGTGGGCCCGCAGGTAGTCGGCAGCCATCGCGTCGAATGCCCGGGCCCGCAGGCCGTGCGACTGATTGAGCCTGCCGAACTTCAGGTAGTCGTAGCCGATGGCGTCGTAGACCGCGACCGCCTGCGGGTCGGTGAGGGCGCCGTCTGGTCGCTTGGCCTCGGTGGCCCGGTTGTGCAGCGTCCACAAGGTGGTCGCCGAGACACCGTCGAGGGTGTTGCCGTCAATCAGGGTCATGATGCCGAGGATAGCGACGTACGCTCGGACGATGACCCGCCACGTTTTCGACGACAAGCTCCTGGCCGTCATCCGCGGCAACTCTCTGGGGGTGCTGGCCACCATAAAGCGGGACGGTCGCCCACAACTGTCCAACGTGTCGTATCACTTCGACGCGCGCAACCTGGCGATCGGGGTTTCGATCACCGAACCGCGGGCGAAGACTCGCAACCTACGCCGCGACCCGCGGGCATCGATCCTCGTGGCCTCCGACGACGGCTGGTCCTATGCGGTGGCCGAGGGCGATGCGGTCCTCACCCCGCCGGCCGCGGCCCCCGACGACGACACCGTGGAGGCGCTGATCGCGCTGTACCGGAGCATCCGCGGCGAACATCCCGACTGGGACGAGTACCGCGAGGCCATGGTCACCGACCGGCGGGTGCTGTTGATGATGCCGATCAATCACCTGTACGGCATGCCGCCCGGTAAGCGCTGACCGGGACCCTGGCGGGGCTAGGCTGAGTGGCATGGTCACCGACGACACGCCCGAGGACGACAACAAGAAGAAGTTCCGCGAGGCGCTCGAACGCAAGAACGCCAAGGCGGCCGGCGGTACCGAGCACCGGGACGGCGGGGCGAAGCAGCCCAAGGCGCACGGCCCGGTGGAGGGTCGCCGGGAGTTCCGGCGCAAGTCCGGCTAGCCGCCACTCCCCGATTTCCCGGCGAGCAGACACAGAATCGCCCATTTCCGACCGGAATTGGGCGATTCTGTGTCTGCTCGCGCAACTAGTGGCCCCAGCTAATGGGCGACGGCCTTCTCGGCGCCCACGCCGGTCAGCGAACGCACCTCCATCTCGGCGGCTTTCACCGGGTCCTCGCTGTCCGGTGAGGTCAGCGTGCCAATGATGCCCAGGATGAACGCCAGCGGGATCGACACGATGCCCGGGTTCGCCAACGGGAACCACGCGAAGTCGGAGCCCGGGATCATCGACGTCTTGGCGCCCGACACCGCTGGGGAGAAGACGATCAGCACGATCGTGCAGATCAGACCGCCGTACATGCTCCACAGTGCACCACGAGTGTTGAAGCGCCTCCAGTACAGCGAGTAGATGATGGTCGGCAGGTTTGCAGCGGCTGCCACCGCGAACGCCAGCGCCACCAGGAAGGCGATGTTCTGGCCATTGGCCAGAATGCCCAGTCCGATCCCGAGCAGACCCAGCACCACCGCCGTGATCCGGGACACCCGTACCTGTTCATCCTCAGTTACCTCGTGCGACTTGAGAACTGACGCATACACATCGTGGGCGAACGACGCCGAAGCCGTGATGGTCAGACCCGCGACCACAGCCAGGATGGTGGCGAAGGCAACGGCCGAGATGACACCGAGCAGCAGCACGCCGCCGAGTTCGAAGGCCAGCAGCGGTGCCGCCGAGTTCTGTCCGCCCGCTGCGGCCAGGATGCGGTCCGGACCGACGATGGCTGCCGCGCCGTAGCCGAGCACCAGGGTGAACAGGTAGAACGCGCCGATCAGCGCGATCGCCCAGACGACGGATCGCCGGGCCTCCTTGGCGGTGGGCACCGTGTAGAACCGCATCAGCACGTGCGGCAGGCCCGCGGTGCCGAGCACCAGCGCAATGGCCAGCGAGATGAAGTTGATCTTCGACGTGAGCGACCCGCCGTACTGTGCGCCGGGGGCCAACACGTCGCGGGCGGCGACGGCTTCGTTGGCCGAACCGGAGATCGCCGACTGCGCCGAACCCAGGATCTCGGAGAAGTTCAGCCCGAACTTGACCAACACCATCAGCGTCATGATCGCGGCGCCGGTGATCAGCAGGACGGCCTTGATGATCTGCACCCACGTGGTGCCCTTCATGCCGCCGACCAGGACGTAGACGATCATCAGGATGCCGACCACCGCGATGACGAGGGACTGCCCGGAGCGCGAGTTGATGTCGAGCAGCAGTGCGACCAGACCGCCGGCACCGGCCATCTGGGCCAGCAGGTAGAACAGCGACACGGTCAGCGTCGAGGTGGCCGCGGCCAATCGCACCGGCTTCTGCTTGAGTCGGAAACTCAGCACGTCGGCCATGGTGAATTTGCCTGTGTTGCGCAGCAATTCGGCAACCAATAGGAGAGCTACCAGCCAGGCCACCAGGAAGCCGATGGAGTAGAGGAACCCGTCGTAGCCGTACACCGCGATGGCCCCGGCGATTCCGAGAAAGCTCGCGGCGGACAGGTAGTCGCCGGCGATCGCAATGCCGTTCTGCGGTCCGGAGAAGGCACGCCCGCCGGTGAAGAACTCGGCGGCGGTCGCGTTGCGCTTGCTGGCCCGGATCACCACGAACAGCGTGACCAGGACGAATACGCCGAAGATGGCGATGTTGGCGGCCGGATTGCCCACCTTCTCGGCGGCCAGGTAGCTGGTCACTCGGCTTCCCCTTCCAGCTTTGCCCGGATCGCCGCGGCCCGCGGATCGAGCTCCCGGTTGGCGAACCGCACATACATGCCGGTGATGACGAACGTGGTCAGGAACTGGCCCAGCCCGATGAGCAGCCCGAGGTTGACGTTGCCGAACACCCTGGTTGCCATGAAGTCGTGGGCAAAGGCGCCCAGTAGCACGTACAGTCCATACCAGGCCAGGAAGAAGACCGTCATCGGAAAGACGAAGCGGCGCAGCCTCGTTCGGAGTTCCTGGAACTCGGGGCCGGCCTGTGTATCAAGAAACTGCTGACCGGTTGGGGCTGGTGGACTATGGGTGATGGACACCGCGGATCTCCTGACGCTCGAAATGTGTCGCGCAATGCGGATCAGCCTATTGAGACTGACGTCACATGCCAGTGTTTGCGCTGGTTGAACGCTGAAACGGGGATGCGGTGCGGTAAGCGGTACGTGCCAGCGGTTAAACGGCACCTTCGTCTGACGCCGGAACCCGCTCCACGACCATGCCCAAGCGCTCGGGAACGTGCATGCGCGCAAAGCTCCGCGCGACGTCCGGGGGCACGGTGGCCGCGGACAACCTGCTCGCCAACACCATCGTCAGGAACGCGATGGGCACGGTGAGCGCGGCGGGATAGCCCACCAGTGCCGCGAGCCAGCCGCCCAGGGCGTCGTCGCTGACGACGCCGGCGACGGCCAGGGTGGCCGCGGTGCCCGACGTCGTGCCGCCGACCGCGAGACCGCAGATCGCTCCGGTCGCAGTCAGGCCGCGCCACCAGATTCCCAGCACCAGAAGGGGGCACAGGGTGGATGCGGCGACGGCGAACACCAGTCCCACGTTGCGCGACAACTCCAGCGACGACGCCGCCAACGCGAGCGGGACGGGTATCAGCCCGCCGATCAGGGCGGCAACGCGGAAGTCTCGGACCCGCCCGGGTAACACGTCTGTTGCCAGTGCGCCGGCGATACTCACCAGCAGGCCCGACGAGGTCGCCAGGAACGCGGCGATCGCCCCGGCCGCCACCAGTGCCGACATGGCGGTGCCGAAAGCTCCGCCGATCGCCGCGCCGGGCAGCAGCAGCACGGCCGCATCGGCGGTGCCCGTAATGAGCAGCTGCGGGACGTAGAACCTCGCGAACACCCCGAGCAGGGTGGGAAAAAGATAGAAGACCGACAGCAGTGCGATCACCGCCAGGGCGGTGCGCCGGGCCGCGCGGCCGTCCGGGTTGGTGTAGAAGCGTACCAGCACATGCGGGAGGCCCATGGTGCCCAGAAAAGTCGCCGCGATGAGTGAAAGCACTTGGTAGAGAGGATGTTTACCGCCCAGTCCAGCACCGGAGGACAGCCATTGGTCCCCGGTGGCCGGGGCTCCCGCCACCACCGGGGTGCTCGCCCCGGCGGCCAGCGTCAGGGTGCTGCCCTGATGCAGGGTGTAGCGGCCGGGCGCGTGCAGCGCGGCGCCGTCGATCGTCACACCCGCCGGACGGGCGACCTGGACCACGACATCGGTTTCGATCGCGACGCTGGTCTGCTGCTCGACTGTCGGTGGCAGCGGCCCGCCGAGGACCGGGCGATCGGCCAGGAACAGCGCGGCCAGCGCGATTGTCGGCACCGCGATGGCGGTGAGCTTGAGCCAGTACTGGAATGCCTGCACGAACGTGATGGATCGCATGCCGCCGCCGACGACGTTGGCGATGACGATCGCGCCGACGGCCACCGGGCCGATCCATACCGGCACGCCCAGAAGTATTTTCAGGGTCAGGCCCGCGCCCTGGTACTGCGGCACCAGGTAGAGCACGCAGATGATGACGACGACGAGCATCGCGACGGTGCGCACGCGCGCGGAGCCGAGTCGGAACTCGGCGAAATCGGGCACCGTGTAGGCGCCGGACCGGCGTAGCGGAGCCGACACGAACAGCAGCAGGCCCAGGTAGCCCGCGGTGAACCCCACCGGGTACCACAGAGCGTCCGCACCGTACTTGGCCACCAGCCCAGCGACACCGAGAAATGAGGCGGCCGAGAGGTATTCGCCGGATATCGCCGCGGCATTCCACCTGGGTCCCACGGTTCGGGAGGCAACCAGGAAGTCCGAAGTCGTGCGCGAAAGCCGGCCGCCGTACGCGCCGACCAGCACGGTGGCGACCGCCGCGCCCAGGATTGCCGCCGCGGTCGCGAGCACGTCCGGCGAGGTGGCGGTCACGGTTCGTCCGTCCCGTCCTCGACGATGCCGATGAAATCGCGCTCACCCTGTTCGGCCAGCCGCACATAGAGCCGCCCGAGCGCGTAGAACATCGGATACAGCAAAACGCCCAAGATCAGCCAGTTGGCTCGGAGGCCGAACACGGTCAGCGCTTCGAACTCGGGAAAGGTGTTTCCCAGCAACGGGATCGCGACAACGACGCACATCACCACCGCAGCCAGTCGCAGCGCCAGACCCAGCTGAGCACGCACCAGTCCACGCACCAGGGCGTCACCGACTTCGGTCTGTTCCTGAACCTCGACGCGGGTACGCACCATTCGTGCGCCGCGTCTGTGCGCGAGGACGACCCGCTGGCGCTGGGGTGGGGACGGACTATTCGTCATCTGAACCCGGACGGTAATTGCGCATGGGTTCACGTACCAGGCGGTCGCGGAGTTCGCGGGTCTGGCGCCGGCTGGCGGGCAGCTCGATCGCCGGCGACACCCCGTTCTCCCGGATGCGCACGAGTATCCCGCCGTCGATGTTGCGCAACCCGGTGACGAAACGCAGTGCCACCAGATAGGACCGGTGGATACGCAGGAAACCCACATTGCGCCAACGGGTCTCGAGTGTTGCCAGTGGTATCCGCACCAGATGGGAGCCTGACGAGGAGTGCAGGCGCGCGTATCCGCCGTCGGCCTCCACCCAGCCGATGCTCTCCCGCCGGACCAGCTGGGTCACTCCGGCCAGCTCAACGGGAATTACTTCATTGGCCTTGTCGGAGAACGACTCTGACGCGGACACGGTGGGCGGCGTGGCGGCGACGCGTCGCACCGCCTCGTCCAGGCGTTCGGCGCGCAGGGGTTTGAGCAGATAGTCGGCGGCGCCCACGTCGAACGCGGCCACCGCCCTGTCTTCGTGCGCGGTCACGAAGACCACCGCGGGCGGATTGGCGAAATTGGCCAGAACGCCTGCCAGTTCGAGTCCGGACAGTCCGGGCATGTTGATGTCCAGGAAGATCGCATCGATGCGGTGCTCGGCCAGTTCCCGCAGCGCGGCGTTGGCGTCGCTGACCCCGTATACGGCCCCGATTCGGTCGTTGGCGTTCAGCAGGTACATGAGCTCGTCGAGGGCGGGCGATTCGTCGTCGACGGCGAGCACGTCCAGCAGTCGAGTCACCTGGGCACCTCCGCGCTAGACGTGGACACCTGCCCGGAACTTGGGCACCCGCATCACGACCTTGGTGCCCGCGCCGGACGCCGTCTCAACCACCAGACCGTAGTCGTTGCCGAATGCGGCCCGCAGCCGATGGTCGACATTGGTCAGGCCCACATGCGCGTTCTGCTCGGGGTCGGTGTCCAGCGCGTCGGCGTGCGCGGAGCGCAGCGCCTCGGGATCCATCCCGACGCCGTCATCCTCGACGCTGATCACGCAATCGCTGCCTTCGTCGCGTGCGATCAGGGTGATACTGCCGCCGCGACGGCCGGCCAGTCCATGTCGGATGGCGTTCTCCACCAAGGGTTGTAGCGCGAGGAAAGGCACGACGACGTTGAGTACCTCCGGGGCCACCTGCAGCCTGACGTCGAGTGCCGAGCCGAAGCGGGCGCGTTCGAGCGTGACGTAACGGTCGATGTTGGTCAGTTCGTCGGCAAGCAGGGTGTAGGGGCCGGCGGCGCGAAACGAGTACCGGGTGAAGTCGGCGAAGTCCAGAATGAGTTCCCGGGCGCGGTCGGGGTCTGTGCGGACGAACGAGGCGATGGTGTTGAGCGCGTTGTACACGAAGTGTGGGCTGATTTGGGCGCGCAGCGCCAGTACCTCGGCGCGGTCGAGTCGGGCGCGTGAGGCGTCGAGTTCGGTCAACTCCAGTTGGCTGGTCGCGTAGCGGGCGACTTCGTCGACGGCGCCCAGCATTCCAGGTCCGGGTCGGCTCGGACTGACCACCACCAGCACGCCCAGAACGTCGCTGTCGTCGGGTAGCAGGGGTTGCGCGACCAGGGCGGGAGCCGCGTCGGACAACACCCGCCGGCGATCGGTTGCGGCCCGCTGTGCCGCACGTTCGCTGCGATTCAGGATGTCGGTGGTCCACAGCCCGTCGGCGGGATCGTGGGCGAGCAGATTCCCCTCGGTGTCGTAGAGTGCGACGCCCTGGGCACCGGTCAACTCCCTCAGGTGCGGTACCGCCGACCTGGCGGATTCGGCGTTCAGTCCCTTGCGCAGCGCCCGTGCGGCCTTGGCCGCGGTGTGCAGGGTGGCGTGCACCGCGCGCTCTGCCGGTGTCGCCACCACCCGCCGGGTTCGGACCACGATGACGGCCGCGACGACGGCGCCGATCAGCAGCAGACCCGCCAGCGCGACGGCCAATTCGCCGGACATGTGGGTGAGACTAGTACCGCCCAAACGTACGTTGGGATCGGAAAGTGCGAGTGGCAGCCGCCAAAACGTCGATCTCGGCGGGAATAGACTGTGCCGTATAGCCCCGTGCTCGACGGTTGCCTACTGAATGGGGCAGGCGTATTTACTGGCCACGTCCATCACCCGCTGCTGTGCTCCCGGGCCGATAACCCCTTGAGCAGCCAGTTCCAAACCGATGTATCCCGGTATGCCGCCTACACACGCCTGGTGAGCGACGCGCCACGCAGTGTCTGGGTTCAAGTGGAATCCATTGCGTTCCAGGCCTTGCATATATTCGTCGAATGCTGGCGTGCCCTGGTCTGGCACCGCATTAGCCATGCCGGCCAAGGCAATCGCGGTAACTACCGCTGCAGTTAGAGGCGCAACCACACGTCTCATGTCCATCTCCTACGGGCGTATCCACCGGTTTATCGCCTACACGTTCGCACACTTCACCGACCCACACCGCTGAATCGCCCTGGCTCGGACATTCGCCACAATTTCGTCGAACGCGATGCTGTACTGGGCAAGTGACTCCAGGGCAATTGGTGCTGGCCGAACCCGAAGCATGGTCGAGGTTGGACGTCGAGCAGACAGTGACGCACTTCGCGCCGAACTCGGTTTGGGTCGCCAGACCATAGTGACCGTGCACGGTGTCGATGAGATCCGGCCGGCGGTGAACGACTTGGTTGCCGGGATGACGTTCGCTGAACTCCACCTGGTGAACATCGCCGTCAGCTGCAACGTCGTGCTGACCGAGCGGGTCGACGCCTTCAAATTCACGGACGGCGGGGAAATGGCGTTGCCCGTCATGCGAGCACTGGACGTGGCGGACGGCCAGATCACGGCGTGGCACGACTGCTACGACCCGGGCTCGCACCGCTGACAATCTTGTCTTCCTGGCGGTAAGCACTTCCGCCGTCGACATCCGCAAGGATTTTGCCACCTTAGACTGTCCTGTATGCCGAACCTGCAGCTAGTTCAAGATCCAGCCGCTGACGCGCTGCTGGACTCCAGCCCGCTGGCGTTGTTGATCGGGATGTTGCTCGATCAGCAGGTACCGATGGAGACTGCGTTTGCCGGGCCGAAGAAGCTCGCCGACCGCCTCGGCGGTCTCGATGCCGGCCAAATCGCCGACTACGACCCCGACAGGTTCGCCGCACTGTGTGCGGAAACCCCTGCGGTACACCGCTTTCCGGGATCGATGGCAAAGCGGATCCAGGCGTTGGCTCGCGTGCTGGTCGACGAATTCGACGGAGATGCCGCCGCGGTGTGGCAGCAGGGCAGTCCGGACGGCCGCGAGGTGCTGGTGCGGCTCAAGCGCCTGCCCGGGTTCGGTGACCAGAAGGCCCGCATCTTCCTGGCACTGCTGGGCAAACAGTACGGCCTCGCCGCCGACGGCTGGCGCGAAGCGGCCGGCGATTACGGCAAGGTCGGCTCGTACATGTCGGTCGCCGACGTTCGCGACCGCGCGTCCCTGGACAAAGTGCGCAGCTACAAGAAGCAGGCCAAGGCGGCGGCCAAGGGCTGACTCTTCGTCACCGAATCACCGAATCTTGCGGTGCGTCCATGTGCAGACACACCCGCTCGCCGGGGAACTGCGCCATTCGGCTGCGGTCCCCGGGCGAGCGTTGACCTCGATGGATCGGGCCAGTGCCTGGCGAACCCCGGTCTTGATCGACTCGTTGACGTCGTCGGGGCTCAGCGCGAGCTCATGGATGGCGTAGAGTCCGCGCGGCCAGCCAACGCGCCCGAGTGCGGGCCACTGCCGAAAGGCGAGCGCGCGCACCCCGACGGGATGCGCGCGCTCACGGTCGCCGATCTGGTCGTTACGGCACCACGGTGGAGCCGATGGTCGGCATGAACTGGCACTGCTTGTCGGTGGTGGTGACCTGACCGAAGATCGTCGACATGATGCTGCCCGACCCGGTGTCGACGATCGCGGTCAAGGTGGTGGGCCCATCGGGGTTGATGTCCGAGCGGGGTTTGAGCGTCGCCGTCCCCGACTTACCGGTGGTCAGGTTGACCCAGGTCACGTTCAGCGGCAGCCTCTGCTCGGCCGCCGGCGCCGATGTGCCGACCGCGGTGAACACGTATGCCGTCTGCCCCGGCGCGGGTCCGGGAGCTGGGATCTTGGCCGGGCCGGCGACCGAGATCGCCGTCGCGATCGAGCTGCCCCCGTCAGCAAGGCACCCGTTGCCGATCGACGGGTATAGGAAGTCCTGGGTGACCGGGGCGTCCGGCCCGAACCCCGGCGCCGGACCGGGGGCCGGCGTGGCGTCGGGCGCTGGCGCGGGAGCCGGGGCCGCTTCCGGCGCCGGAGCGGGTGCCGGGGCGAGTGCGGGTGCGGGCGCCGCCTCGGGTGCGGGTGCGCTCTGTGGTGCCACCGGCGCCAGTTCCGGCGCGGGTGCGGGGGCCGCCTCGGGGGCCGGAGCCTCGGGTGCCGGGGCCGCCATCGGTGCGGCCTCAGGTGCCGGGCCCGCCGCATGCACCGGGTCGATGCCCGGCGCCAGATGCGCCTCGGCGCCGGGAACCACGCCGGCCGGCGGTAAATGCTCGGTTGCCACCGCGGCCACCGGAGCCGGCAGCACCCCGATCGGTTCCGATACGAATTGGCTGACCGCAGACGCCAGATTCCGCGAATCCGCAGGGGCCGCAGAGTTTCCGGCGAACGCCGCGGCGGCGGCCATCAGCATGGACGCGGCGTTCGACGGGTCCGATGCCGCCTGCTGGATGGCCGGGCTGAGGGTCTGGATTGCCGACAGTCCGGGGGCCTGCAGGCCGCCGATCGGCACCGGCAGGGGTGCCGCGGGATCTGCTCCCGCGACACCTCCGAACAGCAGGGCAGCCGACGAGCCGACCGCTACGGTGGTGGTCGCCAACAGGGACCGGGTGCGTGACATCGGTTCGTCCGATCGTTGGGTCGAGGATCAGGGCAGGGCGGACGTCGGGAACAGTGCCGCCACGCTTGGCATGGGCGATGTCGCGGACGCGGACGGCGCCACGCCGGGCTGGGTGATCGCCGATCCGGCTATGCCCGGCATCAGCGCCGAGAGGTCGCCGGGAAAGCTCAGCCGCTGCGGCAGCGGAATCGGCAGACCGGGCACCGACGGCAGATTGATCTCACCCGACGGGATGAATCCGGCGAGGGTGGTGGCCGGCGGGGTGACGAGCGGGGCGGAGACCGGTGTGATACCGGGCAGCGTCGCGGTAGCCGGCGGGGTGAGAGTGGGACCGGTCGCCGGCGCCAGGCCGGGCAGGGCTGCGGTGGCGGGGATCGCGGCCGGTTGTTGCGGCAGGTTCACCGACGCGCTGGCGAGCGGCGGGGGAGTGACCGGCGCGACCGGAGCGGCGGGCGCACCCGTCAGAACAGACGAGGCCGCCTGCAACAACTGCGGAGCCTTGGCCGGGTTGAAGAGGTCTTGGATCGCGGCCAGGCCCGGTATCGGCGGCGGTATCGGCACCGGATCGGCCTTGGCAATGCCGCCCGTCAGCAGCGCCGCTGATGAGCCCACCAGGATGGCGGTGCTGGTTAAGACGTTCCGGATTCGTGACATGAGTCTCCCAATCGCTGGACAGCAGGTATGAACCGAAGCTAGCGCGTTACTGGTGTGACTCAAGTGACACGTGTGGCATTTATTCAACCGTTACTGACCCGAGTGACGACGGTGACACCGCAGCTGCCGGGTGGCCACCGTTACAGTCTGGTCGCCGCCGTTACAGTCTGGGCATAGACATCCTCAGCCGATCGGTCGTGACTGCGTGCAGGATGGCGCCGGTCCTGCTGGCGGCCAGCGTCGCGGTGCGACTGGGCCTGACCTATCTGGCCCCCAACGGGCTCAATCTCGTCGACCTGCACGTCTACCTCGGCGGAGCCGAGGCCCTCAACCACCGCGGAACGCTGTACAGCTACTCCTACGGGGACCAGACACCGGATTTCTCGCTGCCGTTCACCTACCCGCCGTTCGCGGCGGTGGTGTTCTATCCACTGACGCTGATCCCTTTCCGGGTCGTCGCGCTCGGCTGGCAACTGGGCATCATCGGCGCGCTCTTCGGGGTGGTGCTCGCCAGCCAGCGACTGCTCGGCGTCCAGGGTGGACTGCGCACCGCGATGCTGTGGACCGCACTGTTCATCTGGATTCAGCCGGTGCGCAGCAATTTCGACTATGGCCAGATCAACGTTCTGCTGGTGCTGATGGTGCTGTGTGCGGTCGCCAGTCGCAGGTGGTGGCTGTCCGGTCTGTTGCTCGGGCTGGCCGCTGGCGTCAAGCTCACCCCGGCGATCGGTGTCCTGTACTTCGTCGGTGTCCGGCGGTGGGCCACCGCGGTGTTCTCGGCGGTGGTGTTCGCCGCCACCGTGGGAATCTCTTGGGCGGTGGTGGGAGATCAGGCCCGCTACTACTTCACCGACCTGATCGGCGATGCCGACCGGGTCGGCCCGGTCGGAACTGTGTTCAATCAGTCCTGGCGCGGCGGGATTTCACGCATCCTCGGTCACGACGCAGGCTACGGTCCGCCGGTGCTGGCCGTCATCGCCGTGACGGCGGTGCTGACCTGGCTGGCCTGGCGGGCGGTGGCCGGCGGCGCCCGGGGGTCGCGACCTCTCGAGGGACCTCCCGACCGGCTCGGGCTCATCGTGGTGGTCGAGTTGTTCGGCCTGCTGATCTCGCCGATCTCCTGGACACACCACTGGGTTTGGTCGGTGCCGTTGATGATCTGGCTTCTGCAGGGCCCGTACCGGTTCCTCGGTGAAGCGCGAGTCCTGGGCTGGGGCTGGTTGGCGCTCACCCTGATCGGGGTGCCCTGGCTGCTCGGCCTCGCCCAGCCGAACATCTGGCAGATCGACCGCCCCTGGTATCTGGCCTGGGCCGGCCTGACCTACATCGCGGCGACGGTGGTGACGCTGGCCTGGGTCGCGGCGGCGCGGCTCAGGTTCCCGGGCGGCCGACGATCCTGTCGATATCCCCTGCCATAGTGACGTCCTTATCGGTGATGCCGCCCTCGGAGTGCGTCACCAGCACGAAAGTCACAGTTCGCCAACGGATATCGATGTCCGGATGATGATCCTGGGCCTCTGCGTGCTCGGCGACCCTGCGCACCACCTCGATGCCTTCCAGGAACGAGGGGAACTTCACCGACCGGCGCAGTGCGCCGTCGGCCCGCTGCCAGCCGTCGAGGACCTCAGCGGCGGCGTCCACTTGTTCATCGGTCAACACAGCCATCCTTCGATGGTAGTGCCCGCCCACCTCGTTTGGGCACGATAACCAGCGGTGGAGTGCCACAATCGCCCGGTGACGACCTCGCTTGAGCGGCGAACGGTGGCGGTCAACGGTGTGCGCTCGCCGGTGCGCACCGGCGGCCCGGCGCCGGATGCGAGTGAGGCCGCGGTGTTCGTGCACGGCAACAACGCCGGTGCGGACTGGACCGCCCTGCTGACTTCGGTTGCACAATTCGCCCGGGTGATCGCACCGGACATGCCGGGGTTCGGCGACGCGGACAAACCCGACAACTGGCCCTACACGGTGGACGCGTATGCCGATCACCTCGGCGGGATAGTCGACCAACTCGGCGTCGTG
The DNA here is from genome assembly GCA_964387245.1 of uncultured Mycobacterium sp. Lineage (GTDB taxonomy): Bacteria > Actinomycetota > Actinomycetes > Mycobacteriales > Mycobacteriaceae > Mycobacterium. The sequence continues at coordinate 45,018 of CAYLWH010000002.1, forward strand.
CGGTCGCATCTCGTGGCGCACGACTTCGGCGGCCCGTGGGCGTTGGCGTGGGCGGCACAGCATCTCGATGCGGTCGCCAGCATCACGCTCATCAACACTCCGGCGCGCATCGACCACTTCGCCGCCAAGCTCTGGCGCACGCCCGTCGTCGCCGAAGTGGGCTGGCGACTGAGTAGTGCGCGGATGGTGGGACGTCTGCTGAGCCGTAGCGATCCGCACGTGCCACGGGCAGCGCTCGATCAAATCGCCTGTCACACAATGGTTCCCGAGACTCAGCGAGCCGTCATACGGCTGTATCGAGCGACCGGCAAGGATGCGATCGGCAAATACGCCGACCGCTTGCGCGGCTTCACCGGCAAGGTCCTCATCGTCTTTGGTGACGAGGACAACTACATTCCGGTCAAGCAGGCCGAACAGCAGCAGAAGATGTTCCGCCACGCCGACGTTCGCACGGTGCCGGGCGCGGGGCATTGGCCGTGGCTCGAACAACCCGACCGGGTGAGCGAGTACCTGTCGGCATTCCTGCGGGAGCAGATGGGCTGTGCCCCGCATTCCTGACCGTATACCGTTACACGCCATGGCGGTTCAGATCGTGGTCGCCGGCGCGCTGATCGTCGACGGCGCGCTGCTGGTGGCGCAACGCGCCCGACCGCCCGAACTCGCCGGGCTGTGGGAGCTACCGGGTGGCAAGGTCGCGGGCGACGAGAGCGACGTCGAGGCGCTGATCCGCGAACTGCGCGAGGAACTCGGCGTGGACGTGGCTGTCGGTGGGCGACTGGGGGTTGACGTACCGCTGAATCCGGCCACGACGTTGCGTGCTTACCAGGTCACCCTGACCAGCGGCACGGTGCATCCGCACGACCACCGGGCGCTGCGCTGGATCCGCGGCGGTGAGCTCGCCCGGGTCGAGTGGGTACCCGCCGACACCGCCTGGCTGCCGGATCTGGCCGCGGCGCTGCGGTCCTGACGCCTCTGGTAACCGATCGACAGTTTTGGCCAAAGTCCAACCGGCGCCCGTCCACGGTGCTTTCCTGTACTGGTGACCGCGGCAGCCCCGTCGTCCGCATACGCCGGTCAGGGTTTGAACCTGGCACTGGCGACCTGGGTTTCGACGATCAACTTCTGGGCGTGGAACCTCATCGGTCCCATGTCGACGACTTATGCCGAACGATTGTCACTCAGCAGCACAGAGGCCTCGTTGCTGGTCGCGACACCGATCCTGGTCGGCTCGTTGGGCCGGTTGGTGAGCGGTCCGCTGACCGATCGCTTCGGTGGCCGTACGATGCTGATCGCGGTCACCCTGGCCGCTATCGTGCCGGTTCTGGCCGTCGGCATCGCCGGAACCGTCGGATCGTACCCGCTGTTGCTCGTGTTCGGACTCTTCCTCGGCGTCGCCGGCACCATCTTCGCGGTCGGCATTCCGTTCGCGAACAGCTGGTACGAACCGGCCCGGCGCGGCTTCGCCACCGGGGTGTTCGGAGCCGGGATGGTCGGCACCGCGGTCTCGGCATTTTTCACGCCGCGGTTCGTGAAGTGGTTCGGTCTGATGACGACCCACATCATCGTGGCCGTGGCACTGGCGGGGACGGCCGCGGTCGCGTTCGCGGTGCTGCGCAACTCGCCGGCCTTCCAACCGAACCGCGAACCCGTGCTGCCCAAGCTGCTGGCGGCGGCCAAGCTCGGTGTCACGTGGGAGATGTCGTTCCTGTACGCGGTGGTGTTCGGCGGGTTCGTGGCATTCAGCAACTACCTGCCCACCTACATCCGGACGATCTACGGATTCTCGGCGGTGGAGGCGGGCGCACGCACCGCGGCGTTCGCGCTGGCCGCGGTGGTCGCCCGACCGATCGGCGGAATGCTCTCCGACCGGATACCGCCCAAGTTCGTGGTGCTGGCCTCGCTGGCGGGAACCGCCGCCATGGCGACGATTGCGATACTGCAGCCGCCCGCTGATCTGTGGTCCGCCATCACCTTCACGCTGTTGGCGGTCTTCCTGGGCATCGGCACCGGTGGGGTGTTCGCCTGGGTGGCCCGGCGGTCCCCTGCCGAACGGGTCGGTTCGGTGACCGGGATCGTGGCTGCCGCAGGAGGTTTGGGTGGATACTTCCCGCCGCTGGTGATGGGTGCGACGTACAATGCCGAGGCCAACAACTACACCGTGGGCCTGATGCTGCTGGTGGCCACCGCCCTGGTCGCTCTCGGATACACCGCGCTACGGCTGCACGCCCGGGAACCGAAGGCCGTCGGGCCGTGACACCGCGGATCGGCAGCCCGCTCGAACACCTACTGCAGCGCAGCGGTCGCTACTTCAGCCGGGGCGAGGTCTCCGACGATCTGCGCACCGTGACGCGGCAGGGCGGGCGCGAGGGGGACGTCTTCTACCGCGACCGATGGAGTCACGACAAGGTGGTGCGGTCCACCCATGGGGTTAACTGCACTGGATCGTGCTCCTGGAAGGTGTACGTCAAGGACGGCATAATCACCTGGGAGACACAGGAGACCGACTATCCGTCGGTCGGTCCGGACCGCCCCGAATATGAGCCCCGCGGCTGTCCGCGCGGGGCGGCGTTCTCCTGGTACACCTATTCCCCGACCCGGGTCCGCTACCCCTACGCCCGTGGTGTGCTGGTGGATATGTACCGGGAAGCCGTTGCGCGACTGGGCGATCCGGTGTTGGCCTGGGCCGACATCCAATCCGACCCGCAGCGCCGCCGACGTTATCAGCAGGCCCGCGGTAAGGGTGGTCTGGTGCGGGTCAGTTGGGCCGAGGCGACAGAGATGATCGCCGCCGCCCACGTGCACACCATCAAGGAGTACGGGCCTGACCGGGTTGCCGGCTTCTCTCCCATTCCGGCGATGTCGATGGTGTCGCACGCCGCGGGATCCCGCTTCGTCGAACTCATCGGCGGCGTGATGACGTCGTTCTACGACTGGTATGCCGACCTGCCGGTCGCCTCGCCACAGGTGTTCGGCGACCAGACCGATGTTCCGGAGTCGGGTGATTGGTGGGACGCTGCCTACCTGGTCATGTGGGGATCCAACGTCCCGGTCACCCGCACCCCGGATGCGCACTGGATGGCCGAGGTGCGCTACCGCGGCACCAAGGTGGTGGCGGTGAGTCCCGACTACGCCGACAACACCAAGTTCGCCGACGAATGGATGCCCTGCGCCGCGGGCACCGACGGTGCGCTGGCCATGGCAATGGGTCACGTTATCCTCACGGAATACTTTGTCAAGCAACGGATTCCGTTCTTCAGCGGCTATGTGCGCACCTACACCGACCTGCCGTTTCTGGTCAAGCTCGAACAGCGGGACGGCGCGCTGGTGCCGGGCAAGAACATGACCGCCGCCGATCTGGGGCAGCACGTCGAGAACGCCCCGTTCAAACCGGTGCTCATCGATGCGGAGACGAATTCGGTTGTGGTGCCGCACGGTTCACTGGGTTTCCGGTTCGGCGACGACGGTGTGGGCAAGTGGAACCTGGACCTGGGCGACCTGTCGCCCGCCCTGACGGTGGCATCGGCCGATGGCGGCGAAACCGCGCTGATCTCGCTGCCCCGTTTCGACACCCTCGACGGCCACGGCGAAACCCTGCAACGCGGCGTGCCGGTTCGCCGGGTCGGGGAACACCTGGTGTGCACGGTGTTCGACCTGATGCTGGCGCAGTATGGCGTGGCGAGGGCGGGCTTGCCGGGGGACTGGCCCACCGGGTACGACGACCCCGAACGGCCTTACACGCCGGCGTGGCAGGAATCCATCACGGGTGTTTCCGCCGGCCAAGCCATCCGGATCGCCCGCGAATTCGCGCACAACGCCGAGGAATCCGGCGGCCGCTCGATGATCATCATGGGAGCCGGGATCTGTCAGTGGTTCCACGGTGACGCCACCTATCGCGCAATTCTGGCCCTGCTGCTGCTCACCGGCTCAATGGGCCGCAACGGCGGCGGCTGGGCGCACTACGTGGGTCAGGAGAAGTGCCGGCCGGTGACCGGGTGGGCCACCATGGCCATGGCCACCGACTGGTCCCGGCCGCCGCGCCAGATGGCCGGCACGTCCTACTGGTACGCCCACACCGATCAGTGGCGCTACGACGGGTACCGGGCCGACGCGCTGGCGAGTCCGGTGGGCCGGGGCCGCTTCCGTGACCGGCACACGATGGACGTGCTGGCGTCGGCCACCGCGATGGGGTGGAGTCCGTTCTATCCGCAGTTCGACCGATCCAGCCTCGATCTTGCCGACGAGGCGCGCGCGCTGGGCCGCGAGATCCCCGACTACGTGACCGACCAACTCGCCTCCGGCGCCCTGAGACTTGCCGTCACCGACCCGGACAACCCGCGCAACTGGCCACGGGTGCTCAACGTCTGGCGGGCCAACCTGCTGGGCTCGTCGAGCAAGGGCAACGAATACTTCCTGCGTCATCTGCTGGGCACCACGTCCAACCTGCAGGCGTCGCCAACTCCGGAGGGATTGCGGCCCAACGGCATAGCGTGGTCCGATGAGATTCCGGAGGGCAAGCTCGACATGCTGATGTCGATCGACTTCCGGATGACGTCGACGACGCTGCTGTCCGATGTGGTATTGCCCGCAGCCACCTGGTACGAGAAGGCCGACCTCTCGAGCACCGACATGCACCCCTACGTCCACGCGTTCAGCCCGGCGATCGACCCGCCGTGGCAGACCCGGTCCGATTTCGACGCATTCGGTTCGATCGCCCGGGTGTTCAGCTCTCTGGCAGCCCGGCACCTGGGTACCCGCACCGACGTGGTGCTCGGAACCCTGCAGCACGACACTGCCGGTGCGATGGCCTATCCCGGTGGCACCGAGCATGATTGGCGGGTCGCAGGGGAGCGGCCGGTGCCGGGCAAGACCATGGGACCGCTGGCGGTCGTCGAACGCGACTACGCCGCGATCGCCGACAAGTGGGCGACGCTGGGCCCGCTCACCGAGAAGCTGGGATTGACCACCAAGGGCGTCACCACACACCCCGACGAGGAGGTCGAACAACTCGCCGCCAAGTTCGGCGTGCTGGATTCCGGTGTTGCGCAGGGCCGTCCGGCGATCACCACTGCCGAGCGGATGGCCGATGTCATCCTGGCGCTGTCGGGCACGTCGAACGGCCGGTTGGCGGTCGAAGGCTTCCGTCAGTTAGAGCGTCGCACGGGACGCGAACTGGTCCATCTGGCCGAGGGCAGCGAGGAACGGCGCATCACCTACGCCGACACTCAGGCCCGGCCCGTTCCGGTGATCACCAGCCCCGAGTGGTCGGGCAGCGAGACGGGTGGACGGCGTTATGCGCCGTTCACGGTGAACATCGAGGAACTTAAGCCGTTTCACACGCTGACCGGTCGGATGCACTTCTACGTGGACCACGACTGGCTCGAGGAACTCGGTGAGCAGCTGCCGATCTACCGCCCGCCGCTGGACATGGCGAGGTTGTTCGGGGAACCGACACTGGGTGACGGCGAGGTGGGACTGACGGTGCGGTATCTCACCCCGCATTCCAAGTGGTCGATCCACTCGGAGTACCAGGACAACCTGTTCATGCTCTCGCTGTCGCGCGGCGGACCGACGATGTGGATGAGTCCGGCCGATGCCGCGAAGATCGAAGTGCGAGACAACGATTGGGTGGAGGCAGTCAACCGCAACGGTGTGCTGGTGTGTCGCGCAGTGGTGAGCCACCGGATGCCGGAAGGGGTGGTGTTTGTCTACCACGCCCAGGAGCGCACCATCGACGTGCCGCTGACCGAAACCACCGGCACGCGTGGCGGAATTCACAACTCGCTGACCCGACTGCTCGTCAAGCCCAGCCATCTGGCCGGTGGATACGCCCAGAATTGCTACGCATTCAACTATCTGGGGCCTACAGGCAACCAGCGTGACGAGGTGACGGTGGTACGTCGCCGCGCCCAGAAGGTGGTGTACTGATGCGAGTCATGGCGCAAATGGCGATGGTGATGAACCTCGACAAGTGCATCGGCTGCCACACATGTTCAGTGACGTGCAAGCAGGCGTGGACGAACCGGGCCGGGACCGAGTACGTGTGGTTCAACAACGTCGAGACCCGGCCCGGCCTTGGCTACCCGCGCGGCTACCAGGACCAGGATCGCTGGCACGGCGGGTGGACACGGGATAACAAGGGCCGGTTGAAGTTACGTGACGGAGGCCGACTGGCGAAGCTCATGAGGATCTTCTCCAATCCGAAAATGCCGTCCATCCACGACTATTACGAGCCGTGGACCTACGACTACGAGAACCTGACCTCGGCGCCCCTGGGTGAGCACATGCCCGTCGCACCGCCGCGCAGCCTGATCAGCGGCAAGCCGATGAAGGTGTCGTGGTCGGCCAACTGGGACGACGACCTGGCCGGCTCGCCCGAGATCGTTCCGCAGGATCCGGTGCTCAAACAGGTCAGCGAACGGGTGCGACTCGAACTCGAAGAGACCTTCATGTTCTATCTGCCGCGCATCTGCGAACACTGTCTGAACCCGGCCTGCGTGGCGTCCTGCCCGTCCGGCGCGATGTACAAGCGCAGCGAGGACGGCATCGTGCTCGTCGACCAGGACAAGTGCCGCGGCTGGCGGATGTGTGTATCCGGATGCCCGTACAAGAAGGTCTATTTCAACCACAAGACCGGCAAGGCCGAGAAGTGCACGCTGTGCTACCCGCGCATCGAGGTGGGCTTGCCCACAGTGTGCTCGGAGACCTGCGTGGGCCGGCTGCGCTATTTGGGGCTGGTGTTATACGACGTCGACCGCGTGCTGGAGGCGGCTTCGGTACCCGACGAGAAGGATCTGTACGAGGCGCAACGGGAGATCCTGCTCAACCCGAACGATCCCGACGTCGTGGCCGGGGCGCGTGCGGAAGGAATCTCCGCCGAATGGATCGCGGCCGCGCAGCGTTCCCCGGTCTACGCGTTGATCAACACATACCAGGTGGCGCTGCCGTTGCATCCGGAATTCCGCACCGTGCCGATGGTCTGGTACATCCCGCCGCTGTCGCCGGTGGTGGACGCGGTCAGCCGGGACGGCCACGACGGCGAGGAGCTGGGCAACCTGTTCGGTGCGTTGGAGTCGCTGCGGATCCCCCTCGAGTACCTGGCCGGGCTGTTCACCGCCGGGGACACCGCCCCGGTCGAGGCGGTGCTGCGCCGACTGGCGGCGATGCGGTCCTATATGCGCGACATCAATCTGGGCCGGCCGACCCAAGCGCACATACCGGCTGCGGTGGGGATGACCGAGCAGCAAATGTACGACATGTATCGGCTGTTGGCGATCGCGAAATACGAAGAACGCTACGTGATTCCGAGTGCCTACGCGTCGTCGGCCGGCCAGCTGCAGGTGGAGGAGCCGGGGTGTTCACTGTCGTTCGACGGTGGGCCCGGGATGTACGAGTCGGGACCATTCGGTGAGGCCAGCGGCGGGCCGGTACCAGTGGCGGTCGAAACGTTCCACGCGCTCAAACAACGCCAGACGGACGAGGGGATGGCGGCCAACGCCGAGCATCCGTCGCGGGTCAACCTGCTGAACTGGGATGGCCGGGGGGTCCCCGGCGGGATGTTTCCTGGCGGGTCCGGGCAATGAAACTGCTGACGCGGGTGCGCGACAACACATTGTGTGACCGGTCGGTGTGGCAGGCGGCGTCGCTGCTGCTGGCCTATCCCGACGACCGGCACGGGGAGCGGCTGGCCATCGTTGCCGAATTGCTCACGCACATCGCGGGTCCCGCGCACGACCCCCTCACGCGGGTGCACGCGGCCCTTCGGGAACTCGACGTCCGCCAAGCCGCCGAGGACTATGTCGCGACCTTCGATCTGGGCCGGCGCACCACGATGTATCTGACCTACTGGACGGCCGGCGACACGCGCAACCGCGGCGCGGCGATGCACGCGTTCGCCTCCGCCTACCGTGACGCCGGCGTCACTCCACCGAAAGACGAGGCGCCCGACCATCTTCCGGTGGTCCTGGAGTTCGCGGCGAGGGTGGATCCGGCCACCGGCAAGCGACTGCTGACCGAACACCGGGTACCCATCGACCTGTTGCTCGACGCGCTGACCGAGCGTGGCTCTCCGTACGCGCACGCGGTCCGCGCGGTGTGCACAACGCTGCCCCCGGCGACCGACCAGGAGGTCCAGCGGGCGCGGCGGTTGGCCGAAGCCGGGCCGCCCGCCGAAGCGGTTGGCCTGCAACCGTTCACGTTGACGGTGCCGCCGCGGCGCACACAGGAGGTAGCGGCACGTGGGTGAGATCTTCTGGGACGTGATTCCGTATGTGACACTGGCCGTCGTCATCATCGGCAGTTGGTGGCGCTACCGGTACGACAAGTTCGGCTGGACCACCCGGTCGTCTCAGCTGTACGAGTCGCGGTTGCTGCGGATCGCCAGCCCGTTGTTCCACTTCGGCATCCTGGTGGTGATATTCGGGCATGTCATCGGCCTGGTGATCCCGGAGTCGTGGACGCACGCCCTCGGGCTCAGCGAGCACGCGTATCACCTGCAGGCGGTGGTCCTCGGCACCATCGCCGGCCTGGCCACCCTGATCGGAATCGGGTTACTGATCTTCCGCCGCCGCACCACGGGCCCGGTGTTCATGGCCACCACGGCCAACGACAAGGCCATGTACGTGTTCCTGGTGGCGGCGATTGTCGCCGGATTGGTCGCCACCGCGATGGGTTCCGGCCTGGTGGGGGAGGCCTACAACTACCGCGAGACCATCTCGGTGTGGTTCCGGTCGATCTGGGTACTGCAACCGCGCGGCGACCTGATGGCCACCGCCCCGGTCTACTACCAGGTGCACGTTCTGATCGGGCTGGCGCTGTTCTGCCTCTGGCCGTTCAGCCGGCTGGTGCACGCGTTCAGCGCACCGATCGGCTACCTGTTCCGCCCGTACATCGTCTACCGCAGCCGGGAGGCCGCGGGGCGGGGTGAGTTGGTGGGCTCGCAGCCGCAACGCCGCGGGTGGTGACTCGGCTAAGCCGTCACACCGCGCAAGGGCACCGACGTCGGCCCAGACAGTGACGGCGTCGTCGTCCAGGTCACCGGGCCCGCCAATTCGAGGCGTGAGAACCGGTCGAACAACGCGTTGAGCGCCACCGTCACCTCCAGGCGAGCCAGATGCGCACCCATGCAGAAGTGCATGCTGTGGCCGAAGCCGGTGTGGCCGATGGCCTTTCGGTCAACGTCGAAGCGGTCTGGGTCGTCGAACCGGTGTGGGTCGCGGTTGGCGCCCGCGTAGAACAACACCACGCGCGAGCGTGCCGGGATGACGGTACCCGCCACCTCGTGGGGGGTCAGCGTGGTGCGGGCCACCCATTGCACCGGTGAGCCCCACCGCAGCGTCTCCTCGATGGCCGCCGGAATCAAGCCGCGCTCGGCACGCAGTCGCGCATACAGTTCGGGGTCGCGGGCCAGCTGAACAAGCAGCATGCCGAGCAGATTGGTGGTCGTCTCGTTGCCCGCGACCAACAGCAGCATCGCGGCGGCCAGCGCCTCCGCCGCCGTCATCTCGCCGGCTGCCAGTGCGTCGCGCAACCGGCCGAGGATGTCGGTGTCTCCGGCCCGGCGCTGCCGGAGTTCGTCGAGGATCAGCCCGCGAAGTGACCAGATGTTCGGCATCGCCCGGCCGGTGATCATCGCGACGTCGGTCAGCGACCGCGCACCGAACAACGTCGTGACGTCGTGCGACCACACCCGGAAGTCCTGCCACCGCGAACGGTCGACGCCCAGCAGCACCGCGATCGCCGAGACCGGCAGCGGCACCGTCAGCGCGGGAACCATGTCGACCACGTTGGCGCGTTGCAGCGCGTCGACACCCGGCACCACGAACTCGCCGAGCGCGGATTCGAGCCGGCGGATCGCCGACGGCGTGAAGGCCGGCGCGGTGATCCGGCGCAGCCGTTCGTGATCGGGATTGTCGGTGGTCACCACCGTCTGCAGCGGTGCCGAGCGCATCAGGATGCCCGATGCCGACGACAGGGTGTCGTGTGCGCGGGCGGCTGCGGTGACGTCCTCGTGTCGGGCCAGCATCCAGATGTTCAGCTTCTCGTTGACGTGCACTGGGTGTTCGCGCAGACGTGCCAGGTCGGGGAACGGGTTGACGATGGCCGTAGGTGAGGTCGGGTCGAATGTGGTGCGCGCGACCGTCGGCGCGGCCCGACGAGTTGGCGGGCGCCGCATATCCTGGTAGGCGCCCGTTGCGATCATCCGGACCGTTTCGCGCACCGTTACTCCGACCGACGCCATTGTGGTGGAGGAGCGCGCCATGACTTCGACGATGCCGCCGATGCGGCAGGAACAACATGATCGGTGCGGTCAATCGAATGGTCGTTTCGGCCATTCAGATGGTTGAAGCAACTGCCTGTGCCACGATCGGACACTGTGACCGCGACGCGAAGTCCGGCGGGTGTGCGCTACGCACTGGGGTTGGCGCGCCGCGAGGGGGTGCCCGTTCGGTCACTGCTCGCCGGCACCGGGCTCACCGAGGACGAGGTGGTGGCGGCCGGGTACGTCATCGACCAGGACGTGGAGTTCGTGCTGACTGCCAACCTGCTGCGCGAACTCGGCGATCCCGTGGGTGCCGGGATCGCCGTGGGCGCACAGATCACCGTGGGCGATCTCGGGATCTGGGGATATGCGCTGATCTCAAGTGCCACCGGTGGCGAAGCGCTGGCCGTCGCACTCGCCTATGTCAGGCTGGCGCCGACGGTGTTCGACCCGCACGTGTGCGCCGGTGATGTGGCCGGGGTGGTGCTGCGGGACGAGCATCTCCCCGTCGACGTGCGCGACTTCTACGCCGCCAGGGATCTGTCCGCATTGCCGTTGTTGCTGCGCACCGCCGGCCTGCACGATGCACCGCTGATCGTCGAGACGGGTTTCGATGGCGCCCAAGGCCGACGGCTGGCCGCATCGCTTCACCCCATCGATGTGAAAACCGGTGCAGCACAACACTGCATCCGCTTCAACTCCGCAGGACTGGCAACGCCACTGCCGACCGCAGACTCGGTAACGCGCGCGGCGTGCGCCCGCGAGTGTGAGCGCTTGGTGCACACGCAGGCGCACCAGCCGAGCCTTTCAGCCATGGTGCGTTCGAGGTTCGCGCAGACGCCCGACTCGATGCCCACGATCGACGAACTGGCCGCCGAACTTCACCTGAGCACCCGCACGCTGCGCCGCCAACTCGACCACGAGCAGACCACCTACCGCGAGTTGCGCAACGAGGTCACTCGGACGCTGGCGGTCGAGTTACTCAGCGTGGTGGGGCTATCGGTCAACGAGGTGGCCCGGCGACTCGGCTACAGCGACACCACCGCGTTCTCGCACGCATTCCGCCGATGGTCGGGTCACCCGGCCAGTGAGTTTCGTGGCGGCACACCGACCTGGTACGTCAAGACCGTCTAATACTTCAATGGGTCGGAACGCACACGAACCTGAGCGTCGGGGTGGTGCGCCGCGTACAGCGGATGCGTCAGGTGAGGGTGTCGGCAGTGTGGGCACGAACCCGCGGGCAGCTTGGCTGTGGACCCTGTCAGGTGGTGGCACGTCTTGCACCGCACCACGTAGAACGCGCCAATCCAGTTCAGCAACCCGAGGTAGATCGCGCCCGTCGTGAGTGTTCCCAGCACGACGATCACGAATATTGTGAGGACTTGATAGACCGTCACATCGAGTACCTCCCCAGTACTAAGACCACCTTGACGGATAGCGCCAACGATACGCCCGTCAGGTTTTTCGGGCCAGGTCGAAAACCTTTTCCAATTCCTTACCGCGAATCCCCGTCGTCTCGGCCTTGTGCAGCTTGTGCAGCACCAGTGGGCAGCGCTTGCAGCGTGGCTTGCTGCGGCAGCACTTCTTCTTCGGTTTCAGTCCGGCGACCTTGTTTATCTTCACTCGCGCTTTCCATCGTTTTCGTGTTCGGGACCCACACTGCGACAATCGGCGCGTGGCTTCTCACCCCATCTTCAGAAACGTCGCGATCGTGGCCCACGTCGACCATGGCAAGACCACCCTGGTCGACGCGATGCTGCGGCAATCCGGCGCGCTGCATCACCGCGGTGACGACGCCACTGAACGAATCATGGATTCCGGTGATCTGGAAAAGGAAAAGGGCATCACCATCCTTGCCAAGAACACCGCCGTTCACCGGCACAACGCCGACGGCACGGTCACTGTGATCAACGTCATAGACACCCCGGGTCACGCCGATTTCGGCGGTGAGGTCGAGCGCGGCCTGTCCATGGTCGACGGGGTGCTGCTGCTGGTGGACGCTTCCGAGGGGCCGCTGCCGCAGACTCGCTTCGTGCTGCGCAAGGCGTTGTCCGCGCATCTGCCGGTGATCCTGGTGGTCAACAAGACGGACCGGCCCGACGCCCGCATCGCCGAGGTTGTCGAGGCCAGCCACGACCTGCTGCTCGACGTCGCGGCGGACCTGGACGACGAGGCTGCCAAGGCCGCCGAGCATGCGCTCGGCCTGCCGATACTCTTCGCGTCCGGTCGTGCCGGCGTGGCGTCGACGACGAGACCCGCCGACGGTGACGTTCCCGCGGGCGACAACCTCGATCCGCTCTTCGATGTACTGATGGCACATATCCCGTCGCCGGCGGGCGACCCGGACGCGCCGTTGCAGGCGCTGGTGACCAACCTGGACGCTTCGGCGTTCCTGGGCCGGCTGGCGCTGATCCGCATCTACAACGGCCGGCTCAAGAAGGGTCAGCAGGTGGCGTGGATGCGCCAGGTGGACGGCCATCCGGTGATCACCAGCGCCAAGATCACCGAACTGCTGGCGACCGAGGGTGTCGAACGCACCGCCACCAACGAAGCCGTCGCCGGGGACATCGTCGCGGTGGCGGGTCTGCCGGAGATCATGATCGGCGACACGCTGGCCGACCCCGAGCACGCACACGCGCTGCCGCGGATCACCGTCGACGAGCCGGCGATCTCGGTGACCGTCGGCACCAACACGTCGCCGTTGGCCGGCAAGGTGTCCGGTCACAAGCTGACCGCGCGAATGGTGAAGAGCCGCTTGGATTCCGAGCTGGTGGGCAACGTGTCGATCCGGGTGGTCGACATCGGCCGGCCGGACGCCTGGGAAGTCCAGGGTCGCGGCGAACTGGCGCTGGCGGTGCTCGTCGAACAGATGCGCCGAGAGGGCTTCGAGCTGACCGTGGGCAAGCCGCAGGTGGTCACCCGCACGATCGACGGCGCCGTTCACGAGCCGTTCGAGGCGGTGACGATCGACTGTCCCGAGGAGTACGTCGGTGCGGTGACGCAGTTGATGGCCGCCCGGAAGGGCCGCATGGAGGAGATGGCCAACCACACCACCGGATGGGTGCGGATGGACTTCGTCGTGCCCAGCCGGGGGCTGATCGGCTTCCGCACCGATTTCCTCACCGAGACCCGCGGCACCGGTATCGCCAACGCGGTGTTCGACGGCTACCGGCCGTGGGCCGGTGAGATCCGGGCGCGGCACACCGGGTCGCTGGTGTCGGACCGCACCGGCAGCATCACGCCGTTCGCGATGATCCAACTCTCCGACCGCGGCCAGTTCTTCGTGGAGCCCGGCCAGGACACCTACGAGGGCCAGGTGGTCGGGATCAACCCACGCCCGGAGGATCTCGACATCAACATCACCCGAGAGAAGAAATTGACGAACATGCGGTCGTCGACGGCGGACGTGTTCGAGACGATGGCGAAACCGCTGGAACTCGACCTCGAGCAGGCGATGGAGTTCTGCGCGGTCGATGAGTGCGTCGAAGTGACACCGGAGATCGTGCGGGTGCGCAAGGTCGATCTCGACGCGACCACCCGTGCCCGGAACCGGTCACGCGCCAAGCAGGCGGCCAGGGGCTGACGACGACACCACCGGGCGCGCCCGGGACATGGCGCGGTGTTTGTTCGTCTGCTCGATACCCTGAGTGACGTGCCGACCGCCCGCCGCCTAAAGACGACCGCGGCAGTGCTGTCGGTTCTGGCGGTGGCCGGGTGTGCGGTGGATGCGCCGCCGGCGCCGCAGAGCACCGACACCGCTCAGACCGCCGCGCCGCCGGCCCCGAAAGCAACGCAGATCACCATGGGCATCGACAACATCGGGCCCGGCTTCAATCCGCACCTGCTGTCGGACCAGTCGCCGGTCAATGCCGCGATCAGTGCCCTGGTGCTGCCCAGCGCGTTCCGCCCGGTCCACGACCCGGCGACTCCGACGGGGTCGAAGTGGGTTATCGACGGGTCGCTGCTGCAGTCGGCCGAGGTGACAAGCGAAATCCCGTTCACGGTCACCTACAAGATCCGGCCCGAGGCGTCGTGGACCGACAACGCCCCCATCGCGGCCGACGACTTCTGGTACCTGTGGCGCCAGATGGTCAGCCAACCCGGTGTCGTCGACCCGGCCGGTTACGACCTGATCACCGGGGTGCAGTCAATCGACGGCGGCAAGACGGCCGTCGTGACATTCTCGAAGCCTTACCCGGCCTGGCGTGAGTTGTTCACCGACATCCTGCCCGCCCACATCGTCAAGGACGTCCCGGGTGGCTTCGGGGCGGGTCTGGTGCGCACCATGCCGGTCACCGCAGGACCCTTCCGGGTCGAAAGCATCGATCCGCAACGCGACGAGATTCTGCTGGCCCGCAATGACCGGTTCTGGGGTCTGCCCGCCGGCCCCGATCAGATCCTGTTCCGCCGGGCCGGTTCACCGGCCGCGCTGGCCGATTCGATCCGAAACGGTGACACTCAGGTCGCTCAGGTCCACGGCAGCGCCGTGGCCTTCGCGCAACTGTCGGCGATCCCGCGGGTGCGCACCGGCCGGATCCTCACACCCCGCGTCATGCAGTTGTCGCTGCGTGCCCAAAAGCCCGCGCTGTTCGATCCGCAGGTGCGCAGGGCGCTGCTCGGCCTGCTGGACGTCGGCCTGCTGGCGTCGGTCGGCTCCGGCAGTGACAGCACCGTGACGCTTGCACAGGCACAGGTGCGCGCACCGTCTGATCCCGGCTACCGGCCCACCGCCCCGCCCGCCCTGACGCAACAGGCCGCGCTGGATCTGCTGGCGGGCACCGGCTATGACATCGACCCAGACGCCGCACCCGCGACACCCCTTCCGGTGCCGTCCCCCGGTTCGGCCAATTCGCCGGCCCCGCCGCGCGCCGCGCCCACCCGCGGACGGATCAGCAAGGACGGCCAGCAGCTGAGCCTGGTGATCGGTGTTGCGGCCAACGACCCCACCTCGGTGTCGGTCGCCAACACCGCGGCCGATCAACTGCGCAATGTCGGCATCGCTGCGACGGTGTCGGCCCTGGATCCCGTTGTCCTGTACGGTGACGCGCTGACCAACAACCGGGTGGATGCCATCGTGGGCTGGCATCGGGCCGGGGGAGACCTGGCGACGGCGCTCGCGTCCCGCTACGGCTGCCCGGCGTTGGACGCCACGCCGGTGTCCACCCTGGGTTCCGCGACGAAGCCGGTGTCGACGCCGGAGGCGCCCAGACCGATTCCCACTCCCAGACTGACCAGGACCACGCAGTCCACCACCACGCCGGCCGTCCCGCCCGCCGAGGGGGGCGCGCTGGTGCAGGCGCCGTCCAACATCACCGGGCTCTGCGACCGCGGTATTCAGGCCAATATCGATGCGGCCCTTGATGGTTCGAAGAGTGTCGACGAGGTCATCGACGCGGTGGAGCCGCGGCTGTGGAGTATGGCGACCTTGCTGCCGATCCTGCAGGACAACACCATCGTCGCGGCCGGGCCCTCGGTGCAGAACGTCAACCTGACCGGTGCGATCCCTGTCGGGATCGTCGGTGACGCGGGCATGTGGGTGAAGACTACGAAGTGACGAACGGGTGATATGGCGGTGGGCCACTCCGACCTGGCGGGGATCACCCGGATCGTGTGCGGATGCCGGGCCCGCTACTCGACGTAGATCGTTGCCGACCGCGACGCGGCAACGCCCCCTGTTAGCTGTGCATGAGCGTGCAGCCTGCTCCGCTTGAAACAACAGCGCCCAACTTGCACGTTGCGGTGCCGCAACGTCTGTTCAAGCAAGTGGCCCCCCTTCGCGAGGAGGGGGGCCACTTGATTCGGACAGTTGTCAGCTCACGACTCCGATGTCGTCAACTCACCCCGCCGTCGGACTTGTCGCTGCCGCCCGTGGAGCCACCGCCGCCGCCGGATTCACCGCCGCCCCTGACGGTTGCGCCGGATGCGCCGGATGCGCCGGTTGCACCCTTTGCGCCACTGTCATCAGTCTTGCTCTTGCTCTTGCCCTTGCTGAAGCTCTTCCTGACGTCGTCACCGAGCTTCTTGAGGGAGTTGCGGAAATTTGCGAGCGGCTTGTCGGCCTTGTCGGATTTCTTGGAGACCCTGGCCAGCGCGTCAGGCAGGACCTTGACGACATCGGTCGCCTTTTGGTCTGTCTTCTCCTCTTGTTCTGTCTTCTGCTCGGCAGAAGCCAAAGTGATCGCATCCTTCTGGTCCGCCGAAGCTGAGCCCTGCCTATTCGCGACGGTTTGCTCCGGCTCCGAAGGAGGAGGGGGAGCGATCGAATCGGCGATTTTCTGCAGGTAGTTGTGCACACCGGCGATCGGCCCGGACGTCTCCAGATTCACGGTCGCCCCCCCCAACCCGACAGTAAGGCCGAAATTCCTGGTGCTGAGCAGACCGCCGAAGCCCGCGACGAGGGTCACATCGGGAAGTGGGAACGGGAGATCGATCGTCCTGTCGATAGCGTCGGGTGTTCCGTTGAGGAAGCCGTCGGCGATGGTAGGACCGAAATCGATCAGAGCCCGTACCGCGCTGTCGAGGCTGGCGTTGTCACCGAACGTCCCGTCGACAACGGCGTTGACGGCGTCAACGGTCGCCACCACCGTAGCGATAAGCGGAGATATCGCCGACACGCCGACCGCCAACAGGTTGGGAAGGTTCAGCGCCGTTTCGAGTCCGGCGGCGATGTTTGCGAACGGCTTGATGATCGCGTCCGAGACGGCATTGAACAACTCGACGCTGACAGGAATCAACGGAAGCAGTGGAGCAACCAGGACTCCGACCGCCGCGCCCAAGCCGCCGTCTTCGGCGAAGAGTGCTTGGATAGCCTCCACCGCGGTGATCGGCAACCTCAATATATAGCCGCCCGCGCCGACGACGAGGTCTACGGCCGGTCCGGCTATCGATGTCGCGCTGTCGCCGGTGTTGCTCAGAATCTGCGACAGAATCGGCAGCGGATCGTCGAACAACGCCGGCAGCAATTCACTCAAGTTGGCGCTGGTGTTTGCGAACAGGTCCTCGTAGGTCGCCGTGGTCTCGACGATCGGCGACGCGATTCGGAGGTCGGGCGGCGGTGGTGCCAGCGGGCTGGCCACGATTGCAGTGGCACTCACAAGCGCAAGTCCTGCGGTTGCCAACGGACCAATGGCATGTTGCATGTCTGCCCCCTCGGGCGGAGTGCTTCCGGTCTACGGCGGACGCTACCTGAGAAGAACCTGAGTAACTAGTAAGAGGCCGAAACAGTTTCGTGTTGCAATCGAAATCTTAGAAACAAGCACGTTGCGCACTTCCGCGGAGTCCTCCGGGCAACGTCAAGCAAGGCTGCATCGACAGACTGGCGACGATCACCGGTGACGGTGTGATCCGCTCCGGTGGCATTTGGAGACATGTGTCCCGGTCGGACCGACTCCGAGACAACGATCGCGGCCAGGCTCGGCCCGCGTGATGGTCCTCAGGCGTCGGCCGATTACGGTCCGGGGAAGTCTAGGGTGTGGCGATGCCCAACGTGGTTCCCCGGCTGCTGTTCGTCCACGCCCACCCCGATGACGAGACCCTCACCAACGGCGCCACCATTGCGCACTACGCCGCGCGCGGCGCCGAGGTGCACGTCGTGACCTGCACGCTCGGCGAGGAGGGTGAGGTCATCGGCGATCGCTGGGCGCAGCTGACCGTCGAGCACGCCGATCAACTCGGCGGTTACCGCATCGCCGAACTGTCCGCGGCGCTGCGTCTGCTTGGCATCGGCGAGCCGATTTTCCTCGGTGGGGCCGGCCGCTGGCGCGACTCCGGAATGGCCGGCACCCGGACGGTTTCGCGGAGCCGGCGGTTCGTCGCCTCCGGCGAGGACGCCGTCTCCGCGCTGGTCGACATTATCCGGCGCCTGCGCCCGCATGTCGTGGTGACTTATGACCCGAACGGCGGCTACGGACATCCCGACCACATCCGAACCCATGACGTCACCAGCGCCGCCGTGGCGGCTGCCGGCTCCGACAACCCGCCAGGCCGACCGTGGACTGTGCCGAAGTTCTACTGGACGGTGACCGCCCGCAGTGCATGGGCGAGCGCCGCCCGGGAACTCACCACCGAAGACCTGTTGTCGCACTGGAAGTTGCCCGGCGAAGGAACTGGCGCGATCGGATTCGACGACGATCAGATCACCACATGTGTCGATGCAACCGAAGCGCTTCCCGCCAAGCTCGCCGCGCTCAATGCCCATGCCACCCAGGTGGTCGTGGGCCCCACCGGACGGGCCTGCGCACTGTCGAACGATCTTGCGCTGCCGGTCCTCGGTCACGAGCACTACGTGCTGGTGTCCGGTGAGCCGGGGCTTCGAGACCACCGGGGCTGGGAATCCGATCTGCTGGCCGGCCTGCGTTGATCCCCAACGGTGACGGCGGGGCTGCCCCCTCCGCAGCCCCGCCGGCAAGTCCGCTGCGGGTCAGTCGACGTGTGGGCGGCGAACGACGCGAGTCAGACGGGTCCGCTTGTTGGGGTCCCGTCTGCGGGTGGTGGCGCCGCGGTCGTTGACGGCCAGTTGCGCGATTATCGATGCGGTAACCGGGCTGTGCATCTTCCCCTCCTGATGTGCTGTGTTGTCGATTCGGTGATCCGAAATTACGACGCCGGGACGTACCGAAGAGCGCGCCGGAGGCCGGTCACGTAATGCGTGACCCCGATACGAGTAGTGGCTACCTGCCGAACCTGTTTCGGACCAGCACTGTCCGCACCGCCAACGGGTAAGCTGCCCTCACGCAGCACACCGGAAGGGGCGGCTATGGATCCGGATCTGGACCCGAACCTGCAGCACTGGCCGGACCGCTTGGACAATTGGCCAGCGGGTGGTGGGTCCCTGACGGCGCTGTCGGACAGCGTCCCGACCTGACCGGCGACCATCGGGCCGACCCTGTGCTGCGGGTCGTCGTTCTTATGTTGCTCACCGTTGACGGTGTGCTCTGTGCGCTGGCCGCTGCGTTCCTGCTACCCAGCTACCTCGGGCCGATCTGGTTTCCGGTCAGCGCGTTGGTCGCCGGCCTGGTCAATGTCGCACTGGTGTGGGCGGCGATGCGCTGGACATCGTCGGCACGGCTCGCGGCGCTGCCACTGATCTCCTGGGCGCTCACCATCGTCATTATGGCGATGGGAGGCCCGGGTGCTGACCGGATCCTCGATGGGGCCGGGGTCGCCGGCTTCGGATCGGTCCTTCTGATGTTGCTCGGCGCCATACCGCCGATTCTGCTGCTGAAGCGCGAGAGCACCTAACGCCCGGCGCTCGTCCTGCACTGGCGAATGCGGGCCCACCCGAGCGGGCGGCCCATCGTGATCGGAGCACGGCTAGTGTAGGTAGCGGTCAGGACACACTTGGTCGGAGATTGTGAGATACGCGGATGATTCTCGAATTGCCTCCGGTTACAGGGGAGTGGCCCTGAACCCGCGGTATCTTTCCGATCTGCCCGACCCGGTAGTCTCCACGACCAGGGTTGATACACCCAACCCGGCTGCCATGCGACGGGTATTGCGGCGGGCCCGGGATGGAGTTGCGCTCAACGTCGACGAGGCCGCCATTGCGCTGGCGGCACGTGGCGACGAGTTGGCCGACCTTTGTGCCAGCGCCGCGCGGGTGCGCGACGCCGGGCTGGAATCGGCCGGCCGGCGCGGCGTCAACGGCATGCTGCCCGTCAGTTACTCACGGAAGGTGTTCATTCCGCTCACCCACCTGTGCCGCGACACCTGTCACTACTGCACCTTTGTCACGGTGCCGGGCAGGCTGCGATCTCAGGGCCGGGGCATGTACCTGGAGCCCGACGAGATTCTGGACATCGCCCGGCGCGGTGGAGAACTGGGCTGTAAAGAGGCGCTTTTCACGCTCGGCGACCGCCCGGAGACGCGGTGGCCCGAAGCGCGGCAGTGGCTCGACGAGCGGGGCTATGAGACCACGCTCGACTACCTGCGTGCCATGGCGATCCGCGTCCTCGAGGAGACCGGTCTGCTGCCGCACCTGAACCCGGGCGTCATGAGCTGGTCCGAGCTTTCCCGGCTCAAGCCGGTCGCTCCGTCGATGGGCATGATGCTCGAGACCACCTCGAGGCGACTGTTCGAAACCAAGGGCGAGGCGCATTACGGCAGCCCCGACAAGGATCCCGACGTACGGTTGCGCACGTTGACCGACGCGGGCCGACTCTCCATTCCATTCACCACCGGACTGCTGGTGGGTATCGGTGAGACGCACGTCGAGCGGGCTCAAACAATCCACGCCATCCGTAAGTCACACAAAGAGTTCGGCCATGTCCAAGAAGTGATCGTGCAGAACTTCCGGGCCAAGGAGCACACCGCGATGGCATCGGTGCCGGACGCCGGCATCGACGATTTCCTGGCCACGCTCGCCGTGACCCGCCTGGTCCTCGGGCCGTCGATGCGGGTGCAGGCGCCGCCGAATCTGGTGTCCCGCAAGGAATGCCTGGCACTCATCGGCGCCGGCGTCGACGACTGGGGCGGCGTCTCGCCGCTGACGCCGGACCACGTCAATCCCGAACGCCCCTGGCCGGCGCTGGAGGAGTTGGCCGCGGTCACCGCCGAAGCGGGTTACGACCTCGTGCAGCGCCTGACGGCGCAACCGAAGTACGTGCGGGCCGGTGCGGCGTGGATCGACCCCCGGGTGCGCGCACACGTCGATGCGCTTTCCGATCCCCAGACGGGGTGGGCCCGCGACGTCAATCCGGTCGGACTGCCCTGGCAGGAGCCGGACGACGCGACCGAGTCGCTGGGCCGCACCGATCTGCATTCCGCGATCGACACCGAAGGCAGGCTCACCGAGGCCCGCAGTGATCTCGACAGCGCCTTCGGCGACTGGGAGTCCATCCGCGCGCACGTCGACGAGTTGGCCGCCCGGGCCCCGGAGCGCATCGACACCGATGTGCTGGCCGCGTTGCGCTCAGCCGAACGCGACCCCGCCGGCTGCAGCGACGACGAGTATCTCGCGCTGGCCACCGCCGACGGTCCGGCGCTGGAAGCGGTTACCGCCCTTGCGGATTCGTTGCGACAAGAGGCGGTCGGCGACGATGTCACCTTCGTGGTGAACCGCAACATCAACTTCACGAACATCTGCTACACGGGCTGCCGGTTCTGTGCATTCGCGCAACGCAAGGGTGACGCCGACGCCTACTCTCTGTCGACCGACGAGGTTGCCGACCGGGCCTGGGACGCCCACCTGGCCGGGGCAACCGAGGTGTGCATGCAGGGCGGAATCGACCCCGAACTGCCGGTCACCGGCTACGCAGATCTGGTGCGCGCGGTCAAGAAGCGGGTGCCCACGATGCATGTGCATGCGTTCTCGCCGATGGAGATCGCCAACGGCGTCACCAAGAGCGGCCTGTCGATCCGGGAGTGGCTGATTTCCCTTCGGGAAGCCGGCCTGGACACCATCCCCGGCACGGCGGCGGAGATCCTCGACGACGATGTCCGGTGGGTGCTGACCAAGGGCAAGCTGCCGACCTCGATGTGGATCGAAGTGGTGACGACGGCGCACGAGGTCGGCCTGCGCTCGAGTTCGACGATGATGTACGGCCACGTGGACTCGCCCCGGCACTGGGTCGGCCACCTCAACGTGTTACGCGGGATCCAGGACCGGACCGGCGGCTTCACCGAGTTCGTCCCGTTGCCGTTCGTGCACCAGAGTTCGCCGTTGTATCTGGCGGGTGCCGCCCGGCCCGGCCCGACGCACCGGGACAACCGTGCCGTCCATGCCTTGGCGCGGATCATGTTGCACGGCAGGATCTCCCAGATTCAGACCAGCTGGGTCAAGCTGGGCGTCGAGCGCACCCGGGTGATGCTGTGCGGCGGCGCGAACGACCTGGGCGGGACCTTGATGGAGGAGACCATCTCCCGGATGGCCGGCTCGGAGAACGGATCGGCCAAGACCGTCGAGGAACTCGTCGAGATCGCCGAGGGCATCGGACGTCCCGCGCGTCAGCGCACCACGACGTATGCCAAGTGGGCGGCCTGATCCGTTCGGTGCGGCTCTCCCGGGCCTCGGCTTCCTGCTGTCGGTGACAGCGGTGGTGCTTGGGCCGGGTGCCGGATGTCCGGCGATTGATTGCACGATTACTCGCCGGTGGTGTCGTGTCGTGGCCAAGATGGCGCTGGCGCTGATCCACTGCCACGCGTGGACTCCGGTGGCTTGTCGCGTATTGTCGCTCGGAGGTGGCCAACTCGGCACGTGAACCTGGGCTGATGTGAAAGTGCGGAACCGGCCGCTGGTTCGCCAATTCGTCAGTCCGCCATGCGTGTGCGCAAACCGCCGAAAGCCTCGGCGTGTCGGCCGGGAACACGCACGCTCGCCGCAACCGGGGGTGCGCAACGCGGGCCTTACAGCCGGGCAGCCAGTTCCGTCCCCTGCCGGATGGCCCGTTCGGCATCCAGCTCGGCGGCGACCGCGGCACCGCCGATGATGTGCGGCTCGACACCGGCCTCCCGCAGCGCAGCTTCGAGGTTGCGGACCGATTCCTGCCCGGCGCAGATCACCACGTTGTCGACGGCCAGCACCCGCGGTAGCTCGTGCTTGGGCCCGAAGCTGATGTGCAGCCCGTCGTCGTCGATTCGCTCGTAGTTGACCCCGGAAAGCTGTTGCACACCTTTGGCTTTCAGTGATGCACGATGTACCCAGCCGGTTGTCTTCCCGAGTCGGCGGCCCTGCGGCCCCTTGCTGCGCTGCAGGAGGTAGACCTCGCGTGCGGGGGGCGCCGGAATCGGTGTCGTCAGCGCGCCACGGGCTTCCTGCGGATCGGCGACGCCCCATTCGGCCTTCCATTCCTTGAGATGCTGCCGGGACGGCTGGTCTTCTGCCGGCTCCGCCGGCGTGGTGACCAGGAGTTCGCTGACGTCGAACCCGATCCCGCCCGCGCCGATCACCGCCACCCGCTTGCCGATGGGCTTGCGGCCGTAGATGGCGTCGGGGTAGCTGAGCACCATGGGGTGGCCGACCCCGGGGATGTCCGGCAACCGGGGCGCGACTCCGGTGGCCAACACGACCTCGTCGTAGTCGGACAGCTCCCCGGCCGAGACGCGGGCACCGAGCCGCATCGTCACGTCGTGTTTGTCCAGCATCGTCTCGAAGTACCGGATGGTTTCGCTGAACTCCTCCTTGCCAGGGATGCGCCGAGCCATGTCGAACTGCCCGCCGATGTAGTCGTTGGCGTCGAACAGGGTCACGCGGTGACCCCGCTGAGCGGCGCTCACCGCGGTCGCAAGGCCTGCCGGTCCCGCCCCCACCACCGCGACCGAGCGCTCCCGCCGGGTGGGCGCGAGCACCAGCTGCGTCTCGTGCCCGGCCCGTGGGTTGAGCAGACAGGACACCGTCTTGTGGGCGAAGGCGTGATCCAGGCAGGCCTGGTTGCAGGCGATGCAGGTGTTGATCTCGGCAGCCGCATCCGCGGACGCTTTGGCCACCCAGTCGGGATCGGACAGCAGCGGCCGGGCCATCGAGATCAGCCGTACCTGTGTCTCGGTGAGGATCTGCTCGGCGGCTTCGGGCATGTTGATCCTGTTGGAGGCCACCACCGGGATATCGACATGCTCGGCGACCGCACTGCTGATGTCGACGAACGCGCCGCCCGGCACGGAGGTGACGATGGTGGGCACCCGGGCCTCGTGCCAGCCGACACCCGTGTTGATGATGGTCGCCCCGGCCTGCTCGACTTCGGTTGCCAGCGAAAGGACTTCGTCCCAGCTCTGGCCGTCTTCGACGTAATCGGCGATCGACAACCGGTAACACAGGATGAAGTCACGGCCCACCGCCGCTCGGGTGCGCCGCACGATCTCGACCGGTAGGCGGCGTCGTTTCTCGGCGGTACCGCCCCAGGCGTCGGTGCGCTTGTTGGTGCGCGGCGCCAGGAACTGGTTGAGCAGGTACCCCTCGCTGCCCATGATCTCGACGCCGTCATAGCCGGCTTCGCGGGCCAGCAGCGCGCAGCGCACGAAGTCGTCGATGGTCTGCTCCACGCCGCGTGCGGACAGCCTGCGCGGACGGAACGGGTTGATCGGGGCCTTGATCGAGGACGCGCTGACCGAGCAGGGATGGTAGGCGTAGCGGCCCGCGTGCAGTATCTGCAGCAGTATCTTGCCGTCCGCTTGGTGCACCGCCGACGTGATCCGCCGATGGCGCCGGGCTTCGGCCGACGACATCAGTTGCGCCGCAAAGGGCAGCAGCCAGCCGGTGCGGTTGGGCGCGTAGCCGCCGGTGATGATCAGCCCGACGCCGCCGCGTGCCCGCTCGGCGAAGTACTCGGCCAACCGGTCGGTGTCACGGGCCCGATCCTCCAGGCCCGTGTGCATGGAGCCCATGATGACCCGATTGCGCAGGGTGGTGAATCCGAGATCCAACGGTGACAACAGGTTCGGATACGGATTGCTCACTTGGCTCCTCCCAGCGCGGTCAGTACTTCGTCCAGCCAGTCCACCGAGCCCTCCTCGGTGCGAATCCCGCCCCGCAGCACCAGGTACTGGTGCAGCGCGGTGCCGGACAACACCGACGGGTCGGGGAATTGGCGCTTCGCGTATCCGCGGTAGGTGTCGAGCACGACGGTGCGCTCGGCGCGCAACGCGATGAGCTGCGCACGCAGCCCGGCCGGATCCCCGTATTCAGCGCCCCGCAGTTTGACCGCAACGTCGCGAATCCGCCGGTCGGTCGAATCGCCGATCCAGCGGGACAGTTCGGCGCGCCCGTTCTCGGACACGGTGTAGATCTTCTTGTCCGGGCGTCCCTGCTGGACGACGGGAGTGGCGCGCACCCAGCCGTCCTTCTCCATGACCCGCAAGGTCCGGTAGATCTGCTGATGCGTCGCGCTCCAGAGGTAGCCGATCGACCGGTCGAACCGGCGCGCAAGCTCGTATCCCGAACCGGATTGTTCGCTCAGCGACACCAGGATCGCGTGGGTGAGGGCCACCCGCCGAAGCGTAGACGGTACCGGCGGTGCTATGCAATCAGTTGCATATCACCATCTGGCGCCGAGTCAACCTTGTTGACGCGGGCAACGGGACAGGGACGACGCGGCCCGAACGTTTCACGGTCGGACTCCGGTGGCGATCCCAGGATCGTGGGCGGTTCGGTTCAGTACTTCGCGGGCAGTAGATGCGACGTCTAGTATCAGTAACCGTCGTCCCGTTTACCGGGGCCGACGACCCATAAGGCACACTGGCACACGCGTCCGGTTTCAGCCTCCGGACCCTTGCAGCAGGCCACCGAAACCGAACACGCAGCAGCCCGCCTGAAAGCCGAGGAGAGTTCTGTGACATACGTGATCGCTCAACCTTGCGTCGACGTCAAAGATAAGGCATGCATCGAGGAATGCCCCGTCGACTGCATCTATGAGGGCGCACGCATGCTCTACATCCACCCCGACGAGTGCGTGGACTGCGGGGCCTGTGAGCCGGTCTGCCCGGTCGAGGCGATCTTCTACGAGGATGACGTTCCGGACCAGTGGAGCAGTTACGCGCAGGCCAATGCCGACTTCTTCGACGAGCTCGGCTCACCCGGCGGCGCATCGAAGGTCGGCCAGACCGACAACGATCCACAGGCCATCAAGGATCTGCCGCCGCAGGGTGAGGACTGAGCGGACCCGTGCGGCGCCCACCGGTGCGCAGCCCTCGCTCAGCGGAGCTGCCGGTCTTCCCGTGGGACACCCTCGCCGACGCCGCCGCTACCGCCCGGTCGCATCCTGACGGCATCGTCGACCTGTCGGTCGGAACCCCGGTTGACCCCGTTGCGCCCGTCATCCGCGACGCGCTGGCGGCCGTCGCGGCGGCACCCGGGTACCCGACCACCGCGGGAACACCGCAATTGCGGAGCTCGATGGTCGGGGCTCTGCACCGCCGCTACGGGGTCGCGGGTCTGGATGCCGATTCCGCGGTGCTGCCCGTGATCGGCACCAAGGAGCTGATCGCGTGGCTGCCGACGCTGCTCGGAGTGCGCGCCGGCGAGCTGGTCGTGATACCGGAGCTGGCCTACCCGACCTACGACGTCGGTGCGCGGCTGGCCGGAGCGCGGGTGATCGCCGCCGACTCGCTGACCCAGCTGGGTCCGCAGACGCCCGCGCTGGTGTTCATCAACTCGCCGGCCAACCCGACCGGCAAGGTGCTCGGTGTCGACCACTTGCGCAAAGTCGTCGGCTGGGCGCAAGAGCGTGGGGTCGTGGTCGCGTCCGACGAGTGCTACCTGGGTCTGGGTTGGGACGCCACACCCGTGTCGATCCTGCACCCGTCGGTCTGCGACGGTGACCACACGGGATTGCTTGCCGTGCATTCGTTGTCGAAGACGTCGTCGCTGGCCGGCTATCGGGCCGGTTTCGCCGCCGGCGACACCTCGCTCGTCGGTGAACTGCTGGCCGTCCGCAAGCACGCGGGGATGATGGTTCCCACCCCGGTGCAGTCCGCGATGGTCGCCGCCCTCGACGACGACGCCCACGAGAAAGAGCAGCGCGAACGGTACGCCCGGCGTCGTGACGCGTTGCTGCCCGCGGTCCGCGGTGCGGGCTTCACGGTGGAGCACTCCGAGGCCGGGCTGTACCTGTGGGCCACCCGGGACGAGCCGTGCCGTGACAGCGTTGCCTGGTTCGCCGAACGTGGCATCCTGGTGGCCCCCGGCGAGTTCTACGGCCCCCGCGGTGGTCGGCATGTGCGGATCGCGCTCACGGCCACCGACGAGCGGGTCGACGCCGCGGTCAGCCGGTTGTAGCCGCCGGGCCTCGGGCGCCTCGTCGAGAGTGTAGTTGTTGCACGCATTCTCGCGAAAAGCGTGCAACAACCTCACTTTCGGCGTGCCCTATCAGGCGGTGGCGCGCAGGCTCAGCGAAAGCAGCAGGCGCACATCGGGATCCGCAAGCGATGTGCCCAACAGCTTCTCGATCCGGCGGATCCGGTAACGCACCGTGTTGGGATGCACGTGCAGCCACTGCGCCGCCGCCACCACATCACCGAAGGCGTCCAGATAGCCCTGCAGCGTGTCGGCCAGCATCGGATCCTGCGCCCGCAGGTCTTTGACCCGCGGGTCGATGAGGCGGTCGTCGGCGGCCACCAGGGTGATGATTTCGTCGAGCAGGACGGTGGTGCGCGCCTCGGCGAGCGACGTCACCTGTCGCAGGGCACCGGGGTGGCGCCCGGCACTGTCGAGCACCCGGTCGACCTCCGCGCGGGCGGCGGCCGCCAGGCCCAGCCCGGCCACCGGTGCGGCGACCACCGCGCGCAGTTCCAGGCCCAGTTCGGTGCGCAGCGAGGCGACGGTGCCGCGCACCCACGATGTCACCGCGGCCGGCTTACCGGTGGAGGGGAACAGCACATAGACCCGCGCCCCGTTGGCGGCAACCTGGGCATCGCGGTGAAAAGCGCTGGCGCTCAGCGCCAGAACGTCGGCGAGCCGCGGATGTGTGGCGGCAACCGTCTCCACGCCGATCACGGCTGCGCGGCCATCGGCGCTGATACCGAGCTCACGCGAGATCGTGGCCGGCTCGATCCCGTCGCCGGTGGCGCTGTCGCGGAGCCCAAGTAGCTGCTGAACACGCACCGCGTGCGTCGACGGGGTGGCGGCCAGCCGGGCCATGATCCGCGCGGCCAGCACCGCCGCGCCGCGCAGCACCTCCTCGGCATCGTCGGCCAGCGGCCGGGATCCCTGCTGCACCCAGATGGTGCCCGCGAACGCCGGGGCGCGGCGCGGATCGGCGCCGGGCTGATGGATGCCGATCGCCAGGCGCGGCCGCAGTCCCAGGGCCGGCCGTTCGTCGACCCGCACCACTTCGGGCCGGGCCCGCAGTGCGTCGAAGATGCCCCATTGACCCAGCCACTGCAGATGTTCACGCGGGCCGGCTCGGCCGAGGATCGACAGCCGGCGCAATTCGTCGGCCTCGTCGCTGGATGCCGAGTAGGCCAGCACGTGTGACGCCTCGTCCTCGATGCTGACCATGCCATGTGTGCGATCCGCGATCGACTGGGCCAGGCCGAACAGGTCGGTACTCGAGTCGTAGAGCGGGTCGGCGCGGTCGCCATGATGGGAGAAGACGTGGTCGACCAGTCGGTAGAGCCGCTCCCAGCGAGCCTGCGGTTCGACCGACACCACCGCGGTGCCGGCCGCCACCGCCCGGGCCACCACAGCGCTGGACGGTTCCTTGACGAAGATGGCCGTCGGTGCGCGGTCGGCGACCTGACGGTCGATCCAGCGCAGCGCATCGTCGTCGGAGACGCCCAGCAGAAAGAAGATGTCGGCCGAGCCGGCGCTGACCGCCAGGCCCAGCCGGACATCGTCGGAGTCGATGAGCGCCGAGGAGGCGACAGACCGGTCGAGCCCGCGGGGTGCCTCGATGAGGGTGACCATGGTGGCATCTAGGGCGAGCAGGAGCTGGCCCAGGCTGACACCGGCAGACGCCATGTTGTGTGATTCTACTAACAACACGTCGCAGGGCTATCCGATCGGCCAAAGGTTGCGGACCCGTCGTCGGCGATCCTTATGAGCATGGACGCCATCACCGACGTACCCCTGCCCGAGAACGAACCAGTGCACGAATATGCCCTCAAGTCGGCCGAGCGAAAGCGGCTCGAGGCGGCGCTGAACGCCCTGTCCGCCGAACCGATCGATCTGCCCCACGTCATCGGCGGCAAGCACGTCATGGGCGCCGGTCGGCGCATCGACGTCGTGCAACCGCACCGGCACAGTGCGGTGCTCGGCACGTTGACCAACGCCGACCACGCCGATGCCGCCGCCGCCGTCGAGGCCGCGATGGCCGCGAAGGACTCGTGGGCGGCGCTGCCGTTCGACGAGCGGGCGGCGGTGATCTTGCGGGCAGCCGAGCTGCTGTCCGGACCGTGGCGTGAAAAGCTCGCGGCGGCAACGATGTTGGGTCAGTCAAAGACCGCCTATCAGGCCGAGATCGACACACCCTGTGAACTCGTCGACTTCTGGCGGTTCAACGTCGAGTTCGCCCGGCAGATCCTGGCGCAGCAGCCGGTGAGCGGACCCGGGGTGTGGAACCGCACCGACTACCGCCCGCTGGAGGGCTTCGTCTATGCGATCACCCCGTTCAATTTCACTGCCATCGCCGGGAACCTGCCCACCGCGCCGGCTTTGATGGGCAACACCGTGGTGTGGAAACCTTCGCCGACGCAGACCTTCGCGGCCTATCTGACGATGCAACTGCTCGAGGCGGCGGGCCTGCCGCCCGGCGTCATCAATCTGGTGACCGGTGACGGGTTGGCCGTCTCCGATGTCGTGCTCGCCGATCCGCGACTGGCCGGCATCCACTTCACCGGATCGACCGCGACCTTCCACCATCTGTGGCGTGAGGTCGGCACCAACATCGACCGGTACCACACCTATCCGCGCCTGGTCGGCGAGACCGGCGGCAAGGACTTCGTACTCGCGCACACCAGCGCCAACCCGGATGTGTTGCGCACCGCTCTGATCCGCGGCGCCTTCGACTACCAGGGCCAGAAGTGTTCGGCCGCGTCCCGCGCGTTCGTTGCGCACTCGGTGTGGCAACGGACGGGCGACGACTTCCTCGGTGCCACCGAGAAGCTGAGCTACGGCGATGTCACCGACCTGTCCAACTACGGTGGCGCGGTGATCGACGACCGTGCGTTCGCCAAGCACGTCCGGGCGATCGAGCGGGCCAAGAGCGCCGCGGGTGTCACGGTGGCCGCCGGTGGTGAATACGACGACGGCGAAGGGTATTTCGTCCGGCCCACCGTGCTGCTGTCCGACGATCCCACCGATGAGGCCTTCCGGGACGAGTACTTCGGACCGATCCTGGCCCTGCATGTCTACCCGGACGACAAGTTCGACGACATCCTCACCGTGGTCGACGACGGCTCCAAGTACGGCCTGACCGGATCGATCATCGCCGACGACCGCACCGCCGTGCTGAAATCCTCGGAGCGGTTGCGTAACGCCGCCGGCAACTTCTACGTCAACGACAAGCCCACCGGCGCGGTGGTGGGCCAGCAGCCCTTCGGCGGTTCACGGGCCTCGGGCACCAACGACAAGGCGGGTTCGGCGTTGAACCTGCTGCGCTGGACGTCGGCCCGGTCCATCAAGGAGACGTTCGTGCCGGCCACCAACCACCTCTACACGCACATGGGGTCCTGACGATGGCCGGACTGTTCAACCGCGTGGCGCGCCCGGCCATCCTGGCCGCCGGCAGATCGCATGGGTTGCGCAAGGCCGCCGAACGGCTTCCGCTGACCCGCGACGTGGTGCACCGGTTCGTTCCCGGGGAGACCGTTTCCGACGCGGTCGGGGCGGTGTCGACACTGCGCGACTCGGGCAGGTTCGTGACCATCGACTACCTCGGCGAGGACGTCACGGACGCCGCGGCGGCCGACGCGACGGTGCGGGCCTACCTCGATCTGCTCGGCGCACTGGCCAACGGCGCCGAGTCGGATAGTGGCCCGCGTCCGCTGGAGGTGTCGTTGAAGTTGTCAGCGTTGGGGCAGGCGTTGCCGCGGGACGGCGAGAAGGTCGCGTTGGAGAACGCGCGCACCATCTGCGCGCGAGCGGCCGAGATCGACGCCTGGGTGACCGTCGACGCCGAGGACCACACCACCACCGACTCGACCCTGTCCATCGTCAGAGACCTGCGCACCGAGTTCGACTGGCTGGGCACCGTTCTGCAGGCATACCTCAAGCGCACCGAGGGCGACTGCCGGGAGTTCGCCGCCTCGGGTGCGCGAATCCGCTTGTGTAAGGGCGCCTATGACGAACCGGCATCGGTGGCGTATCGCGATCCCGAGGAGGTCACCGAGAACTACCTGCGCTGTCTGCGGGTGCTGATGGGTGGCTCCGGATACCCGATGGTAGCCTCCCACGACCCGACCGTCATTGCTGCGGTCGGGGCCATGGCGCGCGAAGTCGATCGTGGCGCAGGTGATTTCGAGTACCAGATGCTGTTCGGCATACGTGATGCCGAACAGGTCCGGCTGGCGTCGGAGGGTAATCACGTACGCGTATACGTGCCGTTCGGTTCCGAGTGGTACGGCTACTTCGTCCGGCGGCTCGCCGAACGTCCGGCAAACTTCACGTTCTTTCTCCGCGCCCTGGCGGAACGGTAAGCGGTCAGGCCGGTTGCGCCGCGACCGGCATGACGACGTTGCCCCGGCACGCGCCGGTCGCGATGTCGGTGCTCCACATGCCGCGCAGTGTCCCGTCCGACTGCGGCGTGAAGAATGTGAACGAGCGTGCCGGACTCCACTGTGACTGCCCGGCGGCGCCGAGCGGACATTGCCACACCCAGTCGTAGACGGTCTTCCACTGCTGCCCATCCCAGGCATACGTCAACGGATTCGGGACGGTGGGGTTCGACGATGCCGGACCGGTGGCCGTCGCGACGCACGCGCCGGTGCTGCAACTGGTGGTCATGGTGAACACCGCGCTGAAGTCGGACTCGGGTTGGCGCACGGTCGGGCTGGTGCCGGCCTTCTGCGAGGCGTAGGTGACCATCGAGTAGGGGCCGGTCCAGGTTTGCGGAGCGGCATTCGCCGCGGGCCCGCCCGAGACCAGCAGGCAACTGGCGAATGCCGCGATAGCCGCAGCGTGTAGTGCGCGCGGACGGTGTGAAGACATTGGTTCCCCTGCGGTAGTTCGGCTTTGCTGCAACCACCGTATCGACACCACCCGCGCGCGCTGTGTGATGGACGTCGCACCGGCGGAACTCGTTACGTTCTCGATGCCGGGTCTTGTCGGGGATGTGTTGTGCGCGTTACCTACTTGGCCGACTTCCGTTGGAACACGGCACTCCGGCTGATCCCTGGACCGGCAGGTTTCAGGCGATCCCCGCGCCGTGTGAGCCCGTGGATCGCACCAGTCGAGTGCCGTTGCCAGGGCGACTAAACGAGAGTGTCCAGCGCGGCGATGATTGCCACGACGTCGGTGCTCTCCGTGCGTCGGATGTGGCGCACCACCGATCCGACCGGTTCGGGCGGATCGGCGATCACCCGACCCAAGAGCTTGGCCTTGCCGTCGACGGTCAGCACCGTGAGCGGCCGTACCTCGTCCGGTGTCAGCGACACGATGGTCGCCGTCCGCCATGCCTCGTCGCGGGCGACGTCCACGCTGAACTCCAGCGCCTCGGCGACATCTGGTCCGCCGACCTCGCTCAGCTCGGCCAGCTCTGGAGAGAATTCCTCAATGGCGCTGCGCGCCAACGGGATCAACGACGCGAGGATGTCGTTGATTCGATCGAAGTCGTCGTGGAACCCGTTGAGCCGCGGCGGCGGGAACGCGGTCCCGGCCACTACGCCCAGATCCAGGTTGATGTGCGCGTTGATCGCCACGACCAGGTCCTGCAGCACGATCAGCCGGCCGGACGCGGTGCGATCGAAGGCGAACTGCCATGCCAGGCTTGGCCGTCGGCGCTTGCGATACTGGTCGTATGCGGTGAAGTAGGCGTTGGCGAATGCCGCATCGAACTTGGACATCCGCGGTCCGTCTTCGAATGCGCCCTGACTTATACCTTCTTTCACCCGCAGCGTGACCTGTCGATACAGGGCGGCGAAATATCCGAGTGGGTCCTTGCGCCGCTTGGTGTCGGCGACGATCATCGACAACTCCCTCAGTACGTCGTCGATCGTTCTGGCTTTCATGGCGCCGTCCCCCGGTGCGAGTTCTTCGGTGCGTCTTCGGTGCAGATTAACCCGAGTCGCGCTCGCGGAGAAGGAGCAGTGTCCATGCCGCGATGGACTGTGCATCGGTGAGGTCGCCGTCGCGCATCATGCACTCGATCTGCCGGCGGGACAGCCAGGCGAATTGCATGTCCTGTTCCTCGTGTTCGCGATCGGCGTCACCTTCGGTGATACCGGTCGCGAGGAAGACATGCCCACGCTGACTACTCAGCCCCGCAGCGAGGTCGAGCATGCCCAACAGGGTCATCGTGTCGGCGCTCAGGCCTGTCTCCTCGCGCAGCTCGCGGGCTGCCAGGGCGGCCGGTTCCAGGTCGGTCAGGCCGACCGTGCCCTGCGGGAACTCCCAGCGGCGCAACCCCAGCGGGTAGCGGAACTGCTCCACGAGAGCGAAGCGGTCACCGCCCGAACCACTCTCGCGGGCGATCACAAGGGCGAAGTGCGGTTTGTCGACCACGCCGTAGATGCCCTCGGTGCCGTCGGGTCGCCGGATCACATCCTCGCGCACCGTCATCCAGTTGTTCGCATACACCTGGCGGCTCGAGATCTGATCAATCCGTGGCATCCCACCAGTATCGTCGCTGCAATGCTGTTGCTGTCGCTCAAGTCCCCGGCTGCGGCCGACGTCCCCGACGCCGTCCGCGTCGAGGAAACTGCGCTGTCGCGCAGCGACCTGGTCGGGGCGGCGACGGCGGTGGCCGAACGGGTGGCCGGACCGGGGCGGGTGGCCGTCCTGGCGACACCGACGGTGACCACGGTGCTGGCGGTCACGGGTTGCCTGATCGCCGGGGTGCCGTTCGTCCCGGTTCCTGCCGACGTCGGGATCGCTGAGCGTGATCACATTCTGACCGATTCCGGCGTCCGGGCCTGGCTGGGCGAGCGTCCGGACGATCTGGTGGGCCTGACTCACATACCGGTCCGGCCGTACGCCCGCTCCTGGCACCAATACGCCGAGCCGGCACCGGACGCACCGGCATACGTCATGTACACCTCCGGAACCACCGGTGCGCCGAAGGGGGTTCAGACCAGCCGCCGGGCCGTCGCCGCTGACATCGACGCGCTGGCCCGGGCCTGGCAGTGGACGTCTGACGACGTGCTGGTGCACGGCCTGCCGATGTTCCACGTCCACGGTCTGGTGCTTGGCCTACTGGGATCGTTGCGGATAGGGAACCGCTTCGTGCACACCGGTAAACCGACACCGCAGCGCTACGCCGCCGCAGCAGCGGCGGGTGGGACGTTGTTCTTCGGAGTGCCCACGGTGTGGTCCCGACTGGTGGGCGACACGGCGGCGGCCGCAGCGCTGCGAAGCGCCCGACTACTGGTGTCCGGCAGCGCGGCGCTACCGGTCCCGGTGTTCGACACGCTGGTCGCGATGACCGGTCACGCCCCCGTCGAACGCTATGGCAGCACCGAGTCGTTGATCACCCTGAGCACCTCACACGACGGGGAGCGCCGGGCCGGTTGGGTGGGCCTGCCGTTGGCCGGCGTCGAAACCAAGCTGGTGGACGATACCGGCGCCGAGGTGGCCCACGATGGGCAAACCATTGGGCGACTGCAGGTTCGAGGTCCGATGTTGTTCGACGGATACCTGAACAGGCCGGACGCCACCGCCGAGGTGCTCGGCCCCGGCGGCTGGTATCACACCGGTGACGTGGCCGTGATCGACGGCGACGGGATGCATCGGATCGTCGGACGCGAATCGGTCGACCTGATCAAGTCGGGAGGTTACCGCGTCGGCGCGGGTGAGATCGAGACCGTGCTGCTGGGGCACCCGGGCGTGGCGGAAGCGGCGGTGGTCGGAATTCCCGACGAGGACCTGGGTCAGCGGATTGTCGCGTTCGTGGTGGGCGATGCCGGGCCCCAGACACTCATAAGTTATGTCGCCGAACAGCTTTCGGTGCACAAACGACCGCGCGAGATACGACTGGTGGACGCCCTGCCGCGCAACGCCATGGGCAAGGTGCTCAAGAAGGAACTGCTGACATGGCACTGAGGCTCACCGAGATCTGTATCGACGCCGCCGACATCCACGCGCTGGGGCGGTGGTGGTCGCGGGTCCTGGGCTGGCCCCTCGAGGATACCGAGGACGGCGACGTGGTGCTGCACGCACCGACCGAGGCGGGCCCGGACTGGTTGTTCGTGGCGGTTCCCGAAGGCAAAACGGTCAAGAACCGCATCCACTTCGACTTCACACCCGACGATCAGCAGGCTGAGGTCGACAGGTTGATCGCGCTGGGCGCCGACCACGTCGACGTCGGCCAGGGCGGACAGTCCTGGGTGGTGCTGGCCGATCCCGAGGGCAACGAATTCTGCGTGCTGGCCGCCGAACCCGACGTCACGGCGTGATCGGGGGCTACGGGCTAGTTTGCGTGCAGGGCTTCGTTGAGGGTGATGCCGTGCCCGTCGCGGGCCACCACCTCCACCGAGCCGCTGGTCGAATTGCGGCGGAACAGAACGTTGTTGGCGCCCGAGAGCTCACGCGCCTTGACGGTCTTGCCGTCTGAGGTGGTGACCTTGGTGCCGGCCGTGACGTACAGGCCGGCCTCGACGACGCAGTCGTCGCCCAGCGAGATGCCCAGACCGGAGTTGGCGCCGAGCAGGCAACGCTTGCCCACCGAGATCACCTCGCTGCCGCCGCCGGACAGTGTGCCCATGATGGACGCTCCGCCGCCGATGTCGGAGCCGTCGTCGACGACCACACCGGCGGAGATCCGGCCCTCCACCATCGAGGTGCCCAGCGTGCCGGCGTTGAAGTTGACGAAGCCCTCGTGCATGACGGTGGTTCCCGACGCGAGGTGCGCTCCCAGACGGACGCGGTCCGCCTCGGCGATCCGCACGCCCGGGGGCACGACATAGTCGACCATCCTCGGGAACTTGTCGACCCCGTAGACCGTCACCTGTCCACGCTTGCGCAGGCGTGCGCGGGTGCTCTCGAAATCCTCCACCGCACATGGACCGTGGTTGGTCCACACCACGTTGGTGAGCAGACCGAAGAACCCGTCGGCGTTCAGGCCGTGCGGGGCGACCAGTCGGTGTGACAGCAGGTGCAACCGCAGGTAGGCGTCGTAAGCGTCGGCAGCCTTGTCGCCGAGGTCGGCGATCGTGGTGCGGATCACCACGGTCTCGACGCCGCGGTCCTCGTCCCGGCCGACGAGCTCGCCCAATCCGGGCGCTTCGGCCACCGACAGCCGAACTGTGCCCGGCCCGTCGAACGATCCCAGCTCCGGCGCGGGGAACCAGGTGTCGAGAACCGACCCGTCTGCCGCCAGCGTCGCCAAACCGATACCCGAAGCTCCAGTCATGGTGTTCGAGATTACCGGCGCCGCAGCGCTGCGGAGCGCGGCCGGTGCGTACGGACCGGCCCGCCCGGCGCGGAATCCCGTCCGTCACGGTCGGCGCCGGCCAGAAGTGGTACCCAACATTTCCCGGCTCAGCGCGACAACGAGCGACACGGTCGGACCGTGTCGCTCGTTGTCGCGTTGAGGTGGTCCGCTTGTACATCGGTCCCCAAGCCGTGGCGCATGTGACACGTGGTGCCCACTACGCTGGATAGTCGTGCTGGACCTACACGGTGACCCGATCGCGCTGACGGCAGCCCTGGTCGACATCCCGAGCGAGTCGCGCGCCGAGGAGCGTATCGCCGACGAGGTGGAGGCCGCGTTGCGGTCGCAGACCGACGGATTCGAGATCATCCGCAGCGGTGACGCGGTGCTCGCCCGCACCGATCGCGGATTGCCCAGCCGGGTGCTGCTCGCCGGGCACCTCGACACCGTACCGGTGGCCGGCAACCTCCCGAGCCGCCGCGTCGGTCGCCACCTGTACGGCTGCGGCACCTCGGACATGAAATCCGGCGCTGCGGTGTTCCTGCACCTGGCCGCGACGGTGACCGATCCCGCTCACGATCTGACGC
The DNA here is from genome assembly GCA_964387245.1 of uncultured Mycobacterium sp. Taxonomy (GTDB): domain Bacteria; phylum Actinomycetota; class Actinomycetes; order Mycobacteriales; family Mycobacteriaceae; genus Mycobacterium. The sequence continues at coordinate 81,815 of CAYLWH010000002.1, forward strand.
TGGTGTTCTACGACTGCGAGGAGATCGAAGCGACCGCCAACGGGCTGGGCCGCATCGAACGCGAATTGCCGCAGTGGCTGGCCGCCGATGTCGCCGTGCTCGGTGAGCCGACCGGCGGCTTCATCGAGGCAGGCTGCCAGGGCACCCTGCGCGTGGTGGTCAGCGCGTCGGGCACCCGCGCGCATTCGGCGCGATCCTGGCTGGGCGACAACGCGATTCACAAACTGTCCGACGTGCTTGGCCGGCTCTCCGGTTATCAGGCCCGCAGTGTCGACATCGACGGCTGCACCTACCGAGAGGGCCTGTCGGCCGTACGACTCGACGGGGGAGTGGCCGGCAACGTCATCCCCGACGCCGCCTCGGTGACGGTGAACTTCCGTTTTGCTCCCGACCGCACCCCGCAGCAGGCGTTCGCGTATGTGCGTGAGGTTTTCGACGGACTCGACGTAACCGTCGAGCAGACCGATTCCGCCCCCGGCGCGCTGCCCGGGCTGAGCCGGCCCGCGGCGGCTCAACTCGTCGCGGCGGCCGGCGGCCAGGTGCGGGCCAAGTACGGCTGGACCGACGTGTCCCGCTTTGCGGCCATGGGGATCCCGGCAGTCAACTACGGCCCGGGCGATCCGAACCTGGCCCACACCCGCGACGAGCGGGTGGACGTCGAGGCGATCCGCGCTGTCGCCGCGACGCTGCGCGGGTATTTGACGGGGTAGCGGCCCGCGACACGGGCCGACAATGGCAAATACGCTTCGGGTGTGCTGAACGAACTCGCGGTGTGCGTTTACTGTGCGTCGGGCCCCACGCATCCCGGCCTGCTGGCGCTGGCCACACGCCTCGGCGAGGCCATCGCCGATCGGGGATGGACGCTGGTGTCCGGCGGCGGCAACGTTTCTGCGATGGGCGCGGTGGCCGCCGGAGCGCGGGCCCGCGCCGGCAGGACGGTCGGCGTCATACCCAAGGCGCTGGTGCACCGCGAACTAGCCGACATCGACGCCGACGAGCTGATCGTCACCGACACCATGCGCCAGCGCAAACAGGTCATGGAGGACCGCGCCGACGCCTTCATCACGCTGCCCGGCGGGATCGGAACACTGGAGGAACTGTTCGAGACGTGGACGGCCGGCTACCTCGGCATGCATGACAAACCGGTGGTGCTGCTCGATCCGCACGGTCACTACGACGGGCTGTTGTCGTGGCTGAACGGGTTGGTGGCGCCCGGCTATGTCAACTCCGTCGCGCTGGACCGGTTGCTGGTGGTCCGCGAGGTGGACGTGGCGCTGGATCTGTGTGTCGCGGGGTGACGGCCCGCGGCCACGGTCCCGCTAGGGTGGCACCCATGTCAGAGACCCGCACATCGGTTGGCCTGTTCGACATCGTCGGCAAGCTTCCCGCCGTGCTGATGGACGCACCGTCCATCGTGCGCGGTGTGAGCACGGGCCTGCTGTCCCGGCCCACGTCAAAAACGTCGATTGGCAAGGTTTTCCAGGACCGCGCGGTCAAGTACGCCGACCGTGTGTTCATCCGGTTCGCTGACACGTCGCTGACCTACGCCCAGGCGAATGCGACGGTCAATCGGTACGCCGCGGTGCTTGCCGAACGCGGCGTCGGCCAGGGTGACGTGGTGGGCATCATGCTCCGCAACTCACCCAACGCCGTGCTGATGATGCTTGCGGCGGTCAAGTGCGGGGCCATCGCGGGCATGCTCAACTACCACCAGCGCGGCGAGGTCCTGGCGCACAGCATCGGTCTGCTCGACCACACCGCACTGGTGGCCGAGGGCGACCTCGTCGAGCACATCACCGAATCCGGTGCCACCGGTCCCGACCCGATCAGCATGGACGATTTCGAGGGTATGGCGGAGACGGCGTCCACCGTCAACCCGGCGTCGGTCTCGAAGGTCAGGGCCAAGGACACCGCGTTCTACATCTTCACCTCGGGCACCACCGGGCATCCGAAAGCCAGTGTGATGACCCACTTGCGGTGGTTGCGTGCGCTGGCCGCGTTCGGCGGATTGGGTCTGCGCCTGCGCCCCGCGGACACCCTGTACTGCTGCCTGCCGCTCTACCACAACAACGCGCTGACGGTCGCGGTGTCCTCGGTACTCAACGCCGGTGCGACCCTGGCACTCGGCGAGAAGTTCTCCGCATCGAAATTCTGGGACGATGTGATCCATTATGATGCAACAGCTTTCATCTACATCGGCGAGCTGTGCCGCTATCTGCTGAACCAGCCCGAGAAGTCCACCGACCGGGCGCACCGGGTGCGGTTGATCGCAGGCAACGGACTGCGCCCCGACATCTGGGACGAGTTCACCGCCCGCTTCGGCATCGAGCGGGTGTGCGAGTTCTATGCGGCCAGCGAAGGAAACACCGCGTTCATCAACATCTTCAACGTGCCGCGCAGCACGGGGATCGCCCCGATGCCGCTGGCCTACGTCGAGTACGACGCCGACACCGGCGAACCCAAACGCGACGAGTCGGGACGTGTGCGAAAAGTGCCCGCCGGTGAGCCCGGTCTGTTGATCAGCCCGGTCAACCGGCTGGCACCCTTCGACGGCTACACCGACAAGGCGGCCACCGAGAAGAAGTTGATCCGCAACGCATTCCGCGAGGGCGACGTCTGGTTCAACACCGGCGACGTGATGAGCCCGCAGGGTATGCGGCACGCGGCGTTCGCCGACCGGCTTGGCGACACGTTCCGATGGAAGGGTGAGAACGTCGCGACCACCCAGGTGGAGGCGGCGCTGGCGGCCGACCCGCAGGTGGGCGAGTGCACGGTGTTCGGCGTCGAGATTCCGCGCACCGGTGGCCGGGCCGGGATGGCCGCGGTGAAGGTGCGTGACGGCGCGGAGTTCGATGGGGTCGAGCTGGCCGAGACGCTGTACGACAAGCTGCCCGGCTACGCGATCCCGTTGTTCGTCCGACTGGTCGACTCACTGGAGTACACCTCGACGTTCAAGAGCCGCAAGGCGGACCTGCGCGACGAGGCCTACGGCGATCACATCGAGGATCCGTTGTTCGTACTGGCCGGACGCGTGGAGGGTTATGTCCCGTATCACGACACCTACCCCCACGAGGTGGCCGACGGCCGGCGTCCAAAGGGCTGAGCCGACACCGCCGGGGGCAACCCGCCGAGTATGCAGTGAGTGCGAAGATCTCGGCGATATTGCGCTCTCACTTCACTCTCGACGCGACGGCCCGGCGGAGGACTACGGCGTGGACCGCATGTTGCGTGAGTTCCGCGACCTCCGCACGGGTCTGATGACCGTCACAGCGTGACAAAACGCTGTTTGTCGGTCGCGGCTCCATATATATGCGCAAGATCGACTTTCCGTTCCAAGTCCTCGATCACTGCCTCGGCGAAGTTCGGACCGTAGAGGGTTTCGCAACTCCCCAATCCGCCGGGGCTGAAGACGTTGATCTCCATCAATTTGTCGCCGACGATGTCCAGGCCGACGAAGAACATGCCGTCGTTGATCAACTGGGGCCGGACCACGTTGACGAGTTTGAGCATCTCATCGGTCACCTCGACCGCAACCGCCTTCCCGCCGACGCTCATATTGGACCGCAGGTCCTTGCCTTCGTTGACTCGACGGAACGCCGCGTAGTGGCCGTCGCACATCAGCGGCCTGCCGTTCATGACGAACATACGGACATCCCCGTCGCCCGCCTGGGTCAGGAACTCCTGGGTCACGACATAACCGTCCCGGGAGATGGCCTCGATGATCTGGTTCGTGTTGGGGGAGTCCTCGTTCGTCACCTGGAAGACACCGCTGCCGCCCGAGCCCTGGAGAGGTTTCAGCACGGCACGACCACCCAGCTCAGCAATGAACTCGGTGATCATCGCCGGGTCGCGCGAGATGAGAGTCCGCGGTCGAACCACCTCCGGGAAATGCTGGAAGTAGGCTTTGTTGAGAGCATGGGCCAGGTGCGCGGGGTCGTTCACCACCAGCACCCCGCTCGCCGAGATCAGTTGCCCGAATGCGACTCCCGCGGTCCCGGCCCAAGGCCGCTCAATGGCGTCGTCAGCGGGGTCGCTGCGAAGCATGACGATGTCGAGTTGGTCGACGCGTAGCTGCTGCTCGGACCCCCGGGCACCTTGTACGTCGCAGAGGTAGCGCTCGATCGACTTGTACTTCTGTCGCGCAGGGCCTCGCGCGCGGGCCGAGAGCGATCCGTCTGGTTCAAAAGCGAAGTCACCCACCCCCACGTACCACACTTGATGGCCCGCGTTCGTGGCGGTCATGGCGAGGCGGTTTGTGGTGTACGTCGGCACCTCGGTACCGACATCGTTGACGACGAAAGCAATTCTCATGTAAACGCCCCGATCAATTGTGCGACATCCGCGAACCCGTCCGCGCGTTCGAGCTGCGCTGCAACCGCCGAATCTGCGAGGTAACGCGGCAGCAGTCGCGGCCCTTCGAGGGTCCCGCGCTCGTAGAGTTCGCCGACGAGCGGCAGGTCCTCGAGCGACAGCTTGCCCAGCCACAGGAGGTCGAGTTCGCCGCCGCCGGCCAGGTGCTCGAGCACGCTTAAGAAGCCCCGCAAGTAGATGATGTCCTTGGTGAATCCGCCCGAGCGGAAGACCCGCGCCGTCGTGGTGAACGCACTCCTTGGCCCGATGCCGATGTCTACCAGGTACCGGTGGACGCCAGCGAACGAGTCGCCAGCGATCATCCGGTCCACCGCGACCACCCGCACAGCGAGCTGCCGCAGGCGGTGCGACGAGAGTCCGCCAACAAGGAACTCGGCGAGCACCGCTAGCCCCTCCTGGGTCTCTTCGTAGCCTGCTAGTCCGATGGCCATCAGCAGTATGGGCTGGTGCGAGCCGTTGACATAGGTGACGAGATGGGTGCCCACCTCGTGCTGGAGGAGCGCGTGGACACGGCTGGCCAGTACGTGGGTGGCGGAGCCCACGAGCAGTTCGTGTCCGGATACAGTGACGCCGGTGACATCGGGTCTGACCTGGACGTGGACGTCGATGTCCGGCTCGATCAACTGGTAGTGGGCCAGTTCGATCCTCGCCAGCTCGGCGAACTGGACGGCGTCGACCCTGTCGCCTCCGCCGCCAACTGGGACGGGGACGTGATCGAGGATCGCATGGGCCCACTCGAGCAAGACGCGGCCGGCCGTGCCGTACTGTTCAATGCTCAGAGGTAGGAATCCCGGCGTGTTCCGGGCCCGGAGCATCTCGAGCTGCGTTTTCAGTTCCCTCTTCTTCGCCCGGAGGAGATGGCCGAGCGTGGCATCCTCGACGGTGCTGACATCGATCGCCTTCAGCCTGGCATCAATGACGCCAGGGTCGAACTCCAGTTCGCGATAGGTGAAAATGGGCTCACGGGTCGGGTGGCAGAGGAACTTCTCGCAGTTCACCTGGATGTCGGTGGGCGTGACGTCGAGGATGAACTGAAAGCTCTCGGAGGTTTGAGCCAGTTCGTGGTCGATGGCCAGGTCGCGGGCAGCCAGCGAAGCGATCATCACGCTGATCGCTTGGCAGCGTCAAGAACCGCGGGTATCGCACTCTTGAGCGCGGTTGTCAGTTCATCGACATGACCTTCGTCGACACATCCGGTCGTCTCATTCATGAACGTCTTCTTGAACTCCAAAGCAAGTGCGCAACCTGTGGCCGGGTAGCGCTCGTGCACCCAGCGCGCGAGCCTTCGTCCTTTGAAGCAAATATTCTCTCGAACATCCAGCGGCGCTCCGTGGACATCGCGTCCGTTCAGAGCGTCGAGCAGCGCTGTGACGACCGGCTTCCACCGATCGTCCATTGACCCGGTACCGACGTTGATATCGGGGTGATCTGCCGCCGGGGCTTGTTCGCTCTTATCAGCCTGTCTGCGGTAGTTGTAAGAGTGCACGTCGAATACGACGAACGGGCCTACGGCAGCCATCGAGTCCAAATGTATGGCCAAGGTCCCGTAGAACGCATCGTAGATACTGAGTGACCTGTCGATCACGTCCCGGGGCAGCTCGCACCGCCACACGTTCAGACCCCAGCAGTCATCGGGTGTTCGGTAGACAGCGAATTCGCGATTCCGGTTCAGGTCGACCTCGAAGCGGGACCGATTCACGATCACACGGGTGTCGGCGCAGGCGGCGATGCGGTCCGTGAACGGGTCCTCCTCCCGACGGCGGGCCACGTCGGAAAGCATGATTCGCGACGATACTTCCGGACGGAGGTCGTGGCCCGCATGGATCGCAGCGGCCAGCAGGGGCGTCGTCGGACTGCCAGAGAAAGCATATGGCTCACGAAGATCGCCTGCGCTTCTAGCGCTGTCACCGTCAAAGCGGTTCACCCCATCAGATCTACCCATCTCGTGCCGTCCTAAATCCCTGACGTCCCATCGGGGCGGAACCGAGGATCGGAAGACGGATTCGGGGTTGGCGCCCAAAGCGATTCGTCGGATGGCGGGCAGCGTGGGCATCGAAATACACCGGGCCGTGTCGTTGGCGAGGCCCTCGTCGTGGCGTCAAGTCGGGGTCGGGACGTGGCCGCCGTCTCGCGAAAAATTGATGCCCCCGTTGCACAGGCCGGTGCGCTCAGCGCTGAGCAACAACACCGCCCCGGCATCGACGACACCACCCCAACCGCACGACGCTGCCGACACCGACGGATAGCGCGACGTAGACTTACTCACCAGGTTGGTGCGCCGTTCTTTGGAATAGTTCAGCACTTAGCGAGCTGAATTAGCCCAGTTAAGAGCATCTTTCTGCGTAGCGATACAGCGCCAGGGTCAATCACGGTGAAAGCCCGAGGCCAGAAGATCATCGGTAAGCCGTGTACGGGAAACCGCACGCAATGCACGCAATGTTGGAAAGGGGGATGGGGAAACGGGTCTGCTTCGCAGACACCGCGCCCTGGCTATCAATGCAGTCGACGTTCCTGGGAAAACCGGTGGCCGGCGACCGCGCCCTGATCATGGCCATCGTCAACCGCACCCCCGACTCGTTCTACGACCGGGGCGCAACCTTCACCGACGACGCCGCCAAGGGCGCGGTGCACCGCGTCATCGCCGAAGGCGCGGATGTCGTCGACGTCGGCGGTGTCAAGGCCGGGCCCGGCCAGGAGGTCGACGCCGACGAGGAGACCGCGCGGGTGGTGCCGTTCATCGAATGGCTGCGGGCCGAGTATCCCGATCAACTCATCAGCGTCGACACCTGGCGCGCGGGGGTGGCCAAGCTGGCCTGTGCCGCCGGCGCCGACTTGATCAACGACACCTGGGCCGGCGCGGACCCCGGCCTGCCCGCGGTGGCCGCGGAGTTCGGCGCCGGCCTGGTGTGTTCGCACACCGGCGGTGCGACACCGCGCACCCGACCGTTCCGGGTGCACTACGGCACGACCATCGACGGCGTGGTGGCCGCCGTCATCCGCGATGTCACCGCCGCGGCCGAGCACGCCGTCGCCGAGGGTGTCAGACGCGACGCGATACTGATCGACCCGACCCACGATTTCGGCAAAAACACTTATCACAGCCTTAGTTTGTTGCGGCACGTAAAAGATCTTGTTAATACCGGGTGGCCAGTGCTGATGGCGCTGAGCAACAAGGATTTCATCGGGGAGACTCTGGGGGTGGAGCTGACCGACCGCCTGGACGGCACACTGGCGGCCACCGCGCTCGCGGCAGCCGACGGGGCCAGGGTTTTCCGCGTGCACGAAGTTGGACCCACTCGCCGCGTACTGGAAATGGTCGCGTCGATACAGGGAGTGCGTCGACCGACGCGCACGGTGAGGGGGCTGGCATGACAACCGCACCAGAACTCGGCGTCAACTGCCCGCCGATCACCGAGGAGTGGCTGCTCGGGCACAGTTGGAACCGGCCCGCGTGGACGGTTGCCGAACTCGAGGCCGCCAAGGCCCACCGGACCATCTCGGTCGTGCTGCCCGCACTGAACGAAGAGGAGACCGTCGCCTCGGTCGTCGACACCATCAGCCCGATGCTCGGTGGACTCGTCGACGAGTTGATCGTGCTCGATTCCGGCTCCACCGACGACACCGAGATCCGGGCCATCGCGGCCGGGGCCCGCGTGGTCAGCCGAGAGCAGGCGCTGCCGGAGGTGCCCACCCAGCCGGGCAAGGGCGAGGTGCTGTGGCGTTCACTGGCCGCCACCAAGGGTGACATCGTCGTGTTCGTCGACTCCGACCTGATCGACCCGGACCCGATGTTCGTGCCGAAGCTGGTCGGTCCGCTGCTGACCGGCGAGGGCATCCATCTGGTCAAAGGCTTTTACCGGCGCCCGTTGAAGGTCAGCGGGAGCGAGGACGCCAACGGCGGAGGCCGGGTGACCGAACTGGTGGCACGGCCGTTGCTGGCTGCGCTGCGCCCCGAACTCGGTGGTGTTCTGCAGCCGCTGGGCGGCGAGTACGCCGCAACGCGTGAACTGCTCACTTCGGTGCCCTTCGCGCCCGGGTACGGAGTCGAGATCGGCTTGCTGATCGACACCTACGACCGCCTCGGCCTCGACGGAATTGCGCAGGTCAACCTGGGTATCCGGGCACACCGCAACCGCCCGCTGACCGAACTCGGCACGATGAGCAGGCAGGTGATCGCGACGCTGCTGGGACGTTGCGGCGTGCCCGACTCCGGGGTTGGGCTGACGCAGTTCTTCGCCGACGGCGACGACTTCTGTGCGCGGACCTCGACGGTGTCACGGTCGGATCGACCACCGATGAACACCGTGCGCTGATGCACTTCGCCAGCTGTCGGCACCATCAGGCAAGATCGGCGACGTGACACTGGTTCTGCTTTATCTTGTTGTTCTGGTGCTGGTCGCCATCGTGCTGTTCGGCGTTGCCAGCATGGTGTTCGGGCGCGGGGAGCGGCTGCCGGCACTGCCGAAGGCCACCACGGCGACGGTGCTGCCCGCATACGACATCACCGGAGCCGATGTCGACGCGGTCAAGTTCACCCAAGTGCTGCGCGGCTACAAGACCAGCGAGGTCGACTGGGTGCTCGACCGCTTGAGTCGGGAACTCGATTCGCTGCGCGGTGAGCTGGCGATGTTGCGTGGCGCCGAGCCGACCGGCCACGGCCGTGAGGTGGCCGAGGAGACCAGGTGAGCCCGCTCGACGACGGAAAGGTGCGGTGCGGTTGGGTACCCGGGACTGACACCGCCGACGGGATGCTCTACCGCGACTACCACGACCGGGAGTGGGGGCAGCCGCTGCGGGGCAGGATTCCACTGTTCGAACGGATGAGCCTGGAGGCGTTCCAGAGCGGCTTGTCGTGGTTGATCATTCTGCGCAAGCGGGACAACTTCCGACGCGCGTTCGACGGGTTCGACATCGATACCGTGGCCGGCTACACCGGCGCCGATGTGGACCGGTTGATGGCTGACGCCGGCATCGTGCGCAACCGCGCCAAGATCGAGGCGACCATCGACAACGCCCGGGTGGTCGCCGGACTCGATTCCGACCTGTCCGACCTGCTGTGGTCGTTCGCTCCGCCGCAACGGCCCCGCCCTCTGACGGTCTCCGACATTCCGGCGGTCACGCCGGAGTCCACCGCGATGGCCCGCGAACTCAAACGGCGGGGCTTCAGATTCGTCGGTCCCACGACTGCGTACGCCTTGATGCAAGCCACCGGAATGGTCGACGATCACACCGCGGACTGTTGGGTTTCCGCAGCTGAGAAGACTTAGGAGCCGGGTCTTGTTCACGCCCGTGCGCCGATAGGGAACAATGGACTTCGAACTCGGCCAGTTGCTGCGACCAGGCCTGTGACGCAGGCAGGCTCAGACGCGAAGGGAGCACTCGATGGCGGCCATGAAGCCCCGTACCGGTGACGGTCCTCTGGAGGCAACCAAGGAGGGGCGCGGCATCGTGATGCGGGTACCGCTGGAAGGCGGTGGACGGCTCGTGGTCGAACTGACTCCCGACGAAGCCGCCGCGCTGGGAGACGAACTCAAGAACGTCACCAGTTGACCACCGGCGTCGGTTGCGATATCGGCGCGTACCCGCAGATCTGCCCTTCTCATCGTGCCGGGGTGTGTGGCGAGACTTTGCGGTAGATCTCCAGCGTTTGTTCAGCGATGTGCGCCCAGGAGAATTCGTCAATGCAACGTTGGCGACCGGCCCGGCCGTAGGCGTCGGCGCGGTCCGGATCTGCGACCAGGGAATTGACAGCATCGGCCAGGTCGGACTCGAAGGCCCGGCTGTCCTCGGGGTCGTAATGCACCAACGTCCCCGTGGTGCCGTCGGCGACCACCTCGGGAATGCCGCCGACATCGGAAGCGACCACTGCCGTCGAGCAGGCCATCGCCTCCAGATTCACGATGCCCAGCGGCTCGTACACCGAAGGGCATACGAAAACTGTTGCGGCGGAGAGAATTTCGCGAATCGCACCGGCGGCTAGCATGTCGCGCACCCAGAACACCCCGGAGCGGGCCGCGGAGAGTTGTTCGACCGCAGTGGACACTTCCGCGGCGATCCCGGGTGTGTCCGGGGCGCCGGCACACAGCACCAGCTGGACTTCGGGAGCGAACCGATGTGCCGCCGCGACCAGGTGCGCGACGCCTTTCTGCCGGGTGATCCGCCCGACGAAGGCCACCACCGGACGCGTCCGATCGACTCCGAGTCGGGCTAGCGTCGACCCGTCGGGGTCGGGTTCGACCGGATGCCAGACCGCGGTGTCGATACCGTTCTTGACGACGTGCACGCGGCCGGGATCCAGCGCCGGGTAAACCCGCAACACGTCCTTGCGCATGCCCGCGCTGACCGCGATCACCGCGTCGGCGCCCTCCATGGCGGTGCGTTCCACCCATGACGACACTCGGTAACCGCCACCGAGCTGCTCGGCCTTCCACGGCCGTAGCGGCTCCAGCGAGTGCGCCGTGACGACGTGCGGAATCCCGTAGAGCAGGGCCGCGACGTGTCCGGCCATGCCCGTGTACCAGGTGTGCGAATGCACGACGCCGGCCTCGGCGGCCGCATTGGCCATCGCCAGGTCGGCCGACAACGTCGACAGCGCGGCGTTGGCGTCCTTGAGGGCGGGGTCGGGTTGGTGCACGAACACCCCTGGCCGGGGAGCGCCCATACAGTGCACGTCGACCTCGCAGAGTCGGCGCAGTTGTGCGACGAGTTCGGTCACATGCACGCCGGCCCCGCCGTAGACCTCCGGCGGATACTCCCGGGTCATCATTGCCACCCGCATGAGTGACGACGGTAGTAGGACAGGTGCGCAGCCGCACGATTGTGCGGAATTCACTTCGGGCAGGCCCAAAATCGACGAATCAAGCCATAGCCCTAGCCCCGCCTGTCGGGTGTCGATAAGTTTGTCCAATGAGGGATGCGCCACATGTGCTGGGCATCGTCCTGGCCGGCGGGGAGGGCAAGCGGCTGTATCCGTTGACGGCGGATCGGGCCAAGCCGGCCGTTCCCTTCGGTGGCAGCTACCGACTGATCGATTTCGTACTGTCGAACCTGGTCAACGCGCGCTACCTGCGCATCTGTGTTCTGACGCAATACAAGTCGCATTCGCTGGACAGGCACATCTCACAGAACTGGCGATTATCGGGCCTGGCAGGTGAGTACATCACTCCGGTGCCGGCCCAGCAGCGGCTCGGTCCGCGCTGGTACACCGGTTCCGCCGACGCCATCTACCAGTCGATGAACCTCATCTATGACGAAGATCCGGACTACATCGTCATTTTCGGTGCCGACCACGTATACCGGATGGATCCCGAACAGATGGTCCAGCAGCACATCGAAAGCGGTTCGGGTGCCACGGTCGCGGGCATTCGGGTGCCCCGCTCGGAGGCATCGGCCTTCGGATGCATCGACGCGGACGAGTCGGGTCGGATCCGTGACTTCGTGGAGAAGCCGGCCGACCCGCCGGGAACCCCCGACGACCCCGACCAGACTTTCGTGTCGATGGGCAACTACATCTTCACCACCAAGGTGCTGATCGATGCGATCAAAGCGGACGCCGACGACGACCACTCCGATCACGACATGGGCGGCGACATCATCCCTCAGCTGGTGGCCGACGGGCGGGCCTCGGTCTACGACTTCAAGAACAACGAGGTGCCCGGCTCCACCGAACGTGACCACGGTTACTGGCGGGACGTCGGAACACTGGATGCGTTCTACGACGCTCACATGGATCTGGTGTCGGTGCTTCCGGTGTTCAACCTGTACAACCGGCGCTGGCCGATCCGCGGTGGGTCGGAGAACCTGGCGCCGGCCAAGTTCGTCAACGGCGGCTCCGCGCAGGAGTCGGTGGTAGGCGCGGGGAGCATCATCTCGGCGGCTTCGGTGCGCAACTCGGTTTTGTCGTCGAATGTGACCGTCGATGACGGTGCGATCGTCGATGGCAGCGTGCTGATGCCCGGTGTGCGGATCGGCCGGGGCGCGGTCGTCCGCCACGCGATCCTGGACAAGAACGTCGTCGTCGGTCCGGGGGAGATGGTCGGCGTCGATCTGGAAAAGGACCGCGAGCGGTTTGCGATCAGCTCTGGCGGCGTCGTGGCCGTCGGCAAGGGCGTGTGGATCTAGCATTCCTTTCCGCCCTACGGGAGCGGCTACAGCGGCTGCCTGGGCGGCTCGCGCCAATCGGCCGGCGCCGCCGAGGGCGGGGCGTACGGCATGTCCCTGCGGTGCCGGATCCGCCGCCACAGCCGCCAGCCTGCCCAGATCAGCCCGGCCAGGATGACCAGCACAAGCACCGGGATCAACAGCGCGACCAACACCAGACCGAAGCTGGTGATGTCCTCGACGGTGGACAGCACCGGCGCCGCCCCGCCCGCGGTGGCGATGTTGGCGGCGGGCCGTACGGCGGTTTTGGTGAGCGACACCACCAGGGCGACGACCACTCCGATCACCACCGGAATCCAGCCACCCGATTTGGCCCATTGCCCGGGGTCGGCGACGGCCGCGGTCTGGGCCGCCGTGCCTGAGCCGAAGACGATGCCGCCGGCCGCCGGACGGATGAAGGTTTGCACGGAGTCGTTGATGGAGTCCAGCGCCGGGATTTTGTCGGCGACGATCTCGACGGCGAGCAGCACGGCGACGATCAGCAGCACCCAGCCGTTCTCCAGCCAGTCCCAGCCCTGCGGCAGGTCGACGACTCCGGTGAACCGGGCCAACACTCCGAGCATCAGCATCGGAATGTAGGCGTTGAGTCCGGCGGCGGTCGACAGTCCGAGACCTGTCAGCAACTGTTCCACGCGACCAGTATGGATTTCGGTATCGCAAGTCGGTCTCAGAACGCGCGGTCACCACACATTGGGTATCAACCGGTACCGGACCCGTCGCCGGTACTCACGGTAGCCGGGCAATTCGTCGGTCAGGAGCTTCTCCTCGTCGATGGTGCGAACGACGAGGGTCACGACTCCCGCAATGACGGGGACGAACGCCCAGTAGGAGCCGAGTGCCAGCGGGAATCCCGCCAGCATGACCAGCGCCCCGAAGTACATCGGATGGCGCACCACCGCGTACAGACCGGTGGTCACCAACTCCTGGCCGGACTCCACCGTGATGGTAGCTGCGGCCCAACTGTTCTGGATGACCACCAGGATCGCCAGGCCGAGCCCCGTTGCGGTCAGCACGATTCCCACGACGCAGAGCCAGACCGGCACGTATGACCAGCCGAAGCGATGGTCGAACGCGCTGATCAACATCGTTGTCAGAAAGGACAATTGCAGTCCACCCACGGCGAGCTTCTGGGTCGTACGGGTTTCCGCGCCGGGGCCGGAACGAATACGCCTGCGGAGGGTGTCGGGGTGCTTGACGGCCAGGTAGACGGTGTAGGGAATCGTCAACACCAACATCAGCGCCAGCAACGCCCATGCCTGCCAGTAATCGAAGGTGCCTGCGGGCCAGAACAACAACAAGCCGAACACCACGAACCCGATGACGGTGTACACCGCTGCGCGTAGACGGATGTTCATGGTTGGTGCCCTTCTGTTATGGCCGCGGCGTAGCTGTTCTGGATGATGACGAACTGGGCGACGAGGAGTCCGACGGCGACCAGCACGTTGCCGATCACGTTGATCCCCAACGGCACCGAAGACCAACCG
>CAYLWH010000002.1:95929-115301 GCA_964387245.1 uncultured Mycobacterium sp.
ACCGGGCGGGTTTCCGCGGTCGCCCGGCGTGAAATCGACGTTCCAGCGCCGCGGGATCGTGAACGGCGAGGTAGCCGCTCGGAACTGGGGTGGCGATCAGGAACACCACGATGAAAACCCATGCCTGCCAATAGGCCAACGTGCCGGCCGGTAGGAACAGCGCCGCGCCGAATAGCAGTGACCCGATCAGCCCGGAGGCGATGATTTGTGGCGCGATCCTCATGACGGTAGCTCCTCGCGCAGCCTCAGACCGCGTCACGGCGCCGATAGATCCATCCGGCCAGCATGGTCAGCGCGGTCGCGGACACCGCCATCACCGCCAGTGCGACGACGGATAGGTCCTTAGGTACCGTCGTCTGGCCGACCGGCGAGGCTTCGATGAGCCATTGCGGGAACCGCAGGAGTGGCCCCAGGTACAGAGAGACGACGACGAACGTCACGGCCAGCCAGCCCAGTATCGGCCGGCGCAGCGCCACACCCAGCGCCGCCACGCCGGCGATCACCGCCAAGGCCGGCAGTTGCGCCAATGCGGCCAGCGTCAGCCGCCAGATCGGTGCGGCCTCGCCGAGGGCCGCGGCGGTGCCCAGGCCGTGTCCCACACCGGTGGCCACCATCAGGACGGTGGCACCAAGCAGTGCGGCCGCCACCGCGGACAGCAGCCAGCGCCCGCGCGACACCGCTCCGGCCAATACCGCCTCGCCCAAACCCGATTCCTCGTCGCGGTACACGCGGGCGATCGCCGCGACGACGAAAACACAGGCAGCGGCGGCCAGGAATTGTGTCATCGCGGTGTGGACGCCGTCGTAGCCCTCGACGGCGAGCATCTGGGCAAGCAGTTCGTTGTCGGCCGCGGCGTCGATCAGCGACTGGATCATCGATCCGGCCGCCAAGCCGGACAGGAACAATCCGACGCTCCATCCGATCAGCTGCCCGCGCTGCAGCCGCAGGTGCAGGCCAAACACTCCGCCGACCGCGGGAGCGTTGG
Source organism: uncultured Mycobacterium sp. (assembly GCA_964387245.1). GTDB lineage: Bacteria > Actinomycetota > Actinomycetes > Mycobacteriales > Mycobacteriaceae > Mycobacterium. The sequence goes on from CAYLWH010000002.1 coordinate 96,915, forward strand.
GCCGGTCACCGCGGGACGGGAAATTGCCGCCGTCGTACTCGCGTTTGCTCTCCAGCGCAGCGGCGGCCATCATCAACGCCAGCGCGAGCGTGATCAACATCGCCAACGGCCACCAGCGCAGTTCGACGAACGCTCGCATCTGCTGGGCCCAGGCGATGGGGGAGAACCAGCTCAACGTGCTGCCGGCATTGTCGACGACGTCGCCGACCCCGCGAACGAGGGCAGCCGACGCCAGCACCGCCATCGCGGCGCCGGTCGCGATGCGGGACTGCCGCCACAGTTGCGCGGTGACGGCTGCGAGAGCACCGAACACCACCGCAACCGCGGCAATGGCCAGGCACATGCCCGCGGCATTGAGCACATCCAGTCCGGTCGCCGCCAGTGCCACCATCATGGCCACGGCCAGCACCGCGTTGACCGCCGCGATCAGGATCAGCGCTGCGAACGTCCGCGCGTAGCGGCCGATTACCGATGAGAGAACCAACTCCGCTGCGCCGCTTTCCTCTTCGGCGCGCGTATGCCGGATGACGGTGAGAATGGCCAGAATAGAAGTGGCGATGATGAGCGTCAGCATCAGCTCGCTGGCGACCATCGCGCCCAGGGCCGTTTCGTTCATCCCGAACATGGGGCCTGCCAGCATGATTCCGGCAGGTGTCCGCATCACCTCGATCCGGGCGAGCCGTTGCGGCTCGTCGGGATAGGTCAATTCCAGCGCGCCCGGGGTGGAGAACGCGGTGAGCGTCAACAAAGAGATCCACACGGCCAGCCGGATCCGGTCGCGCCGAAGCGCCAACCGGAGCAGCGCACCGACGCCGGTGAACGGGGACTCGGCCGGTGGCGCGGTGTGCCGACCGACGGGAGGTGTAGTGGCGGTCGCGGTCACGGGTTGAGCACCTGATGCTCGCGGTACTCATGCAGGAACATGTCCTCCAGTGACGCGGGAGCCACCGACAGTTCGACGATGCCGAGGCCGGTGAGTTGCCCCATGGTGCGGTCCAGATCGTTGCGGTCGACCGAGAACCGGTTCTGGCCGTCCTCGACGGTGAAATCGTGTACCAGCGGCGAATCCCGCAAGGACCGGCAGTCGGCGCGGGTTCGCACCGTGATGGTGGTGCGCATCAGGTGTCGCAGTTCGGTCAGGGAGCCTGACTTGACGGTCCGGCCGGCCCGGATGATCGTGACGTTGTCACAGAGCTTTTCGACCTCCGCGAGAATGTGGCTGGAGAGCAGTACGGCCGCGCCGCCACCGGCAGCCTCTCGAACGCACTGTTGAAAGGCCTTCTCCATCAAGGGGTCCAACCCCGACGTTGGCTCGTCCAGGATGTAGAGATCGGCCCTGCAGCTGAACGCCGCCACGATGGCCACCTTCTGCCGGTTGCCCTTGGAATATGTGCGTGCCTTCTTGTGCGTGTCGAGTTCGAAGCGCTCGATCAGCGCATCACGTCGCCGGATGTCGGCCCTGTCGCCGCCACGCAACCCGATCAAGAAGTCGATTGCCTGCATGCCGGTCAGATTGGGCCACAGCGTCACATCTCCTGGCACATAGGCGATCCGCCGGTGCAGTGCCACCGCGTCGCGCCACGGGTCGCCGCCGAGCAGCCGAACCAGACCGCCGTCGGCGCGCAGCAGGCCGAGCAGCACCCGGATGGTGGTCGACTTGCCCGAGCCGTTGGGCCCGAGGAAACCGGCGATGTCGCCGGACTCGACGGTCAGGTCGAGACCGTCGATCGCCTTCGTCCGTCCGAAAGACTTTGACAGACTCCGGATTTCGACAGCAAGCTGCCGTCCGGTGCTGCTATCCCGTCGCGGGGACGCCGCCGTCATCGTGTTCCCCTTTCCCGGGTGTGCCGAGTGGAATGCCGTGCTCGCGCCGAGTGACGAAGGCGTCATACATGGTGGCATCGGCCATCAGTCCATTGGTGTAGATCTCCATCGCCGGCAGCATCATCTCCTCGCTGTAGTCTCGAAGCACGGCACGTAGATCGCTCGGGTCGGGATGCAGTTGGAGGTACAGAAGGAGGCTCCCGCTGCCGCTCATCGCCAGGTACTTCGCCCGGGCGCGGGCGTCCCGGCTCGTTTTGACGGTTCCGGCGCGCACACCTTCTTGCAGATACCGCTCGGTGTCGTCGATCAATCTGTGCCAGAACGCCTTTGCCAATTCGCCACCCGACTGCATGCTGCGGATCAGGTATGCCGTCATCGGTGCGTACGACTCGATCTCGGCGATCTGACCCAGCCACGTCGTGGGATCGGTGGAGGCGATCGCCTCGGTCTTCGCGATCCGGATCTGCTCGGCGATGTAGTCGTCACACGCCTTGCGCAGCCCGTCCTTGGATCCGAAGTGATGGATGACCAGTCCGGCGCTGACGCCGGCGGCCTTGGCGACGGCCCGCAACCCGACGTCGAAACCGTGCCGCCCGAACTGTTCGATGGCGGCGTCGCGGATCCGCGCGACTGCGGTCAGATCATCGACTGAACGCATGTATAGCATGCTAAACACGCGTTTAGCCGAGAGTCAACAGCGGACCGCGAGCAGACACAGAATCACCCCGAAATCCACCGAGAAGGGTGATTCTGCGTCTGCTCGCGAGTCTCTAGTCCCGGACTGCGGCCAGGATGCCGTCGCCGAGTGGCACCAGCACCGGTGTGAAGCGTTCGTCTTCGGCGATCAGCCGGGCGGCCTCGCGGACGGCGGTGACTTCGGGGTCGTTGGCCGCGGGGTCGCCGGCCCGGCCGCCCAGGGCCGCGCGATGGACCACGATCACCCCGCCGGGCCGCAGCAATCGGATGCCTTCGACGACGAACTCCGGTTGATCGCGCGGGTCGGCATCGATGAACACCAGGTCATAAGACTCGTCGGCGAGACGGGTCAGCACTTCCTGCGCCCGGCCACCGATCAGGCGGGTCCGGGAGGGGCCGACGCCACCCGCGTTGAACGCCTGCTTGGCCAGGCGCTGATGCTCGGGTTCGACGTCGATGGTGGTCAGCACGCCGTCGTCACGCATACCGCCCAGCAGCCACAGCCCGCTCACGCCCACCCCGGTACCGACCTCGACCACGGCTTTACCGCCGGACAGTCGGGCCAGCAGGCTCAGTAGTGCGCCCACCGCCGGCGTCACCGCACCGGCGCCGATGTCCTCGGCCCGCTCACGCGCGGCCGCCAGCACCGCGTCCTCGGTGATCGAACCCTCCGCGTGCGCCACCACCGACTCTGCGCGACTCGGCCGAGTTTGGCCGGGTGGTTCCTCAGCTTCCATGACCGCAGCGTAGAGCCAACCGGGCCCCGTCGTGCCGTCTCGGCCGCGACACGCCCGCCGAAACACCACGTTGGGACGTGATCCGCGCAGGGCAATGCGGCCGCGGACGCCTTTCTCAGGAAAAGTTCAGTCGCCTCATATGCCCACCACACCCCGATGCACGACGGTATTTGCATGGAGCGCGGCGGCGACTGGTCCGGGAATAGCGGTGCGCACATTCCCGTTGCCGGATTCGACGGTCTGCCGCGTCCGTACGGCAGTTTCGACCAGGAGGATCTGACGACCAGCACGCTCATGGCCCCGTCCAGCATGTCGCAACCCGGGCAGTACAGCGATATCGGTTGGGTCGAGCCATCCGACGAGTTGCGCGGCACCGCCGTGTTCGACGCCACCGGTGACAAATCGACGATGCCATCGTGGGATGAGCTCGTGCGCCAGCACGCGGATCGGGTGTACCGGCTGGCCTACCGCCTGTCCGGCAACCAGCACGACGCCGAGGACCTCACCCAGGAGACGTTCATCCGGGTGTTCCGTTCGGTGCAGAGTTACCAGCCCGGCACGTTCGAGGGCTGGCTGCACCGCATCACCACCAACCTCTTTCTCGACATGGTCCGTCGTCGTGCGCGAATCAGAATGGAAGCCCTGCCGGAGGATTATGACCGGGTGCCCGCTGCCGACCCCGATCCCGAGCAGATTTACCACGACTCACGCCTCGGTGCGGATCTGCAGGCAGCGCTGGATTCGTTGCCGCCGGAGTTCCGCGCCGCAGTCGTGCTCTGCGACATCGAGGGGTTGTCCTACGAGGAGATCGGCGCCACCCTCGGTGTCAAGCTTGGAACGGTGCGAAGCCGCATCCACCGGGGCCGTCAAGGCATTCGGGACTACCTGGCCGCACACGCCCAGGATGAGGAGTACCGGGCAAAGTCGGCGTGATGCCGTGCGCGCCTCGGCGTTGGGGGTGTGGACTTCCGGCCCGGCGCGCTACATTCAATGGCGGTATCGCGGAGGAAGGAGTCGGGATGTTCGACCGGGGCCATGTGTTCCGCCGGTTCACCCGGCTTCCCACCCACTTCGCCTCGCAGAATGATGCGCCCGTGGGCGCACCCCGGCAGTTCCGATCCACCGAGCATCTGTCCACCGAAGCAGTGGCGGCCTACGCGGACGGCGAGTTGCGGTTGAACGCGCACATGCGTGCCGCAACGCATCTGGGGATGTGCCCCGCGTGCGCCGCCGAGGTCGACGCCCAGCGCCAGGCCCGCAAAGCGCTGCGGGACTCACTGCCGATCGACCTGCCGACCTCCCTGGTCGGGCGGTTGTCCCAGATTCCCTACGCGGCGTTCCTCGAACCGGGCGACCCGGGCGACGACGGCGCGAGCCGATTGGCCGACGACGCGACGCGGGACCGGCGCCGGCGCCGGTAAGGTGGACAGTCGAGGCGTGGCTGACTCAACTACTGCGCCACTCGCCGCTGACGCCGCAGAAGAGGATGACTTGAGCTCCAACCCCGATAACTCCGGCCACGGGGCCAGCGGCCCACGCCTGGCGCCACGCCCCGTCTCGCGTCCTCCCGTCGACGAAGCGTCGCGACGGGCGTTCTCTCGGCCCTCCGGCATCGAGGGCTCGTTCGTGGCCGACGATCTGCGGCCCCAGAAGTTTCGTGACGATGCCGAGTTCGCGGCGCGGGACCGTCCTGCGGACCCCGTGTTGGCGGAGGCGTTCGGTCGGCCCTATGTCGCCGTCGATTCCCTGCAGCGTCATCCGGTCGACGCGGGTGCGCTGGACGCGGAGAAGCTCGGACCCGAGGCCGACGACCCCGACGATCCATGGCGCGACCCGGCGGCCGGCGCCTCGCTGGGCGCCCCGGCCGTCATCGCGTCCGAAGCGGCGCCGGCCCCGGGAGTCGAAGGCAAACTCGGTGTGCGCGATGTGCTCTTCGGCGACCGGGTGTCCTATCGGGCATTGGCGGTTTTGGGTGTCACCGTACTGCTGATCGGCATGCTCGGCGGCTGGGTCGGCCGCAAGACCGCCGAGGTGGTGGAGGCGTTCACCACCTCGAAGGTGACGCTGGAGACCGCTGACCACGGTGATCGACCGACGGGACAGTTCGCCAACGTGGCGTCTTCGGTCGCGGATTCGGTCGTGACCATCGAAGCCAAGAAGAACGACCAGGGCTCGCAGGGCTCAGGCGTCGTGATCGATGGCCGCGGTTACATCGTCACCAACAACCACGTCATCTCCGACGCCGCCAACAACCCGGGTCAGTACAAGACCACCGTCGTCTTCAACGACGGCAAGGAAGTGCCCGCGAATCTGGTTGGCCGTGACCCGAAGACCGACCTTGCGGTGCTCAAGGTCGACAATGTCGACAACCTGACCGTCGCGCGACTGGGCGACTCGGACAAGGTGCATGTCGGCGACGAGGTGATCGCCGCGGGCGCGCCGCTGGGCCTGCGCAGCACGGTCACTCACGGCATCGTCAGCGCCCTGCATCGTCCGGTTCCGCTGTCGGGTGAAGGGTCGGACACCGACACAGTCATCGACGCAATTCAGACCGACGCCTCCATCAACCACGGAAACTCGGGCGGTCCGCTGATCAGCATGTCCTCCGAGGTCATCGGCATCAACACCGCCGGAAAGTCGTTGTCCGACAGTGCCAGTGGCCTGGGCTTCGCGATCCCGGTCAACGAGGTCAAGGCCACCGCCGAGATGCTCATCAAGGACGGCAAGGTCGCGCACCCGACGCTGGGGCTCAGTGCCCGATCGGTCAGCAACGACGTCGCCTCCGGTGCACAGGTGGCCAATGTGAAAGTTGGCGGTCCCGCTCAGCAGGGCGGCATCCAGGAGAACGACGTTGTGGTCAAGGTCGGTGGCCGGACCGTGGCCGACGCGGACGAGATGACCGTCGCGGTGCGGGCACTGCAGATCGGGCAGCCCGCACCGATCGAGGTGGTGCGCGACGGTCGGCACGTAACGCTCACCGTCACCCCGGCTTCCGACAGCTAGACCATGCTCGCCAACATCGGCTGGGGCGAAATGCTGGTGCTGGTCGTCATCGGCTTGGTGGTGCTCGGTCCCGAGCGGCTGCCGGGGGCCATCCGTTGGACGTCGAACACGCTGCGTCAGGTTCGCGACTATGTCAGCGGCGCGACCAGTCAGCTGCGTGACGATCTCGGGCCGGAGTTCGAGGACTTGCGCGCACCGCTCGGCGAGCTGAACAAGCTGCGTGGGATGACGCCGCGTGCGGCGATCACCAAACACCTTCTGGAGGGCGACGATTCGTTCTTCACCAGCTTCGAAGGCAGCATCCATGACGTCAAGTCGGCCGTGAGTGATTCCGTTACCGGGACGGTCGTGCCGCCGCCGGTGGCGCAGCGCTCGCCCGCCGCGACGGCCGAACCGGATCCGGCCCGCCCTACCCGCTTCGACCCCGACGCCACCTGACCGAAACGTACGTTTGGGCACGAAAGTGCGAGTAGGTCACGCCATTCGTCGATCTCGGCGTCCGGTGTCCATAGAACGGGCCCGGGCGCGCGGCGTGATCAGACAACTGTTCCCCCTCCGGACGCGGCGATCGGGCCGTCGCGCCGGCGCGACGCCGGAAACGATCGGTCAGCGCCGGTTGGTGTCCAGGCCCAGCGACATTCCGGCCAGCCCGCGCCGGCGTGCCGAGAGCGTGTCGGCGATGGCGCGCAGTTCCTTGCCCGCAACCGAATCCGGGGCCGAAAGTACAAGTGGCACACCGGAATCACCCGCGACAACCAGCGCCGGATCCAGCGGCACCCGACCCAGCAGCGGGACGTCGGCGCCCATCAACCGGGACAGGCTCCCGGCGACCTGGCGGCCACCGCCTTCGCCGAACACCTGCATCGTCGACCCGTCCGGCAGTACCAGGCCGGACATGTTCTCCACCACGCCGACCACCCGTTGCCGGGTCTGCAACGCTATGGCACCGGCGCGCTCGGCGACCTCGGCGGCGGCGATTTGCGGTGTGGTCACGACGATGATCTCCGCGCCAGGCACCAGCTGCGCCACCGAGATGGCCACGTCGCCCGTGCCGGGCGGCAGGTCGAGCAACAGCACGTCCAGGTCACCCCAGTACACGTCGGCCAGGAACTGCTGCAGCGCACGGTGCAGCATCGGCCCGCGCCACACCACCGGGGTGTTGCCCTGGGTGAACTGGGCGATCGAGATGATCTTCACGTCGTGGGCCACGGGCGGCAGGATCATCGATTCGACCTGGGTGGGCCGGTCGTCGGTGCCCATCATCCGCGGCACCGAGTGTCCGTAGATGTCGGCGTCGAGCAGACCGACCGACAACCCGCGCGCGGCCATGGCGGCGGCGAGGTTCACCGTCACGCTGGACTTGCCGACGCCGCCCTTCCCGGATGCCACGGCGTAGACCCGGGTGAGCGAACCCGGCTGGGCGAACGGGATGACCGACTCGCCGGAGAGTCCCTGGGCGCCACGCAACTGCTTGCGCAGTTCGGCGCGTTGCTCGTCGTTCATCACGTCCAGCGTGACGGTGACCGTGCCGGTGCCCGGTACGTCGGCGACAGCGCGGGTGACCAGCTCGCTGATCTCCGACTTCTTCGGGCACGCCTCGGTGGTTAGGTACACCTCGACGTGGACAGCCCCGTCGGGCCGCACGTCGACGCTCTTGACCATGCCGAGTTCGGTGATGGGTTTGCGCAGTTCGGGATCGATCACCTTGCCCAGCGCGGCGCGCACGGCTGGAGACAGATCGGTGGCTTCAGACATCACGCCGAGTCTATCTGTGGTTACGTCCGCTCAACGCGCCCGGACACCCGAAGCTGCTCAGGCAGCCGGACCGGGAAGGGGCCCAACCGGCGGACCGGGGGGTGCCGGGTCGAACACGCCGACGGGGGGTGCCGGCACTTCGGCTACGGGCGCGAACTCAGGGGCGGGCGGTGCCCACGGCGGCGGTGCCGGTGCCCACGGCGGTGCGGGCGGTCCCCACGGCGGGGGTGCCGGTGCCCACGGCGGTACGGCACCCCACGGTGGCACAGCGGGCGCGCTCTCGGTGATGCAGAAGATGGTGCACGGTGCGTTGAGTGGGGCCTGTGAGACGCCATCGACCGGCCCGGGCGGGACGGGCAACTGGTTGGCCACGTCGCTCTGGTTCAGGCTGAACACCGGCAGCGGATCGGCCGGGGCCAGACCCGGACCCAGTCCCTCGGGGTTGGCATCCAGGTGGGCGTTGGCGTCGAGGCGCCTGTCGGCGATCGGCGGGACCGACCCGGTGATCGGCGGCAGGTTGACCGGGGCGACGCCGGTGGCGTATGCCGCGGCCCAGCCGAGCACATTGCGGGCGTAGGCCACCGAATTGTTGTAACGCAGGATGGCGCTCATCACCTGCGACTGGTCGCGCAGGTTCAATCCGCCGCTGCACAGGTACCGCGCGGCCGAAAGGGAGGCGTCGTAGACGTTCTGAGGGTCGGCCTTGCCGTCACCGTCACCATCGGATGCAAACCGCGACCAGGTGCCGGGCAGGAACTGCATCGGACCCATCGCCCGGGCGTAAGTGACGCGGCCGAGCTGGCTGCTGGCGACGATGGTCTCGTTGCCCGGCAGGCTGCCGTCCAGCGCGGGACCGTAGATCGGGTTGACCGCCGTGCCGGTGGTGTCGGTGGCGCCGTTGTTCGCGTGGCCGGACTCGATGCGCCCGATTCCCGCGAGCAGGTTCCAGCTGACCCCACAGCCCGGTAAGGCGCGGTTCATCATGCCTTCGGCATTGCGGTAGGCGCTCAGCGCGATCGCCGGGATTCGCAACGCGCCGGGCGCCGACACCACCAGGGCCGGAGGCGGCGCTGAGGTGGTGGCCGACGCTACGCGCAGCGCGGCCGGCTGCCGGGGCAGCGCGACAACTGACGGGCCGGTGAGGTCCGGAGGCGGAGACGGGGCGAGGGCCGCGGGGGGAGAGACATCGTCGGCCTGTACCGACGCTGCGGGTGCTGGCGTCGACGGCCCGGCAGCGCCGACGGCGGCGGCGAGCATCAGCGGGGTCAGGACAGTGATTCCGAAAGCGGGCCGGGTCAGGCGGGCCATCCGACCGGGTGCTGGTTCCCGGTCCGTTCTGAGGGCTCGGCGTGCCCTCCAGCCTAGCCCTATGTGCACCCGACCGTCCTCGTGCTCAGTGCCGGCTGAATCCGGACAAACCATGTGAACCAAGTCACCATACATACTCTTGGGGTCCGTGGTGGCAACAATGGCGGGCCTGAGGTCAGGGGAAATTCAACTCAATTTCTTCGAATGCTGCTCATCGGGCTCTGACTTGCCAGACGAACCTTTCTTCGGCCGCAGCGTGTCGATCTTCTCGCCCAACTCTTCGAGTTCGCGACGCAGGTAGTCACGGGTCGTGACCTCACCGATCGCCAGCCGGAGCGCGGCCAGCTCACGGGCCAGATATTCGGTGTCGGCCTTGGTCTGCTCGGCCCGCCGGCGGTCCTCGTCGAGCGAAACCCGGTCGCGGTTTTCCTGACGGTTCTGCGCGAGCAGGATCAGCGGCGCCGCATATGCCGCCTGTGTCGAGAACGCCAGGTTGAGCAGGATGAACGGATACGGATCCCACCGCCACGCGACGGCAAACATGTTCAAGCAGATCCACACGATCACGAGAATGGTCTGCCACAGCAGGTACCGGCCGGTGCCGAGGAACCGGGCGACGGCCTCGCTGTGGCGGCCCACCGCTTCGGGATCGACATTGAAGCGTGGCCGCCGTGACGTGCGCGGGGTGTCCAGTCGCCCGCGGGACGAGGTTTCGTTCACGGCGCCGGGTCCAGTTCAGGCTCATCGGAACTCGCGCGCCAGTCATTCGGCAGCAGGTGGTCGAGAACGTCGTCCACGGTGACAGCGCCCAGCAGGTGGCCTTGATCGTCGATGACGGGCCCGCACACCAGATTGTAGGCCGCGAAGTACCGCGTTACGGTGGCCAGTGACTGCTCCGGGGTCAGGGCCCGCAGGTCGGCGTCGACGATGCCACTCACCAGGGCCGAGGGCGGTTCGCGCAACAGCCGCTGCAGATGCACACAGCCCAGGTAGCGACCCGTCGGGGTGGCGGTCGGTGGCCGGGCCACGAACACCAGCGACGACAGCGCCGGGGTCAGTTCGGGGTCGCGCACCCGGGCCAGAGCTCCGGCAACCGTGGTGTCGGGCGCCACCACCACCGGCTCGGGTGTCATCAGACCGCCCGCGGTGTCGGGTGAGTGCCGCAGCAGACGGCGCACCGGATCGGAATCCTCGGGATCCATCCGGGCCAGCAGCGCCTCGGCCTGCGCCGGGTTGAGCACCCCCAGCAGGTCGGCGGCGTCGTCGGGATCCATCGCCTCCAGCACATCGGCGGCGCGTTCGGTGTCCATCTTGAGCAGCAGTTCGGTCTGCTCGTCTTCGGAGAGCTCCTGCAGGATGTCGGCCAGCCGCTCGTCGTCGAGGGCGTTGATGATCTCGGCACGGCGCTTGACCGGAAGCTCGCGGATGGCGTCGGCGACCTCGACCGGTCGCTTGTCCTCGAACTGGTGTAGCAGTTGCGCGACGCCTTGACCCGGCATCGCCAGGGCGGTGGGGGTCAACCCCTGCACATGCTGCCAGTCGACGACGTGCACGGTGGTGCGCCGAAGGCGACGGTAGCTGCGGACGGCGACGCGGGTGACCAGCCAGTCGCGCGTGCGGGTCTGCTCCATTCCGAGATCGATCACCACCACGTCGAGGCCGTGCAGCTGCGGCAACTCGGGGTCATCGGTCTGCACCCTGGTGTCGAGCACCTGGCCGAGCACCAGCACCTCGCCGGGCCGTTGCGCGAACTTGCGCAATGACACATTGGCCGTGTTAAGGGTGACCGCGTGCGACTCCATCGCGGTCACCCGCAGGATCGGGACGAAAATCCTTCTGCGGGTGAGCAGTTCGACGACAAGTCCGAGCACCCGCGGCTGCTGTCGAACGATGCTGATGCTGATGACGACGTCGCGGACCCGGCCGACCGACTCGCCGTCGGGTCCCAGTACCACCAACCCCGCGAGCCGGGCTGCGTACACCCTGTTGACCGACGCCATGACTCAAAGGGTAGGAGTGAATCCGTGAAAGACGCGTATCGACCCCGAAGAACCTGTCTGTCGGTGCCCGGAAGCAGCCGCAGGATGATCGACAAGGCCAAGGGCCTGCCCGCCGATGAGGTGTTCCTGGACCTCGAAGACGCGGTGGCCGCCGATGCCAAGGCCACCGCCCGGACCGCGGTGGCGGCGGCGCTGGCCGAGCCCGGCTGGGTGGGCCAACTGCGTGGCGTCCGGGTCAACGACTGGACCACGCCGTGGACGCACGCGGACGTCATCGAAGTCGTCGCCGGCGCCGGTGCAGCCCTCGATGTCGTGGTGTTGCCGAAGGTGCCCGACGTGTCGCACGTGCAGGCGCTCGACCTGCTGCTCGCCCAGCTCGAGACGACCCACGGTCTCGAGGTCGGCCGGATCGGGATCGACGCACAGATCGAGGACGCCAGAGGCCTGACCAACATCGACGCCATCGCGGCGCATCCCCGTGTGCACGCTCTGGTGCTCGGGCCGGCCGATTTGATGGCGAACCTCAACATGCGCACGCTCGTGGTCGGCGAACAGCCGACTGGCTACGACGTCGGCGACGCCTATCACCATGTGCTGATGACCATCCTGGTGGCCGCCCGCACGCACGGGATCGCGGCGATCGATGGCCCGTACCTGAAGGTGCGCGACGTCGACGGGTTCCGGCGGGTCGCCGGGCGGGCCGCCGCACTGGGCTTTGACGGCAAGTGGGTGCTGCACCCGGATCAGATCGCCGCGGGCAACGAGATCTTCAGTCCACGGCAGGAGGACTACGACCGCGCCGAACTGATCCTGGAGGCATACGAGTGGCACACCTCGACCGTCGGCGGGGCGCGGGGCGCGGTGATGCTGGGCGACGAGATGATCGACGAGGCCAGCCGCAAGATGGCGCGGGTGATCTCGGCCAAGGGAAGGGCCGCCGGGATGCGGCGGCTCGCCGAACCGTTCACCCCACCGGGCTGACCTCTTCCGACACCGGTCGGCCTCCGTTCGGCGGGAGATGTGGAGACGTGCCGACCAGCGCGAGGACAACGATGCGATGCCGACGGCGATGCCCGCAACCGCCAGGCGATGTCATGCCGGTCCAACCTGGTGTATGTGCTGGTGATAAGCGGCGTGTCTGGTTGCCGCACGTATCATCGGACACCTGAGCAGAGGAGAGAGATCCGATGACAAGTCCTTTCCAACCCGGCCCGAACCCGGGCGCGTCGGCCGGCAATCCACGGGCAGGCCGCAGTCGTCCGATCGGGCTTCCCACACCGCCGAAGGGGTGGCCGATCGGTTCCTACCCGACTTACGCCGAGGCGCAAAAGGCGGTCGACTTCCTGTCCGATCACCAGTTCCCGATTCAGCAGGTCACCATCGTCGGCGTAGACCTGATGCAGGTCGAGCGTGTCACCGGCCGCCTGACCTGGCCCAAGGTGCTCGGCGGTGGCGTGCTGACCGGCGCCTGGCTGGGGATTTTCGTTGGTCTGGTGCTGGGGTTCTTCGGCGACCCGTTGCAATCGTTGCTGACGGGTCTGGTGGCCGGCATCGTCTTCGGGCTGATCACGTCAGCGATCCCGTATGCGATGGCGAAGGGCACCAGGGACTTCAGTTCGACGATGCAACTCGTCGCCGGCCGCTACGACGTACTGTGCGATCCGCAGAACGCCGAAAGGGCCCGCGACATGTTGGCTCGTTTGACGCTGTAGGCCCGCGACCGCGGGGCGCGTCGCGAAGGGGAACGGGTGACCGAGCGAGGTGACCAGCCCGCCGAGGGTGCCGCAGTGACGCAGGTTCTTGACCAGGTCCGTGCCCATCTGCGCGGGCATTTCCGTGCGAAAGTGGTTGCCGCCGAACCTGTTTCGGCCAGCGTGACATTCCTCGGCGTGGAATGTATCGACGTGCTGCGGTTCGGTCCAATCGAGGGTGTGCTGCACTATGTTTCGCTCGGTTGTGCGCGGTATCCGATGACGGACCCGGCTGCACTCGCCGTGGACCCGGTGTGTGGGCCGCGGGCTGAAGTGGTTGTGCGACTTCGCGACAGTGTTCCGACGCCGGGGTTGGCCCGCACCGTGGCGGTGCTCGCCGCCACTCCGGCCGTCGACGGGCTGGTTCTGGATACCGACGTGCTCGTCGACCTCGGGTCGCCGTTGTGGGAGCGACCAGCCGGTCTGCCGTCGTTCAGCGCGATGCTGCTCGAGTCCGGCGGGATCGCCGACCTGGCACTGGACGCGCCCTGCGATCCCGTGAGGTTCTTGACCGCCGTCCCGATCACCGCCACCGAAGCAGCCTGGGTGCGACTCAAGGGGGTCGGTGCGTTACGGGAGGCGTGGCACCAGGCCGGTACCGACGTCACAGACCCCGAACGCGCGGGGGGACAACCGCACTGAAGCGGAGATGACTCCGCTGCGACTAGAGCCAGTGTCTACGCCGGAAATTGCGGTACAGGAATCCGCAGACGGAGGCCATCAGCAGCAGCACCGCGGGATAACCCCAGGTCCATGTCAACTCGGGCATGTGCTCGAAGTTCATTCCGTAGATGCCGGCGATCATCGTCGGCACAGCCGCGATCGCCACCCAGGCCGAGATCTTGCGCATGTCGGTGTTCTGCTGCATGCCGACCTTGGCCGACGCGGCCTGCACCAACGACGACAGCATCTCGTCATAGCTGGCGATTGCGTTTGCGGCATTCGTCTGGTGGTCGACGACGTCGCGGATGTAGCGCAGCACCTCCTTGGACATCAGATCCTTGTGGTCGGAGTTGATCCGGCCAAGTTCCACCGAGAGTGGCTCCACGGCCCGGCGGAAATCGACGATCTCCCGCTTGAGCAGATAGATCTGCGCGATGTCGGTGTGCTTCGTCGGAGCGAACGTCTCCTCCACGATGGCGTCGATGTCAGATTCCATCAGCCTGCTGACGTCGAGGTAGCTGTCCACGACGTGGTCGGCGATGGCGTGCATTACCGCGTAGGGGCCCAGCGCCAGGTGCTTGTGCTGGTCCTCCATCCTCTTGCGCACACCGGCCAGCCCGGAATGGTCGCCGTGTCGTACCGTCACCACGAAGTCGGCGCCGACGAAGATCATGATCTCGCCGGTTTCGACGATCTCGCGGGCCAGCGCCACCGACTCGTGGGGCACGTAGTTGACGGTCTTGAGCACCAGGAACAAAGTGTTGTCGTAGCGTTCCAGTTTCGGGCGCTGGTGGGCGTGCACCGCGTCCTCGACCGCCAGCAGATGCAGGCCGAAGACCTCTGCCACCGACTGCATCTGGTACTCGTCGGGCTCGTGCAGGCCCACCCAGACGAACGCGCTTTGGCCGTCGGCCTCGAATTCGCGAACCTGGGCGAGCGCACCGCCGTGGGTGAACTTGCCGGGCAGCCGCGACCCGTCGACGTACACCGCGCAATCGACCATCGCGCGGGCGACCGGGATGTGGATGGGTTTGACTTCGGGGGCCGGCTTGGCGCGGTTCGCGCCCAACAGCGACGGCGGCAACGCGCGGAATGACGGCATACTCCGGCCTCCCTCGTCAGGGCATGTGGATCTGAATGCTACGCGGCACCGGTCGACCGGGACTGCACACTGGACGACCCGTCCGGACCAACTGTGCGGTGAAGTACCCTGACGCGGTGGCCGATACCGTGAAGACCCCCGCAGTCCACATCACCGACGAGGAGATTTTCGACGCGCATGTGGGCGGGAAGTTGTCTGTCGAGCTCAAGTTTGCACTCGACACGCAGCGCGCCCTGTCGATCGCCTACACCCCGGGTGTGGCGCAGGTCAGCAGGGCAATCGCCGCGGACGTCACGCTGGCCAAGCGGTACACCTGGGCGGACCGGTTGGTCGCAGTGGTCAGTGACGGCACCGCCGTGCTGGGACTCGGGGACATCGGTGCCTCCGCCTCGCTCCCGGTCATGGAGGGCAAGTGCGCGTTGTTCAAAGCGTTCGGCGGACTGGACTCCATCCCGATCGTGCTCGACACGAAGGACCCGGACGAGATCGTCGAGACGCTGATCCGGCTGCGTCCGACCTTCGGCGCGGTCAACCTCGAGGACATCTCCGCTCCCCGCTGCTTCGAGATCGAACGCCGGCTCATCGAGGCATTGGACTGTCCGGTGATGCACGACGATCAGCATGGAACCGCGATCGTCGTGCTCGCCGCACTGCTCGGTGCGGCCAAAGTGCTCGGGCGTGACGCCAGCGGGCTGCGCGTTGTCATCGCCGGAGCCGGCGCGGCCGGTGTCGCGTGCGCGAACATTTTGCTCGCCAAAGGTGTGACCGACGTTACGGTGCTCGACTCCAGGGGCATCGTGCACACCGGTCGGGACGACCTGAACTCCTCCAAGGCCGACCTTGGCGAACGCACCAATCCCGCCGGCCGCACCGGCGGTGTGGCCGAAGCGCTCGACGGTGCCGACATGTTCCTCGGGGTGTCCGCCGGTGTGGTCCCCGAGGAGATCATCGCCACGATGGCACCGCAGGGCATCGTGTTCGCGCTGTCCAACCCCGACCCGGAGGTCCACCCCGAGGTCGCAAAGAAGTACGCCGCCGTGGTGGCCACCGGCCGAAGCGACTTCCCGAACCAGATCAACAATGTGTTGGCGTTCCCTGGCGTGTTCCGCGGAGCGTTGGACGCCGGCGCCAGGCGTATCACCGAACGGATGAAGGTCGCGGCGGCCGAGGCGATCCACGCCGTGGTGGGCGATGCGTTGGCAACCGATTTCATCGTGCCCAGCCCACTCGACCCGCGGGTGGCGCCCGCTGTCGCCGCGGCGGTAGCGGCGGCGTCCGATGAGGCTGAGGCGTAGTCTGCGCTCCATCGCGCTGGCCTTGCTGCTTGCGGTGATGACGGCGTGCGGCGCACATCCGGGCGGCGTGCCGGCCATCGCGGTGGGTGCTTCCGCCGATCCGGAATCGGTGTTACTGGCCAACCTCTACGCCGCCGCGTTACGGGTCTACGGCACCCCGGCTCGGGTGGAGGTGGTCGAGGATCCGTTGGCCGAGTTGGACTCCGGAGAGCTCAGTGTGGTGCCCGGGTACACCGGTCGGCTGCTGCAGACCTTCGCGCCGGGTGCGCCGGGTCGCTCCGATGAGCAGACCTACAAGACCATGGTCGGCACCCTGCCGGAAGGTGTGTCGGTGGGCGACTACACCACCGCGGCCGAGGACAAACCGGCCGTTGCGGTCACCGAGGCAACCGCGACGATCTGGGGCCGACGCGACCTCACGGCGTTGGTCAAGCACTGTGCGCAGCTGACCGTGGGTGCCGTGCGCAGTGCCCGCACACCGTCGGCGGTGGGTCCCTGCAAGCTGCGGCCGGTTCGCGAGTTTGCCGACGACGCAGCGCTTTTCGATGCGTTACGGACGGGTCAGGTGAAGGTGGCGTGGACCTCGACAGCCGATCCGGACGTTCCCGCCGACGTGCTGGTGCTCGCCGACCGCAAGCCGACGTTGATCCAGGCGCAGAACGTCGTGCCGCTATACCGGCGTAACGAGTTGAGCCAGCAGCAGGTGCTGGCACTCAATCAGGTGGCCGGTGTGCTCGACACCGCTGCGCTGAAGCGGATGCGCCGGGAGGTCGCCGACGGCGCCGACCCGCGGACGGTCGCCGAGGCCTGGCTGGCAGACAATCCCCTCGGGCGTTAGTCAGTGATGGTTGCCGTGCTCGGGCATCGGCATGTCGGGCACGGTCACCGCCGCCTCGGGCGCGATCGGGTTCTGAACGCGAATCCGTCGCATCATCTCGTTGTCTTCGTGATCGAGCATGTGACAATGCCAGACATAGCCCTGCAGCGTCGTGCCGTCGGGCGCCGTGAACGGTGCGTCGGGGTCGAACCCAAGCTCGTCGCTGGTGGGCCAGCGGACCAGAACCCGGGTGATCTGACCGCGGGGACAGCGCACGGTGTCCTTCCAACCCCGTTCGTAGGGGGCGGGATCCTCGAGTGGCCCCGTCAGGTACTCCTCTGCCGACGGTGCCCAGCGCTGACCTCCGATGTGTCCCGGGCTGTCCTGCTCATGCGCGTACCGGGCTCGGTCGAAGTCCTGTCTCCCGATGACCCGAAACATCGCCAAATGGAGGTGGACGGCGTGGGTCTGCTGCGTGACATCGGCGTTGATGAGGTTCCACTGATACACCGCGCCCTGATGGGCGATGTCGACATCCGGACTGTCGAAGGGCAGGTTGTCGATGTTCATGTTGAGGCGTGAAGTCCCCTGCCCTTCGGCATTGAGGTTGACGTTGAGCGTGTGGTTGACGGCAGGCTCTGTTGCGGTTGCCAGTTCGGGCAAGCCCCGCGGCCGCTTGTCGCCTCCCCGCAGGCCGGTGGGGACCTGCGTGTATCTGCCGACCTTGTCGGTTGCCTCGAATCGCATGATGTAGCCGACTCTGGCGCTGCCACCCAACTGCCCCAGCCACGAGATCTGCGAGATGTTGAGCAGTTCAACGGCATCACCCGGTTGGAAGCCGGTGAAGTCGACGAGAAGGTCGTAGCGTTCGGCGGACACCACGTCGAGCGCGAGGACCGCCACCGGCCTGTCCAGCAAACCTCCGTCGCCGCCGATCACCCAGAAGGGCATGTTGTTGGAGAACGCTATTCGGTAGTCGTTGACCTGCGATGCCGACGTCAGCCGGATTCGGTACACGCCGCGATCCACCATCATGCGCGGCCAGACCTTGCCATTGACGACCATCACGTCGCCGGCGAGGCCGCCGCTCCAGTGATCGTTGAGGACGGTGGTGCGAAAACTGTTGTAGCGCATTCTGCCGTCGCGGGTGAACACCTTGTCGGAGATGAACAATGGCAGTTCATACTCACCGGCCGGCAGCCCCAAGGGGTTGTCGTCTTCACCGGTGTCGAACTCGTCGCGGACCCAGTACGGTGCCGCCAGACCGGCATAGATGTTCAGCCGGGTGATGCCCATCGAGTGATCGTGGTACCAGAGCGTGGCCGCCTCGAGATCGTTGCTGAAGAGATAGTCGATGTTTTCGCCGGGCCGGATGACCGCCGTGGGGAAACCGTCGTTGGCGGGGTCGTTCGGTGCGCCGTGGAGGTGAATGACCA
>CAYLWH010000003.1:0-55209 GCA_964387245.1 uncultured Mycobacterium sp.
GCGGGCACGCATGGCGGTGAACGCCTCGTGGCCCGGGGTGTCGATGAAGGTGATGAGCCGTTCGGTGCTGTCGTGTTCGACGGCCACCTGGTAGGCACCGATGTGCTGGGTGATACCACCGGCCTCGCCCTCGCGGACGTTGGCCTTCCGGATGGAGTCGAGCAGTCGGGTCTTGCCGTGGTCGACGTGACCCATGACCGTGACGACCGGCGGACGCTGCTCCAAATCGTCCTCGTCCCCTGAGTCTTCTCCGTAGGTCAGATCGAAGGACTCGAGCAGTTCACGGTCCTCGTCCTCGGGCGAGACCACCTGAACGTTGTAGTTCATCTCGCTGCCCAACAGTTCCAGGGTCTCGTCACCGACCGACTGGGTCGCGGTGACCATCTCGCCCAGGTTGAACAACGCCTGGACCAGCGAAGCGGGGTTGGCGTCGATCTTCTCGGCGAAATCGCTCAGGGAAGCGCCGCGGGCCAGCCGGATGGTCTCGCCGTTGCCGTGCGGCAACCGCACACCACCGACGACCGGCGCCTGCATCGAGTCGTACTCCTGGCGCTTCTGCCGCTTCGACTTGCGACCGCGCTTCGGGGCACCACCCGGCCGGCCGAACGCGCCGGCCGCACCACCGCGCTGCCCGGGTCGGCCGACACCGCCGCCACCGCCGCCACCGCCACCGGGACGGCCCCGGAAACCACCGGCAGCCGCACCGCCGCCGGCACCAGCGCCGGCACCGCCGCCAGCGCCGGCACCGCGGTAGTTGCCACCGCCACCGGCACCGGGACGTGCGCCCTGACCGGGACCGGGCCGCGGACCGCTACCGGGCCGCGGCGCACCCGGACGTGGTGGCCGCCCGGCGCCGGCGCCGGGCGGACGCGGGGGCATGTTGCCCGGGGTGGCCCGAGGACCAGCGCCGGGACCGGGCCGCGGTCCGCCTGCGGCGGGTCCGGGGCGCGGGCCCTGCGGCCGGGGAATCGCCCGCTCGACCGGCTGTTGCGACGAGAACGGGTTGTTGCCGACGCGCGGCGGGCGCGGCGCGGCGGGCTTGGGACCGGGGCGCGGACCGGGCACGACGCCCGGGCCCGCGGCGGGCGCAGCCGGAGTCGGCGGCGCCGAGGCGGCGGGCTTCTCCGGCGCGACGGGGACCGGAGGTCTGGGGGCGGTGGGCCTCGGGCTGGGCGCGACGGGCACGGGCGCCGCCGGTGCGGCGACTGCGGTGCCGTTGCCCGCCGGTGCCGCGGCTACCGGTTGCGCCGCCTTGACGGGAGCGCTCTGCGGCGCCGACCTGGCACCTCCGAACGACTCACGGAGTCGGCGCGCGACGGGGGCCTCCACCGTCGACGACGCCGATTTGACGAACTCACCCTGCTCGCTCAGCCGAGCCAGGACTTCCTTACTGGTGACACCGAGTTCCTTGGCCAACTCGTGCACGCGGGCCTTGCCTGCCACTACATCTCCTGTCTAGAGGCGACAGCGGTGGTCGGCGCCGCGCCTCGGGTTTAGCTATGACGCATGGTCATCGGGACTTCACGGTGTGCTCATGTTCTTCGCTACCTGTTCTGTTGCCGGGACGCCGAGCGCGTGAAGATGCTCGACGACCGCGGAGGTGTCCGGTGAACCGGCGATTCGCAACGCTCGCGCGAACGCCCGCCGTCGAATCGCGTCGGTCAGACACTGCCGGTCAGGGTGCAGCCATGCACCCCGACCAGGAAGGTTACCGGTCTGGTCAACAATCACTGAACCGACCGATGCACCGTCCGGCACAGCCACTGTCCGTAGCAGTTCGACGGCCAACTCTCGCTTCCGGCACCCCACGCACATCCGCACCGGTCCTTCGGTGCGGACATGCGCGCGGGCCGGAGTCTCGCGCTGGATCACGGCTCAGTCTACCGTCATGAAACCGCGGTTCCGAACCACCCGGCCAGCCACCTAACGGTCGCGGGTTGCCCGGTCCGGACCCTGCGCGCCCCGGCCGCGTCCGGCCTGGTCAGTCCCTTCGCCCGCGACATCGCTACGGATGTCGATCCGCCAGCCGGTCAACCGGGCCGCGAGTCGGGCATTCTGACCCTCCTTGCCGATGGCCAGCGACAACTGGAAGTCCGGCACCACCACCCGGGCCGCACGGGTGTTGGGGTCGATCACCGACACCGACACCACCTTGGCCGGAGACAGGGCGTTCGCGACGAACCTGGCAGGGTCCTCGTCGTAGTCGATGATGTCGATCTTCTCGCCGGACAGTTCGCTCATCACATTGCGCACCCGCTGGCCCATCGGGCCGATGCAGGCGCCCTTGGCGTTGAGCCCGGGCACCTTGGATGCGACCGCGATCTTGGACCGGTGACCGGCCTCGCGCGCCACCGCGACGATCTCGACCGAGCCTTCGGCGATCTCCGGCACCTCGAGCGAGAACAATTTGCGTACCAGGTTGGGGTGGGTGCGCGACAGCCTGATCTTGGGTTCGCGCGGCCCGCGTGTGACCCCCAACACGTAACAACGCAGCCGGTCCCCGTGGTCGTACTGCTCGCCGGGGACTTGTTCGGAGGCCGGGATGACACCCTCGGAGAACTTCGTCTCGCTGCCCATCCGCAGCACCACCTCGCCCAGCGCGTTGGCACGGGCGTTCTGCTGGATGACGCCGGCGACGATGTCGCCCTCCCGCGCGGAGAACTCGCCGTAGATCTTCTCGTTCTCGGCGTCCCGGAACCGTTGCAGCATGACCTGGCGTGCGGTGGTGGCCGCCACCCGGCCGAAGCCCTCGGGGGTGTCGTCCCACTCGCTGATGACGTTGCCGTCCGCGTCGAGTTCGCGCGCCGTCACCTTGACCTCACCGGACTTGCGGTCGATGTCGATGCTCGCGTCGGCCTGGTGTCCGGCGGTGTGCCGGTAGGCGGTCAGCAGTGCGGACTTGATGGTCTCGAGCAGTTCTCCCGCCGGGATACCACGGTCCACCTCGATGGCGTGCAGTGCGGCCATGTCGATGTTCATGCTCGGGCCTCCTTTCCGGCCTGGCTCATCAGTTCCACCTCCCGCTTTCCGGGCAATGAAAACTCCACCTGCACAACAGCTTTCGTGATGTCAGCAAGCGGCCTCGCGCGCACGGTCCAGTCCGCCCGGTCCCGGACCAGCAACCGCAGGGCACCTCCGGTGACACCCACGATGCGGCCGGTCAGTTCCGAGCCGTCGGCCAGCTGCAGGTCGACCTTGCGCCCGCATGCTCGCCGGAAGTGCTTCTCCTCGGTCAGCGGGCGGTCCACGCCCCGGGTGCCGACTTCCAGGACGTAGTGCTCGGTGATGTCGGACACCTCATCCAGCCGATCGGAAGCCAACCGCGACAGGTCGGCGATGGCGTCGAGGTCAGGAGCGGTGTCGCCGTCGACGATCACATTGATGCGAGGGGGGCGGACGGCGGTGTCGATGCTCACATCGTCGATCTCGTAGCCGGCGCGCGTGAAATCCCCATCGAGTAGCTCGATCACCTCGGGCGGTGAGGGCAGGCCCCGGGACCGCTCAGTCACGACGAGCTCCTCATCTTGAGTTGTCACCGACATCGTGCCGCGGGCAGCCCGCGCACCAGCCACCAACGATACGCCAGTGAAAGCGACGACAGCCGCAAACCACCAGCGCGCTGCGGGGCATCATGGACCGGCAATGGCAGGATGTTGGGCGTGCTGCGACCCTTCGCCGACCCCGCAAAGCTCCGCAGGCGCGACGTTCTGGTGGGCTTCGGCCGCGGCGCGGCCGGCCTGGCGCTGGTGGCGGCCACCGCGTCGGCCTGCGGGTCCGGGCCACCCGAGGTCGACGCCCTGCAGGCCCAGCTCGACTCCGCCAACGTCGATTCCGAACTGGCCCGTGCGGCGGCGGCCGCCGCCGCCCCCCCGCTGGTGCCCGCACTGACCCAGATCGCCTCGGAACGCGCCGAGCATGCCAGGGTGCTGGCTGTCGAGATCGCCCGCGCCGCAGGGCGCTCCGCGCCGAGTACCACCACCGCGGTGACCACATCCACCGCCACCGCCACCGCCGCCGCCGGCGCACCGCCCCCGACGGTCGAGGATGTGGTCACCGCGCTGCGTCACGCCGCCGACAGTGCCGGCCAACTGGCGGCGACCCAGTCCGGATACCGGGCGGGGCTGCTCGGGTCGATCTCGGCGTCGTGCACTACCTCGGTCGCGGTGGGCCTGAACGCTCCGGAGGCGGACCGATGACCACTCCGGCGCCGGCTCCCACCCGTCCGGCCGAAGCAGACGCGGCCGCGCTGTACGACGCCGTGGCCACCGGGCACGCGACGATCTACGGCTACGGACTGGTGTCGGCGCACTCCATCCCCGACCTCAACCATCTGGTGGCCCAGGCGATGACCACCCACCGGGCGCATCGTGAGGCAGCGATCTCGATGCTGGAGGCGCGGTCGGTCGTGGCGCCGTTACCGGCGGCCGGGTATCGGCTGCCGATCGCCGTGAACAACCCGACCGACGCAGCCAATCTCGCGGTGCGGATGGAGGAAGACACCGCGGTGGCGTGGCGCGCGGTGCTCGAGCAGGCCGCCAAGGGTTCCGAGGGCGACGCCGATCGCAGGTTCGCGGTGTCGGCGCTGACGCAGTCCGCCGTCTTCGCCGCTCGCTGGAAACGGGTGCTCAAGGCGTGGCCACTGACTCGGGCGTTCCCCGGCGGCAGCGAGTAGCGCTACCCGCGGATCACACCCGAGATCACCGGGGCCGCGTCGGCGACGGGAATCTCTCGGGTCTCGCCGGTGAACCGGTTACGCAACTCCACCACGCCGCTGGCCCAGCCGCGGCCGACCACCACCACCCACGGCACCCCGATCAATTCGGCGTCCTTGAACTTGACCCCGGGCGAGGCGGTGCGGTCGTCGAGCAGCACATCGAGGCCACGCGCGTCCAGGCTCACGGCCAGCTCGGCGGCACCGCCGCGCGCCTCGGTGTCCTTGTTGGCGATCACCAGGTGGACGTCGAACGGCGACACGCTCGACGGCCAGCGCAGACCGAGCTCGTCGTGATGCTGTTCGGCGATCACCGCGACCAGCCGGGACACGCCGATGCCGTAGGACCCCATGGTCAGGCGCACCGGCTTGCCGTCCTCGCCCAGCACGTCGGCGCTGAATGCATCGGCGTACTTACGGCCGAGTTGGAAGATGTGGCCGATCTCGATGCCCCGCGCGCTGACCAGCGGTCCGCCCCCGTCCGGTGACGGATCGCCGGCCCGGACCTCGGCCGCCTCGATGGTGCCGTCCGGGGTGAAGTCCCGGCCGGCAACCAGCCCCACGACATGCTTTCCGGGCTCGTCGGCCCCGGTGATCCAAGCCGTCCCGCCCACCACCCGCGGGTCGACCAGATAGCGAACCCCGTTGGCTTGCAACCCTTTCGGGCCGATGTAGCCCTTCACCAGGAACGGGTTCTTCGCGAAGTCGGCCTCGTCGAGCATGGCGTACTCGGCGGGATCGAGCGCGGCGCCGAGGCGCTTGTCGTCGACCTCGCGGTCGCCGGGCACCCCCACGGCCAGCAGTTCCCAGTCCTGCGCACCCGGCCGGCGCACCTTGAGCAGGACATTCTTCAAGGTGTCGGCCGCGGTGACCTCGCGGTCCAGGGCGCCGTTGGCCCAGTCGACCAGAGTCGCGATGGTGGGGGTGTCGCCGGTGTCGTACACGACGGGCGCGGGGACGTCGTCGTACGGGATCACGTCGGGCACCGCGGTGATCACGGCCTCGACGTTGGCCGCATAGCCCGACTCCAGACAGCGCACGAAGGTGTCCTCGCCGACCTCGCTCTCGGCCAGGAACTCCTCGGACGCGCTGCCGCCCATCGCGCCGGACACCGCCGAGACGATCACGTAGGAGACGCCGAGTCGCGCGAATATCTTCTGGTAGGCCTCACGGTGGGCGTGATAGGCGTTCTTCAGCCCGCCCTCGTCGATGTCGAACGAGTACGAGTCCTTCATGATGAACTCGCGGCCGCGCAGGATGCCCGCCCGCGGCCGCGCCTCGTCGCGGTATTTGGTCTGGATCTGGAACAGGATCAGCGGGAAGTCCTTGTAGGAGCTGTACTCCCCCTTGACGGTCAGCGTGAACAGTTCCTCGTGCGTCGGGCCCAGCAGCATGTCGTTGCGGCGGCGGTCGGTCAACCGGAACAGGTTGTCGCCGTATTCCGTCCAGCGGCCGGTCGTCTCGTACGGCGCGCGCGGCAGCAGGGCCGGGAACAGGATCTCCTGCGCCCCGATGGCGGCCATCTCGTCACGGACCACGGCTTCGATCTTGCGCAGCACCTTCAGCCCCAGCGGCAGCCAGCTGTACAGACCGGGCGCAATGGGACGCACGTACCCCGCCCGGATCAACAGCTTGTGGCTGGGGACTTCGGCGTCGGAGGGGTCGTCGCGGAGTGTTCGCAGGAACAGCTCCGACATGCGGGTGATCACAGCCGACCACCTTAGTCGCCCCACCCGTTGCATCGAGAATTGGGTTTTGGACACGTTTCCCCAGGTAGGGGTGTTAGAAACCCAATTCTGGGCGAGCCTGCCTACAGCTCGCCTGCCTCGACCGCTTCCCGGGTGTGCTGGGCGCGGGCGATGTCACGCGCGGAGAACCGAATGAAGAACGCCGCGCATCCGACCAGGATGGCAATCCCGGCCACCCACAGCAGCGAGTAGGTGTACCCGTGGCCCAGCGCATCGAGCTGCGCGGGTGTCATGTCCTTGACCGGGCCGGTGGTGCCGCCCAGGTACAGCGTGCGCGAGGTCTGCACGGCCTGGATGACCACCAGCACCAGCGGGCCGCCGAGGTTCTGCACCATCAGCGTGATCGCCGACACCGGGCCGATCTCCCGCGGGCCCACCTGGGCGACCGCGCACAGCGGCAGGATCACCGAGATGACGCCGATCCCGAAGCCGCCCACCACGATCGGGCCGAACAGGTTGGGGAAGTACGGGATGTCGCGGGTGAGCGTGGAGCCGTAGAGCATGGCGGCCAGCACCAGAATGCCGCCGCCGATGATGAGCCAGCGCGGCGCGACGTGCGGCGCCAGCCGGGCGGCGAGCACATTGCCCAGACCCAGCGCCACGGCGAACGGGATGAAGCAGATGCCGGCTTGCAGCGCCGAGTAACCGAGCACGTCCTGGACCAGCAGACCGATCATCACCGTCAGCGTCAGCAGCACGCCACCGGCCAGGAACAGCGACACGAACGTCATCACCCGGTTGCTGTTGTCGAACACCTGCCGCGGCACCAGCGGGTTGTCCGCCTGGCGCTCGGTGAACAGAAAGCCAAGCAGGAAAACCGCGGCGGCCACGGCGGCGCCGATCACCCAGGGGTCGACCCAGCCGCGCGGCGGGCCCTGCGTGAACACCAGCACCGCGGCGGTGCAGCCCAGGGTGGCCAGCATGGCTCCGGTGATGTCCAGCTTGAGCCGTTCATGCCGGGTCTCGGCGAGCCGGGTGACCGCGACCCAGATGATCACGACGCCGATCGGGATGTTGATCAGGAAGGCCAGCCGCCAGGAGATGACGGTCAGCGCGCCGCCGAGCACCAGGCCCAGCACCGAACCCAACCCCTGCATCGCCGCCGACACCGCCATCGCCTGATTGCGGGCGTGCCCGACCGCGTAGGTGGTGGCGATCAACGCCAGACCGGTCGGGGCGGCCACCGCGGCACCGACGCCCTGCAGCGCTCGGGCCGCGATCAGCGTCCACTGCTCCGCCGCCAACCCGCAGATCAGCGAGGCCAGGGTGAACACCCCGACACCCGAGATGAAGGCCCGCTTGTGCCCGATCGCGTCGCCAACCCGCCCGCCGAGCAGCAGCAACCCGCCGAATGTCAGCACGTAGGCGGTGATCACCCAGCTCTTGGCGGCGTCTGAAAGGTCCAGCTCAGCCTGCATCCGCGGCAGCGCGACGATGACGATGGTGCCGTCTAGCGTCGACATCAGCTGCATGCCGGTGATCGCGATGATCGCGATGCCCATGACGCTGTCCGACAGCCGGGAGGACACTCTCGATCCGGCGGGCATGGGAACCGACCCTACCGAGGGGACGTGGCTACCGGCGCGCGGCCGTCGTCGTTTCGCAAGAAATCATGCAGCTCATGCAGCCTGTATGACGCTGGATTCGCGTACCATGCGTGGTGCGGCACAGCTGCGAGGTCGAGATGAGAATCGCTGTCAATGGGGCGGGCATCGCCGGACCCGCCGTCGCCTACTGGCTGCACCGGACGGGACACGTCCCGACGTTGATCGAGCGATCGCCCGGCTTGCGCACCGGCGGCTACGTGGTCGACTTCTGGGGACTCGGATACCGCATCGCGGCGATGATGGGCGTCGAGCGGGCCGTGCTCGACGCCGGTTATCAGGTTAAGACATTGCGGGGTATGCGATCCGACGGCGGCGTGCTGGCAACGGTGGACGTGAGCGCATTCGCCGAGGCGGTCGACGGCCGGTACACCACCATCGCCCGATCGGACCTGTCGGCCATTCTCTACGCGGCCGTCGCCGACGACATCGAGGTGCTCTTCGACGACAGCATCGCCGCGATCGACGACCGTCCCGACGGTGTGACGGTCAACTTCGAACACCACCCCAGCCGCGAGTTCGACCTCGTGCTCGGCGCCGACGGGCTGCACTCGCGGGTTCGACAGCTGGTGTTCGGCCAACACGACCCGCAGTACTACCTGGGCTGCATCGTGGCGGCGTTCACCGCCGCCGGATATCGGCCGCACGACGAACTCAGCTACGCGCTCTACAACACCGTCGGCACCCATGCCGCGCGGTTTGCCCTGCGCGACGACCGCACCTTGTTCCTGTTCATATTCCGCGCACCCCGGCAGCAGCTCCCGCACTCCGACGAAACAGCAAAAGCTTTGCTGCGCAATCGGTTTGCCGATGCCGGCTGGGAATGCCGGCGAATCCTTGATCACCTTGACGACGCCGACGACCTCTACTGCGACGCCGTGAGTCAGATTCGGCTCGACCGGTGGTCACAGGGGCGGGTGGCACTGCTGGGCGACGCCGCCGCCGCGGTCTCCCTGCTCGCCGGCGAGGGCACCGGCTTGGGAATACTCGAGGCCTACGTGCTGGCCGGCGAACTCCAGCGGGCCGGCGGCGACCACCGCGTCGCATTCGGGGCCTACGAACAACGGCTGGCAAAGTTCATCTCGGCCAAACAGGCCGGCGCGCGGAAGTTCGTCGCGTTCTTCGCCCCCCGGACGCGGCGCGGGCTGGCGCTTCGCAACCTCGGGATGCGTGCGCTTGGCATCAAACCGCTGGCAAAGCTGGCGTCGGCACGCAACTTCCGGGACGAGTTCGAACTACCCGATTACGGAATGTGAGCGATCGCCTGGTCGGCGCGGTCACCGGACGCGGGTCAGAGCTCACCCGCGTCGATCGCGTCCTTGACTTCCTGCGCGTGCGCCACTTGTTCTGCGGTGTAGCCGATGAACAGCGCGGCGCCGCCGACCAGTACCGCCACCGCCGCCACCCACAGCAGTCCGTAGGTGTAGCCGGCGTCGAGCGCCGCCAACTGGGCGTCGTTCATGTTCTTCACCGGGCCGGTGGTACCACCGAGGTACAGCGTGCGCGAGGTGATGACGGCCTGGATGACCGCCAGCACCACCGGGCCGCCCAGGCTCTGCAGCATCAGTGCGATCGCCGACACCGGGCCGATCCGGTCGAAGCCGACGCCGGCGATGGCCGACACCGTCAGAGGCACCACGATCATGCCGATGCCCAGGCCGCCGACGGTGATCGGCAGCACCAGGTTCGGGAAATACGGGATACCCCGGTTGAGGGTGGAGCCGTAGATCATCGCGGCGAGCACCAGAATGCCGCCGCCGATCACCAGCACCCGCGGGGACAGACTCGACACCAGCTGCGACGACAAGCCCAGCCCGACACCTAGCGCGATGACGAACGGGATGAACGAAATACCGGCATGCAGCGCGCTGTAACCCATGATGTCCTGCACGTACAGCCCGATCAGCACGGTCAGCGTGAACATGACGCCGCCGGCCAGGAACACCGCGGCGAAGGTGGCCAATCGGTTGCGGTCCTTGAACAGGTCGAACGGGACGACCGGGTTCTCCGCGGTGCGCTCGACGGCGACGAACGCGCCGAGGGCTGCCACTGCGACCAGGGCCGAACCCAGGGAAACCGGGGTCAACCAGCCGTTCTCCGGGCCCTGCGAAAATCCGAAGACCGCCGCCGTACAGCCCAGCGTCGCCAGCAGCGCACCGGCCGCGTCGAGCTTCATCCGCTCCTTGTGCGTCTCGCGCAGGGTCTTGCGGGCCAGGTAGATCATCAGCAGCCCGATCGGGATGTTGACCAGGAACGCCAGCCGCCAGGACACCTCGGTGAGCGCACCGCCGACCACCAGGCCCATCACCGAGCCGATACCCGTCATCGCGGCGAACACCGCGGTGGCCGCGTTGCGCGCGGGGCCCTTGGGGAAGGTGGTGGCCACCAACGCGAGACCCGTCGGGCTGGCGATCGCCGCACCGACACCCTGCAGCAGCCGGGCGACGACCAGGGTCGTCTCGTCCCAGGCCACACCGCACAGCACCGAGGCGATGGTGAACAACGCGACGCCGACGATGAAGGTGCGCTTACGTCCGATGGTGTCGCCGAGACGACCACCCAGCAGCATCAGCCCGCCGAAGGTCAGTACGTACGCGGTGATCACCCAGCTGCGGCCGGCATCGGAGAGCCCGAGTTCGTCCTGGATCTTCGGCAGAGCGACGATCGCCACCGTGCTGTCCATGGTCGCCAGCAGCTGCATGCCGCCGATTGCGATGACCGCGGCGATGAACCGCCGGGACGGCAACCAGTCCGGATAGAACTTGCCGATCCGGTCCCGGGACCAGCCGTCGGGAGCGGGGAAGGCACGCTCCGGCGGTGCGATCCGGGTGGAGGCAGCCACCCGCTCTGCATCGTTGAGAGCCGTCATAGCGGGCTACTCTACAGTAATCTTAAGAGTTGTTTAAAGAGTCGGCATGCGGACTGAGGCCTAACCGAGACCGACCGGCATCCCGGACAGCCCCACCACGGGACCGACCACGATGATCGCCGGGGGCCGGATTCCCTCCGCGCGGATCGTCTCGGCGGCGTCCAGCAGCGTCGACCGCACCACCCGTTGCGCCGAGGTCGTCCCATGCGAAACCACCATCACCGGCGTACCCGGATCGCGGCCGCCGTCCAACAGCGCGGTGGCGAACAGTTCGATGCGTTCGACCGCCATGAGCAGCACAAGCGTTCCGGACAGCGCCGCCAGTGCGGGCCAGTTCACCAGCGAATCGGGATGGCCCGGCGCGACGTGGCCGCTGACGACGACGAACTCGTGACTGACCGCGCGATGGGTGACCGGCACGCCGGCCAGCGCGGGCACCCCGATGGCACTGGTGACACCGGGCACGACTGTGACCGGGATCCCAGCGGCGGTGCAGGCGAGGACCTCCTCATAGCCGCGGGCGAACACGAACGGGTCACCGCCCTTCAGTCGCACCACGAACCGCCCGGCCCGCGCTCGATCTATCAGGACGTCGTTGATCACCTCCTGGGCCATCGCCCGGCCGTAGGGGATCTTGGCCGCGTCGATCACCTCGACGTGCGGGGCCAGTTCCGCCAGCAGTTCCGGCGGCGCCAACCGATCGGCGACCACCACGTCGGCCCTGGCCAGCAGCCGCCGGCCGCGCACCGTGATGAGTTCAGGGTCCCCGGGACCCCCTCCGACGAGCGCGACGGTGCCCGCGAGGTCACCGGATTCGGGTGCGCCCGCGATCAGGCCCCGTTGGAGGGCTTCGCGGATCGCCGAGCGGATGGCCGCCGACCGGCGGTGCTCACCGCCGGCCAGCACGCCCACCACCAGGCCGTCGTGGCCGAACGTCGCCGGCGTCACGGCGGTGCCCTCCCGCGCGTTGTCGGCGCGCACGCAGAAGATCCGGCGACGGTCGGCCTCGGCCACCACCGCGGCGTTGACGGCCGGGTCGTCGGTGGCGGCGATCGCATACCAGGCCCCGTCGAGATCGCCGTCGCGGTAGTCGCGCAGCGTGACGGTGACGCCGGCCATCGCCTCCACCGCGGGGGTGGCGGCCCGGGCGATGACGTGCACGTCGGCGCCGGTGGACACCAGCAGGCCGAGCCGGCGCTGCGCGACGGTTCCGCCGCCGACGACCACGACCTTCTTGCCGGCCAGCCGGGCACCCACGAGGTAGGCGTTCTCGGTCACCCGGCGAGCCTAGATCCTGCGGCGTGCCAGACGAAGCGGCGGACGGCCGCCGGTGCGGCCGCCGGGTGCGTGTGCAGATAGGACGCATGCACCCCGCCGCGCACCGCGCCGTCACGCACGATGGTCGCATCCGGCATCCGGTACATCCAGGCCGGCGGGTAGTCGTCGGTGAAATCAACTGCGGTGCGGTGGAACTCATGTCCGACAAGGCGTTCTCCGGCGGTACGCGACGGCGAGTCGGTCGCCGCCACCGCATCGCGGTAACCCAGGGTCAGCCGCTCTGTGAACCGGGCCGACCCGCGCAGGACGTCACACATCCGATGGCCGTCGAGGTCGGTCATCAGATAGGTCAGTCCGGCGCATTCGGCGTAGACCGGCGCACGGGCCGCCAGCGCCGCCACGTCCCGGCGCAGCGCGGCGTTGGCCGACAGTTCGCCGGGGTACTGTTCGGGGAATCCCCCCGGCAGTACCAGCGCCGACGCGCCTTCGGGCAACGGGTCGCCCAGCGGATCGAATTCGGCGACCCGCCCGCCCGCGGCGACCAGCAGTTCGGTGTGCTCGGTGTAGCAGAAGCTGAACGCGCGGCCCGCAGCCACCGCGACCACCGGTGCGCCGGGCACCGGTTCGCCCACCACGTCGGGCCGCCACGGGTCCGCGCCGGCCCGGACATCGCAGGCGGCCACCACGGCGCCGACGTCCACGTGCCGGCCGATCAGATCTGTCATCGCGTCGACGGCCGACCGCGCATACCGGCCGTGCTCGACCGCGGTGACCAGGCCCAGATGCCGCGAGGGGACCGCCATGTCGTCGACGCGCGGCACGGCACCGAGGACCGGCACACCGACTGTCTCGCAGGCCTGGCGCAGGACCTGCTCGTGGCGGGCCGATCCGACCCGGTTCAGGATGACGCCGGCCGGCCGGGTGGCGGGGTCGAAAGTCGAGAACCCGTGCAACAGTGCGGCGATGCTGTGGCTCTGGCCGCGCGCATCGACGACGAGCACCACCGGCGCTCCGAGCAGTGTCGCGACGTGCGCGGTGGATCCCCGGGCCGGGGCATACGACCCCGGATCGATGCGCCCGTCGAACAGCCCCATCACGCCCTCGACGACCGCGACGTCGGCGTCGCCGCAGCCGTGCCGGTACAGCGGGGCGATCAGGTCCTCGCCGACCAGCACCGGGTCCAGGTTGCGTCCGGGCCGGCCGGTGGCCAGGGCGTGGTAACCCGGGTCGATGAAGTCCGGACCCACCTTGAACCCGGCGACCCGGTGGCCGGCGGCGCGCAGCGCACCCATCAAACCCGTTGCCACCGTGGTCTTTCCACTGCCGGACGCGGGCGCGGCGATCACGACCGCGGGAGTTGGCCCTACCACTCGATACCCCGCTGGCCCTTCCGGCCCCGGTCCATCGGGTGTTTGACCTTGGTCATCTCCGTCACCAGATCGGCGGCCTCGATCAGTTCCGCGGGCGCGTCGCGTCCGGTGATGACGACGTGTTGAGTTCCAGGCCGGGTCCGCAGCACCTCGACGACGTCGCCGACGTCCACCCAGCCCCACTTCAGCGGGTAGGTGAACTCGTCGAGCACGTAGAAGCCGTGCCGCTGTTCGGCAAGCCGGCGGGCGATCTCGGCCCAGCCGTCGGCGGCCGCTGCGGCGTGGTCGTGTTCGTCGCCCGGTTTACGCGACCACGACCAGCCCGCCCCCATCTTGTGCCACTCGACAGGCCCGCCGATGCCCTGCTCGGTGTGGACGCGGTCCAGCGCGCGAAACGCCGACTCCTCGCCCACTTTCCATTTCGCGCTCTTGACGAACTGGAATACCGCGATGTCGAATCCGGCGTTCCACGCCCGCAGCGCCATCCCGAAAGCGGCGGTCGATTTGCCTTTGCCCGCACCGGTGTGCACCGCGAGCACCGGTGCGTTGCGACGGGCCCGGGTGGTCAGGCCGTCGTCGGGGATCTCCAATGGCTGACCCTGCGGCACGACTCCTCCTGATGTCAGGCGACGCTGCGTACCGCGTCGCGCAGATGTTCGGCGCGCAGTTGTTCCAGGCGCAGTACCGGCGCACCCAGCCAGCCGGCCAGCTCGCCGGAGAGCCCGAGCCGGATGTAGGACGTCTCACAATCCACCACCACCGCGGCGGCGCCCTCGGCGGTGAGCCGCCGGGCCGCCAGCCAGGCCCGTCCCAGCGGATCGGGCCCGCCGGTGGCGCGGCCGTCGGTGAGCACCACGACGAGGCTGCGTCGGGACCGGTCCCGGACGTTCTGTCGAGCGACCAGGTCACGCGCGGCGAGCAGTCCGGCGGCCAGCGGCGTCTTGCCACCGGTGTCGAATCGGGCCAGCCGGCGTCCAGCGATGTGGGCCGACGAGGTCGGCGGCAGCAGGACGCTCGCACCGACGCCCCGGAAGGTGATGACGGCGACCTGGTCGCGGCGCTGGTAGGCGTCTCGCAGCAGGGATAGCGCGGCGCCGCTCACCGCCGACATCCGGTCGCGCGCGGCCATCGAACCCGAGGCGTCCACCACGAAGACCACCAGGTTGCCCTCGCGACCCTCCCGGATCGCCCGGCGCACGTCGTCGGGGGTCGGCCGCAGCCCACCCGTTCCGGTGAACCGACCCGCCGCCGAGAGCAGGGTGGCGAACAAGTGCAGACCGTCGCCGGAGTCCGGCGGGCTGACGCCCACCACCGCGCCGGCCCGGTTGCGTGCTCGCGACCGCCGTCCGGGCGTACCTTCACCCACACCGGGCACCCGCAACGCCCGGGTCCGGAACACCGGGGCGGGCGCGGCGCTGGTACGCGCCGGCGGTACCGGGGCAGCACCTGAATCACCCTGCGGCGCCTGGTCTTCCGAGGGCGGAAAGGTGCCACCACCGCCCGGCGGATCGGGCTCGGGTTCGGTTTCGGCGGCTGCGGCCAGCGCGCGGTCGAGCGTGTCCGGATCCAGACCGGGCTCGTCGAACGGGTCGCGACGGCGCCGGTGCGGCAGAGCCAGTTCGGCGGCGACCCGAATGTCCTCGACCGTCACCGCATCGGCCCCCCGCCAGGCGGCGTGCGCGACGGCGGTCCGGGCCACCACCAGATCTGCGCGCATGCCGTCGACGTCGAAGGCCGCGCAAAGCGCCGCGATCTGGCGTAACTCGGCGTCCCCCAGTGCCACATCGCATATCCGGGCGCGCGCGTCGGCGATCCGGCGGGCCACCTCGGCCTCGTCGAGGGCATACCGGGCGGTGAATCCGGCCGGGTCGGCTTCGTAGGCCATCCGGGCGCGGATCACCGACGTGCGCACGTCGACGTCCCGGGAGGCGCGCACGTCGACGGTCAGCCCGAACCGGTCGAGCAACTGCGGGCGCAGCTCGCCCTCTTCCGGGTTCATCGTGCCGATCAGCACGAATCGTGCCTCGTGCGTGTGCGATACGCCATCACGCTCGATGTGCACGCGGCCCATCGCCGCGGCGTCGAGCAGCACGTCGACGAGGTGGTCGTGCAGCAGGTTGACCTCGTCGACGTAGAGCACCCCGCCGTGGGCGCGCGCCAGCAGGCCCGGCGAGAAGGCATGCTCGCCGTCGCGGAGCACTTTCTGCAGGTCCAGCGAGCCGATCACCCGGTCCTCGGTGGCGCCGATCGGCAACTCGACCAGGCGGGCATCGCCGATGCCGGCCAACAGCTCGGCCAGTCCGCGCACCGCCGTGGATTTCGCGGTGCCCTTCTCGCCGCGGATCAGCACACCGCCGATCTCCGGCCGCACCGCGCACAGCGCCAGCGCCAGCCGCAACCGATCGTGCCCGACGACCGCCGTGAACGGGAAGGGAGGTAACGCCGCGGCGCTCACCGCCGGTCCCCGGTGCGGCCGCCGGGGCGCACCATCGGCAACTTCAGCAGTTCACCGAGCGTCGCGGCGTCCAGATCCTGGGCCCGGACCCGGCGCAGCGCGACCGTCACGCAATGACCGCCGGTCCGTGGGAGCTCGCGCCCGGCTGCTCGAGGCCCAGGACGCGGGTGCCCCAGGTCCATACCTCGTCGAACAAGCCGGGCTCGGTGGACAACTTGGTGCCCAGCGACGGGATCATCTCCTTGAGCTTGGGCTGCCAGGCGCCGGTGTAGCGGTCGCTGAAACACCGCTCCATGACGTCGAGCATGGCCGGGACCGCGGTGGAGGCGCCCGGCGAGGCACCCAGCAGCCCCGCGATACTGCCGTCGGCGTCGCTGAGCACCGTGGTGCCGAACTCCAGCGTCCCGCCCCTGCCCTGGGCGGGCTTGATCACCTGTACGCGCTGTCCGGCGACGGTGCTGTTCCAGTCGGAATCGACTGCGCTGGGAGCGAATTCACGCAGGGTCTGAACGCGGTCGGCTTCCGACAGCATCAGCTGGCTGACCAGGTATTTCACCAGGCTCATCTGGGTCAAGCCGACGCCGACCATGGCCGGGAGGTTGTTCAGTTTGACGCTGCGCGCCAGATCGGTGACATGACCCTGCTTGAGGAACTTCGGCGACCACCCGGCGAACGGCCCGAACAACAGCCACTGCTTGCCGTTGATGATCCGGGTGTCCAAATGCGGTGCCGACATGGGCGGGGCTCCCAGCGGGGGAAAGCCGTAGACCTTGGCCCGGTGGCCGGCGGTGAGGGCCTGGTTGGCGGTGCGCAGGAACTGCCCCCCCACCGGGAAGCCGCCGTAGCCCCTGGCCTCGGATATGCCCGACTTCTGCAGCAGCGGAAGCGCGTCGCCGCCGGCGCCGACGAACACGAACCGCGTGCTGATCCGGCGGATGTCCCCGGTGCGCCGGTTGCGCACCTTGACCGTCCAGCTGCCATCGGATTCCCGCGACAGGTCGCGGACCTCCTGACCGAAGAGCGCCACGGTGCCGTTGCTCACGCCGTAACCGATGAGCTGCTTCGACAGCGAGCCGAAGTCGATGTCGGTGCCGTCGGTGGTCCAGTTCAGGGCGATCGGATCGGAGAAATCGCGGTCGGCCGCCATGAACGGCAGCCGGCGGGCGAACTCGTCGGCATCGTCGATGAACTCGGTGGTGGCGAACAGCGGATTGGACGCCAGCGCGTCACGCCGCTTGCGGAGGTACTCGACGCGCTCGGCACCGTGCACGAAGGAGACGTGCGGCACCGGGTTGAGGAAGCCGCGGACGTCGGCGAGCACACCGTTCTCCACCGCATGAGCCCAGAACTGGCGCGACACCTGGAACTGCTCGTTGACCGCGACCGCCTTGCTGATGTCGATCGAACCGTCCGGGTTCTCCGGGGTGTAGTTCAGCTCGCACAACGCCGAGTGCCCGGTGCCGGCGTTGTTCCACGGGTCGCTGCTCTCGGCCGCGGCACCGTCGAGGCGTTCGATCATGGTGATCGACCAGTCCGGCTCGACCAGTCGCAGCAACGCGCCCAGGGTGGCGCTCATGACGCCCGCGCCGATCAGCACGACATCGGTCTTGGTCACTCGGGATTCTGACACCGGCTCGCTAATCCTTCGCGTTCGCGCGTGGGCAACTCGTCCCAGGTTATCCCGAGTGCGACCACCCGGCCCAGGCAGCCGCACCGAGGCCTTCCCGCGGCTATGGTGGCAGCTGTGACGGCATGGGAGACCGACATCCTGAGCGGCTATCACCGACACACCATCGAATTGGGCGCCGACCCCGAGGGCGAAGCCGACCTGCTCGCCACCCTGGTGCGGCGCGGTGGGCCGCAACCGGCGCGGCACGCGGTGCTCGCGGTGCACGGTTACACCGACTACTTTTTCAACGCCGGACTGGCCGACCGGTTCGCGGCCCACGGGTTCGCCTTCTACGCGCTGGACCTGCGCAAGTGCGGGCGGTCCTGGCGGGACGGCCAGACGCCGCACTTCACCACCGACCTGGCCCGCTACCACACCGAGCTGGAGCGCGCGCTGGCGATCATCGCCGCCGAAACCGGTGGCGCCGGCGTCTGTGTGTACGGCCACTCCGCGGGCGGGCTGATCGTCACGCTGTGGTGCGACGAGTTGCGAAGACGTGGCCTGACCGCGGCACTGGGCATCGACGCCCTGGTGCTCAACAGCCCGTTCCTCGACCTGCACGGTCCGGCGATCCTGCGCACCGCGCCGACCTCGGCGGCCCTGATCGCGCTGGCCCGGATGCGCAAGACCTCGGTGGTCCGCAAGCCCGACGAAGGTGGTTACGGCACCACGCTGCACCGTGACTTCGGCGGCGAATTCGACTACGACCTGAGGTTGAAGCCGCTGGGCGGTTTCCCCGTGACGCTCGGCTGGATCAACGCGGTGCGCCGGGGGCAGGCGCGACTGCATCGCGGCCTCGACGTCGGTGTTCCCAACCTGATCCTGCGCTCGGACCACTCGGTGGAGTCGAAGCATCCCGAGGACATCCAGCGCGGCGACGCGGTGCTCGACGTGCACCAGATCGCGCGCTGGGCCGGATGCGTCGGCGGCATGTCGACCACGATCGTCGCGATCGTCGACGCCAAACACGATGTCTTCCTGTCGCTGCCGCAGCCCCGTGCGAACGCGTACCGCGAACTCGACCACTGGCTGGACCGCCAGCTGGGGGTCGACGAATCAGGCTGCACCACAACACCTTCCGAACGGAGCTGAGCTGTTGACCAATGATGCCCATTTCGATCTGACCATCATCGGAACCGGATCGGGCAACAGCATCCTCGACGAGCGCCACACGGACAGGAAGGTGGCCATCTGCGAACAGGGCACCTTCGGCGGCACCTGCCTGAATGTCGGCTGCATCCCTACCAAGATGTTCGTCTACGCCGCCGAGGTCGCCGCCACGGTCCGCGACGCCGAACGCTTCGGCGTCGATGCCCACCTCGACGGCGTGCGCTGGTGCGACATCGTGTCACGGGTCTTCGGCCGCATCGACCCGATCGCCCTCGGCGGCGAACGGTACCGCCGGTCCTCCCCGAATGTCACGGTGTTCGGTTCGCACACCCGGTTCGGCCCGACCCGGCCGGACGGGCGTCACCTGCTGCGCACCGACGACGGTGACGAGTTCACCTCCGAGCGGGTCGTGATCGCCGCGGGTTCGCGCGCGGTGGTCCCACCGGCGCTGACCGACTGCGGCATCGACTTCCACACCAGCGACACCATCATGCGGATCCCCGAGTTGCCCGCACACCTGGTGATAGTCGGCGGCGGGTTTGTGGCCGCCGAGTTCGCGCATGTGTTCTCCGCCCTGGGCACCCGGGTGACGCTGGTGCTGCGAGGCTCGACGTTGCTGTCACACTGCGATGACGACATCGGCGAGCGGTTCACCGACATCGCGTCGCGCAAATGGGAGCTGCGCACCCATCGGACGGTCACCGGCGGGCACAGTGACCGCTCCGGCACCACGCTGGACCTCGACGACGGGTCGGCCGTGCACGCCGATGTGGTGCTGGTGGCCACCGGCCGGACTACCAACGCCGACCGGCTCGACCTCGCGGCGGCCGGCGTCGACTCGACCGACGACGGCCGGGTCAAGGTCGACGAGTTCCAGCGCACCAGCGCGCGCGGCATCTACGCGCTCGGCGACGTCTCGTCGCAGTACCAGCTGAAGCACGTGGCCAACCACGAGATGCGGGTGGTCAAGCACAATCTCCTGCAGGACTGGGACGACACCGACGCCCTGATGCGCGCCGACCACCGCTATGTGCCCTCGGCGGTGTTCACCGATCCGCAGATCGCCTGTGTGGGGCTCACCGAAAACCAGGCCCGCGCACAGGGTTTGAACATCAAGGTGAAGATCCAGGACTTCGGTGACGTGGCCTACGGCTGGGCCATGGAGGACACCAGCGGGATGGCCAAGATCATCGTCGAGGCCGATACCGGGGAGATCCTCGGCGCGCACATCATGGGCCATCAGGCCTCGACACTGATCCAGCCGCTGATCCAGGCGATGACCTTCGGGCTGCGCGGCCAGGACATGGCGCGCGGCCAGTACTGGATTCATCCGGCACTGCCCGAGGTGGTCGAGAACGCCCTGCTGGCACTGTGCGGTGAGCCGGCCTGGCCGCCGCCGAAACGGCACTAGCCCGTCGCGGCCACACCCCAGCGCTCCTCGACGCGGCCGAGCCGCCACACCAGCAGCGAGATGGCGAACGTCGCCACGAACAGGCCCACGATCGCGAACCCGACGAACTGCAGGTCCGCCGAGCCGATGGCGGCCAGCGGACCGGAATCGACGCCGAGGCGCTCGGCGATCAGGCCGGCCAGCACGATGACGCCGATCACCAGCGCCACCACCACCGACAGCATGGTCACCGTGAGGTTGTAGAACACCTTGCGCACCGGCTGCAGAAACGCCCAGCCGTACGCCCGTGCCATGAAGACGCCGTCGAGGGCGTCGAAGAGGCTCATCCCGGCCGCGAACAGCACCGGCAGCACCAGCACCGCGTACCACGGCAGCGTGAACGCGGCCGTACCGGCGGCCAGCACCAGCAGCGCAACCTGGGTCGCGGTGTCGAAGCCCAGCCCCATCAGCAGGCCCACCGGATAGAGGTGCCACGGCTTGCTCACCCGGCGCATCACCCGCGACAACAGACGCGCCAGAAAGCCCCGGCTCTCCAGTTGCCGCTCGAGTTCGGCCTCGTCCAGTTCACCGCTGCGCATGGCGCGGAACACCTTGGCGATGCCGACGACGGCGAACAGGTTGGTCAGCGCGATCAGGATCAGGAACGTGCCGGCCACCAGCGAGCCGATCAGCCCCAGCGTCTGCAGCATCGGCGAGTTCTCGTCCTGCACCGGACCGGCGATTGCGCGCACCCCGATCGCCAACAGGAAGGCCAGCCCGAACACCACGCTGGAATGCCCGAGTGAGAACCAGAAGCCGGCCGACAGCGAACGCCTGCCCTCGCCGACGAGTTTGCGGGTGGTGTTGTCGATCACCGCTATGTGGTCCGCGTCGAACGCGTGCCGGACCCCGAGCAGGTAGGCGGTGACGCCCAGCCCGACACCGAACACACCGGCCGACCCCAGGGTGATGTGTTGCGGAGCAACGCCGAAAACCAACACGCCCCAACCGAACAGGTGCAGGGCCGACACGACGGCGCCCATGGCGGCGATGGTCGTCCAATCGGTGCGGTCGAAGCGGCGGACGGTGACTTCGGGCTCAGCTGCCGGACCGGGTTCGCGCACGCTCATCGAGGTCATGAACCGACCCTAGAGAGTCGCACACATATCTGTCTAGATGTTCAGATGTACAGGCAGACGCCTGGCCGATCGGGTAGGCCCGGGTATCGTCGCGGGGATGCGCACATCACGGTCCCGGGCGCACTGGCTGCGCGCCGGCCTGGTCGCAGCGTGCTCCGCACTCCTGACCGCGACCGCGCACACCGCCGCCGGGGGCACACTGCCCCGCGGCGGGGTCCTGATGTTGGCGGTGCTGATGTGCGCCGCCACCGCGGCACCGATCGCCAGCGTGCGGCCGCAGGGCCGTTACGCCGCACCACTCGTGGTCACCGTGGCAATGGGCCTTGCCCAGTTGGCCGGCCACCTGACCCTGGCGGCGGCCGGCGGTCCACATCACCACGGCAGCGGCGTCACCGCTTCGATGGTGGCCACTCATCTGGGCGCCGCGGTCGTGCTCGGGGTGTTGATCACGGCCGTCGAGCACCTCTATGCGGTCGGAACATCGGTGCTGTGCTGGCTACGCCTCGTCGAGGTGCCCGCACCGCGGTCCACACCGGGTCCCCGGCGCGGGCGGCCGAACGATGTCCCGGCGCAGTCCGCGCTGCGCTGCGCCGGCCTGCGCATGCGCGCGCCGCCGGTGGGCGCCTGACCGCACAGCGGTCACCGCCTCCTCACCTCACTCACCGCCGCGCCCGACACGGCGCGGGGTGTTCGCGCGTTCCCCGAAAGGCCTTCGCACGCATGACCATTTCAGAAGAATCTGCCCAAGAATCCGTCCAACCTGCCGCGGGTGACGGGTGGCGGCCGCTGATCGCCCGGTTGCATTTCTACGCCGGCGTCCTGGTGGCGCCCTTCCTCGTCGTCGCCGCGATCACCGGCGGCCTGTACGCGCTGGCGCCCACCGTCGAACGGTTCGTCTATCGCGACATCCTGTTCGTGGATCCCACCGGCCAGCCGCTCCCCCTGCGCGCCCAGGCCGGCGCGGCGCGGGCGGCCGTCGGCGACCTCCCCCTGACCGGGATTCGGCCCGCCGCCACCGGCACCGACTCCACCCGCGTCGACTTCGCCGATCCCGGACTCGGCGCGGACTTCTCGCGCTCTGTGTTCGTCGACCCGTACAGCGGCCGGGTGCTCGGCGATGAGGCCACCTGGTACGGATACCTGCCGTTGAGCACCTGGCTCGACGGTCTGCACCGCCACCTCAACCTCGGCGAGCCCGGCCGGATCTACAGCGAGATCGCCGCGTCCTGGCTGTGGGTGATCGCACTGGGCGGGCTGTATCTGTGGCTGCGGGGGCCGGCGCGCCGGCATCGCCGCGGCCGGGCGGCCACCGGGCGCGCCCGCACCCGCAACCGGCACGGCGCCACCGGGGTGTGGCTGCTGGCCGGGCTGCTGTTCCTGTCGGCCACCGGTATCACCTGGTCGACGTATGCCGGCGGGCATGTCAGCGACATTCGATCCGCCCTGGATTGGGAACGCCCACAATTGAATACGACGCCGTCCGAAAGCCAGATCGCCCCGATGAGCATCGACTACGACGGCGTGCTCGGTGCCGCGGCCGGCGCCGGGGTGCGCCTACCGGCCGTGATCGCCGTGCCGGAGGCCGGTGGCACCGTCACGGTCACCGAGATCGACAAGCCGTACCGGCTGACCACCAATGCCGTCGCGGTCGATGCCGACGGCCGCACCGTCACCGACACCGTCGACTACTGGCGGGACTACTCGCTGGTGGCGAAGCTGGCGGACTGGGGCATTCGAGCGCACATGGGCGTGCTGTTCGGACTGCTCAACCAGTTGACACTGCTCGGCGTCGCCGTCGGCCTGCTGTCGGTGATCGTCGGTGGCTACCGGATGTGGTGGCAGCGCCGCCCCACCCGGGGGTCGGACTGGGCGGTGGGCCGGCCGCCGCTACGCGGCGCGTTGCGCCGGCGGTCCACCGGCGCGCGGGCGGCCGTGCTCGCCGGCGCGATCGCCGTCGGCTGGTTCCTGCCGCTGCTGGGTGTCACGCTGGCCGCGTTCCTGGTGGTCGACGCGGCCGTCGAAAGCATCCGATGCTCAGCCGTGCCGGGCGCCGATCCAGTGCAGTAGGTCGTGCACGATCTCGTCGTCGAGCCGATAGCTGACCTGGCGTCCCAGGCGTTCGCTGCTGACCCAGCCCTGCTGGCGCAGCACCCGCAGCGCCTGCGACACCGCGTTCTCCGAGCGGCCCAGCGCGGCGGCGAGATCGCTCACGCAGATGCCCGGGGCCCGGTGCAGGCTGAGCAGGATTTCCAGGCGGTGCGGATCGGACACCAGGTCGAACCGTTGCGCCCAGGCCGTGGTGTCGACGTCGGCGAGCGCCGATGCGGCCCGATCGACCGGCGACTGATCCGCTGACCCCGCCATACCCGGTGAATCTAGTCCAGAAAGCCGTGCAACAGCACCGACGAACCGCTGATGTGCGCGCTCATCGCCGCCGCCGCGGCGTCGGCGTCACCGGCCAGGATCGCGATGACAATGGCTTCGTGTTGCTCGTCGGAGTGCGTGATGTTGCGGGCCAACAGCGGGATCCTGTCCAGCAGACCGTTCAGGCACATCCGGTTCTCGGCCACCAGCGGCACCAGTGACGGTGCACCGGCCGCCTCCGCGACCGCCAGGTGCAGCCGCGAGTCCAGCCGGCGGTAGTCCTCGAGTTTCGCCGTGCGCACGTCGGTCATTCGCGACCACAACCCCTCACGCTCGGCGGCGGTCAGCGTCCGGGTCGCGGCCATCCGGGCCGCCCCCACTTCGAGGATCTCCCGCAGCCGCAGCGCGTCGTCGATCTCCGCACGGGTGGCCCGCCCGCCGCCGGTCTGCGCGGGCAGCGCCGGCAGCGCCGGCAGCTCATGGGCCAGGAAGGTGCCGCCGTACCGCCCGCGCCGCGATACCAGGTAGCCGGCGTCGGCCAGTGACTTGATCGCCTCCCGCACGGTGTCCCGGGAAACCCCCAGGCGCGCCGCCAGTTCCCGCTCGGGCGGCAGCGACTCCCCCGGTGCCAGCACACCCAACCGGATGGTCTGCAACAACCGGCCGACGGTGTCCTCGAATGCGTTGCCCAGTCGGACCGGGCGCAGCAGTGCTTCGTTGGCGGGCGCGGGATCTGGATCGACGGTCACGGCTTCCAGCTCTACAGCGGCGTCACGTAGGCGGAGCTGATGCCACCGTCGACCAGGAACGTCGAGGCGGTGATGAACGATGCGTCGTCACTGGCCAGGAACGCCACGGCCGCCGCGAGTTCCTCGGGTTCTGCGAACCTGCCCAGCGGGATGTGCACCAACCGCCGCGCGGCGCGCTCGGGATCCTTGGCGAAGAGTTCCCGCAGCAGCGGGGTGTTGACCGGGCCTGGGCACAGCGCGTTCACCCGGATACCCTGCCGGGCGAACTGCACCCCGAGTTCACGCGACATCGCCAGCACGCCGCCCTTGGACGCGGTGTAGGAGATTTGCGAGGTGGCCGAGCCCAGCACCGCAACGAACGAGGCGGTGTTGATGATCGAGCCCTTCTTGGCGGGCACCATGTGCCGCAGCGCGGCGCGGCAGCACAGGTACACACTCTTGAGGTTGACGTCTTGCACCTTCTGCCAGGCCGGCAGTTCGGTGTTCTCGATCAGGTCGTCGTCGGGGGGGCTGATCCCGGCGTTGTTGAACGCGATGTCGACCTTGCCGTAGCGCTCGACGGCGGCGTCGAACAGCGCGTCGACGGCGTCCTGTTCGGAAACATCAACGGGCACAAAGAGTCCGTCGAGTTCGTCGGCGACCGACGCGCCGGCGGCCGGGTCGACGTCGCCCACGACGATCACGGCGCCC
Source organism: uncultured Mycobacterium sp. (assembly GCA_964387245.1). Classification (GTDB taxonomy): domain Bacteria; phylum Actinomycetota; class Actinomycetes; order Mycobacteriales; family Mycobacteriaceae; genus Mycobacterium. Next base: position 25,147 of record CAYLWH010000003.1, read on the forward strand.
TCGGCGTGCATGCGCCTGGCCGCGGCCAACCCGATGCCGCTGGCGCCGCCGGTGACCACGGCGACCCTGCCGGCCAGCCGTCGAGTCAGGTCCATCTCTAGTCCCCTCCCATCGCAAATCCCATCGCAAAGAACACGTTCTTGGTCTCGGTGAAATGCGTTGGCGCGTCCGGACCCAGCTCGCGGCCCAGCCCGGACTGCTTGAACCCCCCGAACGGGGTGTTGTACCGCACCGACGAGTGTGAGTTCACGCTGAGGTTGCCGGCCTCCACCGCCCGCGACACCCGCAGCGCGCGGGACAGGTTGTCGGTCCAGATCGACCCGGACAGGCCGTATTCGGTGGCATTGGCCAGCGCAATGGCGTCGGCCTCGTCGTCGAAGGGCAGCACCGAGACCACCGGCCCGAAGATCTCCTCGGTAGCGGTGCGGTCGGTGCGTGCCGGCGTGAGAACGGTCGGCGCAAACCAGTATCCGGGGCCGTCGGGTGCCGACCCGCGGAACGCCACCGGCGCGTCTTCGGGCACGTAGGCCGCCACCGACTCCCAGTGCGATCGCGACACCAGCGGGCCCATCTCGGTGCCGCGGACCGCCGGATCGCCGACCACGACGCCCTTGACCGCCGGCTCCAGCAACTCCATGAACTTGTCATAGACGTTGCGCTGCACCAGGATCCGGCTCCGCGCACAGCAATCCTGGCCGGCGTTGTCGAAGACGCCGTAGGGTGCGGTCGCGGCGGCGCGTTCGATGTCACAGTCATCGAAGACGATGTTGGCGCTCTTGCCGCCGAGTTCCAGCGTCACCCGCTTGACCCGCCTGGCCGCCCCGGCCATCACCTCGGAGCCCACCTCGGTGGATCCGGTGAACACGATCTTGCGGACGTCGGGATGGCTGACGAAGCGCTGCCCGATCACCGATCCCCGGCCGGGCAGCACCTGCAGGAGATCGGGATCCAGTCCCGACTCGGCGGCCAATTCGCCGATCCGTAGCGTGGTCAGCGGTGTCCACTCGGCGGGCTTGATCAGCACCGCGTTGCCCGCTGCCAGTGCCGGCGCGAAACCCCATGACGCGATCGGCATCGGGAAGTTCCACGGCGTGATGATCCCGACCACGCCGAGCGGTTCGTGGAATGTGACGTCCAGACCGCCGGTGACCGGGATCTGCTGACCGCTCAACCGTTCCGGGCTCGCGGAGTAGAACTGCAGGACGTCGCGGACCTGACCGGCCTCCCACTCCGCGGCGCCGATCGGATGACCGGAGTTGGCCACCTCGAGTTCGGCCAGTTCCGCGATGTGCTCACCGACGACAGCCGCAAAGGACCGCAGCGCCGCGGCCCGCTCCGCCGGGGCGGCACCGGCCCAGCGCCGCTGAGCGGATTTTGCGCGCGCCACCGCCTCGTCGACGGCGGCGACGTCGAGGCGTTCGACGGTGCGCAGCACCTTCTCGGTCGCCGGGTTGACCACCTGCGTCGCCGTCACGAGATCGCCTTTCCGGTCGCGTAGTCGCGCGCCGCCGCAACCACCGCGGCGAACAGTCGCAGGTCGTCAAGACGCTCCTCGGGATGCCACTGCACCGCCACGCAGAACGCCGTACCGGGCAGTTCGATCGCCTCGATCACCCCGTCGGAGTCGTATGCTCCCGCGATCAGCCCGTGGCCCAGGTCCGCGATCCCCTGGTGGTGGTAGCACTGCGCGTCGGTGTACTCCCCGACCAGCGCCGCCACCCGGGTACCGGGCACCGTGCGCACCGCCGACGTGCTGAACGCCGCGTTGCCGGCCTGGTGGCGGGTGTGACCGAGAACCTCGGGCAGATGCTGGTGCAGCGTGCCGCCGAACGCCACGTTGAGCACCTGGGCGCCGCGGCAGATGCCGAGGACCGGCAGCCCGCGTGCCAGTGCGCCGTGCAGCAGCGCGAACTCCCAGGTGTCACGGTCTCGGGCCGGCTCGTCGGTGCTCGGATGCTTGCTGTGTCCGTAGGCCGCCGGGTCTACGTCGCGGCCGCCGGTGAGCACCAGAGCGTCGAGTCCGGACAGTGCCCGCTCGACGATCGGGTCGGCGGTCGGTTGCGGCGGCAACAGGGTGGCGATTCCGCCGGCCATGGTGACGGCGTCGATGTAGATGGCGGGCAGAAAGCTCGCCGGCACATCCCACACCCCGGACCGGGCCTGCTGCAGGTACGTCGTCAGGCCGAGGACCGGCCGGACCGACGCCTCAGATCTAGAGACGTTCAAAGCCGCGCACCCTCTCCCAGTCCGTGACGGCGGCGTTGAAGGCGTCCAACTCGATCCGCGCGTTGTTGAGGTAGTGGTCGACGACACCGTCTCCGAACGCCGCGCGGGCCACCGCGGAGCCGTCGAACAGTGTCGCGGCCTCGGCCAAAGTGGTCGGAAGACGTTGCGCACCAGAGGTGTACGCATTTCCAGCACAGGCGTCGGCAAGTTCGAGTCCTTCGTCGATGCCGTACAGCCCACCGGCGATCAGCGCGGCCACGGCCAGATACTGGTTCACATCGCCACCGGGGGCACGGCATTCCATCCGCATACCGTGACCGTGGCCGACCACGCGCAACGCGCAGGTACGGTTGTCGATCCCCCACGCGACGGCCGTCGGCGCGAAGCTACCGTCGACAAAACGTTTGTAGGAGTTGATGTTCGGCGCGTGGAACAACGTCATCTCGCGCAGCGTCGCCAACTGGCCGGCCACGAAGCTGCGGAACATCGCCGACATCCCCAGCGGGTCGGCGGCGTCGGCGAACACCGCCGAACCGTCAGATCCCCGCAACGAGATGTGGATGTGGCAGCTGTTCCCCTCGCGCTCATCGTATTTCGCCATGAACGTCAGGGATTTGCCGTGCGCGTCGGCGATCTCCTTGGCACCGTTCTTGTAGATCGTGTGGTTGTCACAGGTGACCAGCGCGTCGTCGTAGCGGAAGGCGATCTCCTGCTGCCCGAGGTTGCACTCGCCCTTGACGCCCTCGCAATACAGGCCGGCGCCCTCCATGCCGAGCCGGATGTCGCGCAGCAACGGCTCCATCCGGGTGGACGCCATCATCGCGTAGTCGACGTTGTAGTCACTGGCGGGCGTCAGCCCGCGGTAACCGGCCTTCCAGGCGTCCCGGTAACTGTCGTCGAACACCATGAATTCCAGTTCGGTGCCGACGAAGGCCTGCCACCCCCGCCGCGCGAGCCGCTCCAACTGGGCGCGCAGGATGGCGCGCGGCGACTGCAACACCGCCGCGCCGTCGGTCCAGGACAGATCGGCCAGGACCAGCGCGCTGCCCGGCAGCCAGGGCAGCAGCCGCAACGTCGCGAAGTCCGGCGTCATCACCATGTCGCCGTACCCGGTCTCCCAGCTGGAGATCGCGTACCCGTCGGCGGTGTTCATGTCGACATCGACTGCCAGCAGGTAGTTGCAGCATTCGCAGCCGTGTGCGGCGACATCCTCGATGAACAACCGAGCCGACACCCGTTTGCCGGTCAACCGGCCCTGCATGTCGGTGAACGCCACGATGACGGTGTCGACGCCCCCGGTTGCCACGAGCTGTTCGAGCTCGACCCGGCTCAGTCTTCCTCGGTTGCTCACATGCGCTCCCTCACCACCAGATGTGCCGGAAAGTCAACCATTGGACGGACCGTGACGGTCCATTCGCTGCATAGATTTACACATCGGTCATTCCAAAGGTAGGACAACAGACCAATAGCACTCTATTGTCGCTATCCAGCGGGCGCCGCGCGCCGTCCAAGCTGGTGGTGCTGGTGCTGTTCATCTCCACCGCGGGGCAGTTCTTCTGCACCACGGCCTGCCAGACCAGCGCGTCGCGGATGCTGTTCGCATTCAGCCGCGACCGCGCCGTGCCCGGCCATCAGCTGTGGTCGAAGATCAACGCCAAACGGGTTCCCGCGGCCGCGGTCATCGTCACCGCGGTCCTGGCCGCAACCATCACCCTGCCGGCGCTGGTGGAGGTCGACATCAACGGCGCCCCCGTCCCGGTGGCGTTCTTCGCGGTGATATCGATCGGCGTGGTCGGCCTGTACCTGTGCTTCGCCGTGCCGATCTTCCTGCGCTGGCGCCTCGGCGACGGTTTCACCGTCGGCCGGTGGAACCTGCGCGGCACCACCGGTGGATGGCCCCGGTCGCGATCATCGAGATCATCATCACCTCGGCGATCGCCATGTTCCCGACATCGCTGGGCGGCATGCCCTGGGACCCCAGCTTCGAATGGAAGTTCGTCAACTACACCCCGCTGCTGGTCGGCGGCGTGCTGATCCTGCTCTACATCTACTGGCATCTGTCGGTGAAGCATTGGTTCACCGGGCCGATCAGGCAGATCGACCTCAGCGGAGAGGAACTCCAGGGCGTGGGCTGAGGCGCCGCCCGGCGCCCACCTCACCAGGTGCTGGTGCGCAACACGATCTCGGCGGCCAGTTGGGCGGTCGACTCGGCGGCGCTGCGCCGCCCGAGCATGTCGACCACGCGATACTCGCCGTACACATATCGCTGGCTGGCCTGGGCCACCGCCCGGGCGGCGGCGGTACTGACCAGTGCGGTGGTGTTCATCTCCACCGGCGGGCAGTGCGCGTCGCGGACGACACCGTCCTGATCCGCCACCGCGGGATGGCCACGGTCGACGGCCACCAGCGCGGTGAAGCGGTCCAGCCGGCCGGCCGCCAGCTCCCAGGCGAGTTCGGCGCCGACTCGGTCTCCGACGATGACCGCCCAACGCACTCCGAGGGTGTCGAGCAGACCGGTCACCGCCGTCGAGGTAAGCCTGGTGTCCGCGCCGATCACCACGGTGCGGAGCGACGCGGTGTGCAATCGCTTGCACACCGCGTCGTAGGCCGCAACCGCCTGCTGTGCAGCTCCGAGCACGACCACCGTCGGGCTGTTCTCCGGGCCGGTGGCTCCAATGGGGATGGGAAATCCGTCGGCGGTCATCATCGTGGAGACCACCGGACAACGCTAGCGCGGACGGTGGGTCAGGACGCCCGGATTCGCGCGATCTGACGGTCCATGACGTCCAGAAAGGTTTGCGGCAGCGTCGCTTTGACGGCAATCGACGGATTCGCGGCGGGAAAGACGACGCCGAACACCGCCTTCGGGCCGACGTTCGCGAACGCCATGAAAATGCTGTCGTCCGCGCCGGTCAGGGTCATCGTCTGCTGGTACACCAACTTCCCATCCGCGGACGGGAGCCGGGTGGTGGTCATCGGTATGCCCGGCGATGAGCTGTCGAAGAACGTCTCGAATCGTTCGCACCTGGTCGCGATGGCCGATAGCGCGTCCAGGTCGAGGTGCCACGACAGCACGGTCATCAGCACCCGCGCGCCGTCGAAGCCGACACTGTAGACCGCGGCGCTGCCCGGGCCGCGTTCGGCGGACCTCGCGATGGCGTCGGTCAGCCCGTTGGCGCAACCCGCCGGCTTCGACATCATCGGTGGCGGCCCGCCCGCACCGTCGGGCCGGTCCGGATCGTCGGTGATCCGGTCGAACTGCACGCCCGCCGGGAAGTCCTGCTGGCGCAGCAGCACCCGCTCGAGCGTCGCGCCGGGCCACGTCGCGGTGCCCGGGATCGTGGCGCTGCAGGCCGTCAGGCAGATCGCCGCCACCGCCACGCACACCCCAGCTGACCCGGCCCGGAACATGGCGTTCAGGCTAGCCTAGCCGGCTCAGGCCGGTTGTCACCGTCGGACGCGGCGGCGGTCCGCTGTCGAGCAACCCGAGCAGTGCGTCGACGTCGGCGTGAGCGGCGAGCAGGTCGGCCATCAAGTCCAGTTGGGCGTCCCGGCGGCCGGGCACGTCCACGTCGTCGGCCACCACGAATCCGTCGCGGCCGGCCGCGGCCGCCGCAGCCGCCAGCCAGTCCCGGCGCACCCGGTTGTTGTCCAGCAGGCCGTGCCAGTGCGTGCCGAACACCGCCGAGCGCCGGATACCCACGGCGAGCCAGTCGTCCTCGGCGGTGTCGGCGAGGCGGCCGTGGTGAATCTCGTAACCGCTCAACGGCGTGCAGTGGTGGCGCAGCGTCTTCTCCGGCGCGAAGTCGATGCCGGCGTCGAGCAGGCCGAGCCCTGCGACGCGGCCGATCCCGGACTCCACGGGGTCGTCGATGCTGCGGCACAGCATCTGAAAGCCGCCGCAGATGCCGAGGACGGCGCGTCCCGACGCGGCGTGACCGGCGATCGCCGCGTCGAGTCCGCGGTCGCGCAGCCACGCCAGGTCTGCCACCGTGGCCTTGCTGCCCGGGATGACCACGGCATCCGCGTCGGCCAGGTCGGCCGCCCGGGTCACCCATCGCACCACCACGCCGGGCTCGCAGGCCAGCGCCTCGATGTCGGTGGAGTTGGAGATCCGCGGCAACCGGATCACCGCGATTCGCAAGCCGTCGGCACCGCGGGGTGGCTGCGGCACCCCGACCACCCCGTTGGCCAGCATCGACACCGAATCCTCGGTGTCCATCCAGATATCGTCGGCGAAAGGGATGATCCCGTAACCGGGACGGCCGGTCATCGCCTGGAGCTGGTCGAGTCCCGGTGCCAGCAGCGCCGGGTCGCCCCGGAACTTGTTGACCAAGAACCCGGCGACCAGCGCCTGGTCGGCGGGCTCCAGCACCGCGACGGTCCCGAAGAAATGTGCCAGCAGGCCACCGCGGTCGATGTCTCCGACGACCACCGCCGGCAGGTCGGCGGCCCGCGCCAGCCCCATGTTCGCCAAATCGGTTGCGCGCAGATTGATCTCGGCCGGCGAGCCAGCGCCCTCGCATATCACCGCGTCGAATTCGGCCCGCAGCGAGGCTAATTCGTCAGCCACCAGCGCGGCCAGGTGTTCGCGGTGAGACATGTAGTCGGCCGCACGCACCGTTGCGGCGACCCGACCACCCAACACCAGCTGGGAAGTTCGGTCACTTCCCGGTTTCAGCAGGATCGGGTTGAACCGGACACTTGGCGCCAGGCCCGCCGCCCGCGCCTGCATGGCCTGGGCCCGGCCGATCTCGCCGCCGTCGACGGTGACCGCCGAGTTGTTCGACATGTTCTGCGCCTTGAAGGGCGCGACCCGGATTCCCTTGCGCGCCAACAGCCGGCACAGCCCGGCCACCACCATGGACTTGCCCGCGTCCGAGGTGGTGCCGGCAATCAGCAGCGCCCCGCCGGTCACTTCTGGCCGCCGAGCAGACGCAGAATTACCCCGGAAACCGCCGAGTCGGGGAATTCTGTGTCTGCTCGCGGTGTCACGGGAGGGTCAGGATGTCGGCGCCGTCGTCGGTGACCAGCAGGGTGTGCTCGAACTGCGCGGTCCACTTCTTGTCGCGGGTGGCCACCGTCCAGCCGTCGTCCCAGATCTCGTAGTCCAGTGCGCCCAGGTTGATCATCGGCTCGATGGTGAACGTCATTCCGGGATCGATGACGATGTCCACCTCCGGCTGGTCATAGTGCAGTACGACCAGACCGTTGTGGAACGTGGTGCCGATGCCGTGGCCGGTGAAGTCGCGAACCACGTTGTAGCCGAACCGATTCGCATACGCCTCGATCACTCGGCCGATCACCGACAATTGCCGGCCCGGCTTCACGGCCTTGATGGCCCGCATGGTGGCCTCGCGGGTGCGCTCGACGAGCAGGCGGTGCTCCTCGCTGACGTCGCCAGCCAGGAAGGTGGCATTGGTGTCGCCGTGAACGCCGTCGATGTAGGCGGTGACGTCGATGTTGACGATGTCGCCGTCCTCGATGACCGTCGAGTCCGGGATGCCATGGCAGATGATCTCGTTGAGCGACGTGCAGCACGACTTGGGGAAGCCTTTGTAGCCCAGCGTCGACGGGTAGGCACCGTGGTCGAGCAGGTACTCGTGGACGACCCGGTCGAGGTGGTCGGTGGTGACCCCGGGAGCCACCGCCCGGCCCGCCTCTGCGAGTGCTCTCGCGGCGATCCGGCCCGCCACCCGCATCTTCTCGATCACCTCGGGCGTCTGCACCCACCGCTCAGTGCCCTCACGCACGGTCGGCTGCCACGCGTACTCGGGGCGGGGTATCGACTTGGGAACCGGCAGCGTCGGGGACAGCTCGCCGGGTGCCAGGGCGGTTCGAACAGGCATGGCGTTCAGGGTAGTCGGGTGACGATCCGCAGCGGCGCCGATGGCCGTTCAGCTGCGGCGCCGCAGCGCGCGTTCGGCCAGCGCGCGACCGAGCTTCGACTTCCGCGGACCGCGGATGTCGACCGATCCCCACGTCACCTTGCCGGTAAGAACCACGTGCGGCTTGCCCTCGGCAGGTGCGCCGGCCCGGTGATCATGTGCGCTGCCGACGATGACTTCGACGTCGTCGATGGACGCGCTGGCGCCGTCGGGCAGCCGCAGGTCCAGTGATCCGAACTTCATGTCCAGCTCGATGACCACGATCGGCCCCGCGAACCGGGCGCGGGTCAGGTCCAGGTCGACCGAACCGATCCGGCGCACCAGCGTCAGCCTGGTCGGCACCATCCACTCGCCCTGACGTTTGAGCGAACCCATCACGCCGCGCAACTCGAGGCGGTCGGTGCCCGACGTGACGATCGCGCCAGGACCGGGCAGGTCGCCGACCAGCGCGTCGAGTTCGTCCCGTATGCGTGCCGTGGACACCAGCGCCGAGCGGTCTTCGAACTCGCCGATGTCGAGCAGGCCCAGTGCGACGGCATTGTGCAGCCGGCGCAGGGTGCCGTTGCGGTCGGCATCCGAGATGCGCATGGAGGTGTTGTCGGGTCCAGACATGACAGCTACCAATCTACCGGGGATCGCCGGTGATTCTCACCGACCGGCACTGTGAGTTTGGCGACCCGTCAGGCCAGGTAGCCGTCGGGCATGCTGTCGAACATCTGCTTGGTCATCCGCACCGCGAATGCCGAGCTGCCGCCACCGACGATCAGCGACGCGAATGCCATGTCACCACGGTAGCCAGCAAACCAGGCGTGCGAACCGCCGGCGTACTCCGCCTCCCCGGTTTTGCCACGCACGTCGCCGTAGCCGACCAGGTCCTTGGCGGTGCCGCTGGTGACCACCAGCCGCATCATCTCGCGCAATCCGTCGAGCATGGCCGGGCTGATAGCGGGCTGATCGCCGTCGATCCGGGTCGGCCGGCCCACGATCAGGTTCGGAACCGGGGTCCGACCAGCCGCCACGGTGGCCGCCGCGAGTGCCATCCCGAACGGGCTCGCCAGCACCTTGCCCTGACCGAACCCGTCCTCGGTGCGTTCGGCGAGATCCACCGTCGGCGGCACCGATCCGGTCACCGTCGGCAATCCGTCGATCACGTAGTCGGTTCCGATGCCGTACTGGGCGGCCGCCTGGTTCAGCGCGCGCGGGGGCATCCGGCTGGCCAGTTCGGCGAAGGTGGTGTTGCAAGAATTCGCGAACGCCTTTGCCATCGGTACGGTGCCGAGATCGAACTTGTTGTAATTCGGCACGATCCGATGTCCGATTTCGGCCTGCCCGGGACAGCCGAGCAACGTGTTGGGGGTGGCCATGTTGCGGTCGATGGCCGCGCCGGCGGTGACGATCTTGAAGGTCGATCCGGGTGGGTAGAGGCCCATGGTCGCGGTCGGACCGTCCACGTCGGCGGCGGCGTTCTGCGCGATGGCCAGGATCTCCCCGGTCGACGGCCTGATCACGACGAGCATGGCCTTGCGGCCCTGCCCGTTGACCGCCTTCTGTGCCGCGTCCTGCACGGTGCGGTCCAGGGTGATCGATACCGAGGGTGCCGGCGCGGGCAAGACCTGGTTGAGCACGCCGACGTCGACGCCGTTCTGGTTGACGCTGACCACCTGCCAGCCGGCCGCGCCGTCGAGTTGGTTGATGACGGACTTCTTCACCTCTCTGATGATGGCCGGGGCGAATCTGTCGTCGGTTGGCAACAGGTCTGCGATCGGGGTCACCACGACGCCGGGCAGTCCGCCGATCACCGGCGCGACCCGGTCGCTGTCGTCCTTGCGCAGCGTGATCAGGTCCAGTGACCCGCCCAACCCGCTGGCCTGTTCGGCAAGCCGCTGCGGGTCCAGCGTGTCGTCGAAGGGGCGCAGGACGTCGACCACGGCTCGTGCGGTCGGCATCAGGTCGGCGCCGGCCGCTTTCGCATCGAGTTGGTAGCGGTACAGGTTGCCGGGTATCAGGACATCGGTGCCGCCGACCTCGTTCACCGACGCCCGTTTGGGGCGGTCCGCACGCAGTTCCAGGCTCTGGCGCTCACCGAGTTTGGGATGCAGACCCGTTGCGGTCCAACGGACTTCCCAATGGCCCTCGTTGCGCACCATGTTCAACTGGCCGTCGTAGGTCCAGGTCCGGTCCTTGGGTAGATGCCAGGTGTAGCGGTAATGCACGGTGCCGGTGTCCTCGGTGAACCCCGAGCCGACGATCTGGGCGTCCAGATGCGATGCCTGAAGGCCCGCCCAGGACGCATTGAGCGCTTCGCGGGCGTCGTCCGGCCGGTCGGCCAGTTGCGCCGCCCCGCTGGTGTCCCCGGCGGCGAGTCTGGCGAAGAACTGCTCAGCGGCCGGTTCCGGCCCGTCGGGCCGCGGCGTACACCCGGACAGCGCCGCGGCCACAATGACGATGGCCGAAACGAATGTGACTATTGATCTTATTGTGACCATTGAGGCTGATGTTAAGTCTGCTGCGGCGTGAGTCGGTGCAGCGACACCAAATAACCCGTCGAGACTGCAGCCAGTGCGACGACACGCCCGGGAACTTCTCCCCTCAGCGCAGACTCGACGCGGCCCGGACGCTCAGTCCAGCAGGACCGTTGCGAACGTGCCGACCTGAGTGAAGCCCACCCGTTCGTACGCGGCGCGCGCGACGCTGTTGAAGCTGTTCACGTAGAGGCTGGCGATGCGGCCGCCGCCCACCACCGCGGCGGCCAGTGCCGCGGTTCCTGTGGTCCCCAGGCCGTGACCCCGGCGGTCCGGCCGTACCCAGACGCCCTGGATCTGCCCGACCGCCGGCGACTCCGAGCCGACTTCGGCCTTGAAGATCACCTCGCCGTTCTCGAACCGGGCCCAGGCCCGCCCCGCAGCGATCAGTCCGGCGATCCGGCGCCGGTATCCGCGACCGCCGTCGCCGATCCGCGGATCGATGCCCACCTCACCAATGAACATGTCCACGGCGGCGACCAGGTAGGCGTCCAGCTCGTCGACTCGCACCCGCCGCACCGCCGGGTCGACCGCGCAGGCCGGCGCCCCGGCCAAGGCCAGCAACGGCTGGTTCTCGCGGACGTCGCGGGCCGGACCCCAACCACCGCGCAAGCGTTGCCACATCGGCAACACCAGCTCCGCCCGCCCGACCACCGACGAACAGCGCCGCGCCGCGCTCAGGGCTTTGTCGGCGAACGCGGTCAGGTCTGCGGGCTCACCGCGCAACGGAATCAGGTTGGGGCCCGCGTAACACAGGGATTCGTCGGCGTGCCGGCGCGTCCACAGCTCGCCCCCGATCGCGGCCGGATCGATGCCGTGTTCGGCGACCCGGGCCGCCACCATGCAGGAGCCCACCGGGTCCGCGTCGAAGACCCGCCCGACCGCGGCGGCGTCGCGTACCAGTGCAACGCGTCGTTCGTCGACCAGGCGGAACAGCGGCGGCGCCGACATGGAAGATCAGCTTACGGTGACAATGGGCGTACCGCTGGCACTTGCGTCTTGGGAGCGGCCCGTACCGATCTCCTCGGCGAGCCGCATCGCCTCTTCGATCAGTGTCTCCACGATCAGCGCCTCGGGTACCGTTTTGATCACCTCTCCCTTGACGAAGATCTGGCCCTTGCCGTTGCCGGAGGCCACCCCGAGGTCGGCCTCGCGGGCCTCGCCGGGGCCGTTCACGACGCAGCCCATCACCGCCACTCGCAGCGGCACCTCCATGCCCTCCAGACCGGCGGTGACCTCGTTGGCCAGGGTATAGACGTCAACCTGGGCACGCCCGCATGACGGGCAGGACACGATTTCCAGACCGCGCGGGCGCAGGTTGAGCGACTCCAGAATCTGATTGCCGACCTTGACCTCTTCGACCGGCGGGGCGGACAGCGACACCCGAATGGTGTCGCCGATCCCGCGGGAAAGCAGCGCACCGAACGCGACGGCGGATTTGACGGTGCCCTGGAACGCCGGTCCGGCCTCCGTGACGCCGAGGTGCAGCGGGTAGTCGCACTGCGAAGCGAGCTGTTCATAGGCGGCGACCATGACCACCGGGTCGTTGTGCTTGACGCTGATCTTGATGTTGCCGAAGCCGTGCTCCTCGAAAAGCGAGGCTTCCCACAGTGCCGACTCGACCAGTGCCTCCGGGGTGGCCTTGCCGTACTTGTCCATGAACCGCTTGTCCAGCGACCCGGCGTTGACACCGATGCGGATCGGGATGCCGGCGGCACCGGCGGCCTTGGCGACCTCGGCGACGCGGCCGTCGAACTCCTTGATGTTACCGGGGTTGACGCGCACCGCCGCACACCCGGCGTCGATGGCGGCGAAGATGTACTTCGGCTGAAAGTGGATGTCGGCGATCACCGGCAGGTTGGAATGCCGCACGATCTCGGCGAGCGCGTCGGCGTCCTCCTGGCGCGGACAGGCGACGCGGACGATGTCGCAGCCCGCCGCGGTCAGCTCGGCGATCTGCTGCAGGGTGGTGTTGATGTCGTGGGTCTTGGTGGTGCACATGGACTGCACCGAGATCGGGTAGTCGCTGCCGACGCCGACGTCGCGGACCATCAGCTGGCGGGTCTTGCGCCGAGGCGCCAGGGTGGGCGCCGGGGGCGCCGGCATCCCCAGACCGATGGACATGTCGCTCCTACTGGAATAGACGGATCGGGTTGACCACGTCAGCGGTGACGGTCAACAGCATGTACCCGACGATGACGAACAACACTACGTAGGTGGCGGGCATCAGCTTGAGATAGTTGACCGGGGCCGCCGCGACCAGGCCGCGGGTCCTGCGGACCATGTTGCGCAGCTTCTCGTAGACCGCGACGGCGATGTGCCCGCCGTCGAAGGGCAGCAGAGGCACCAGGTTCACCGCTCCCAGCACGAAGTTCAGCTGGGCCAGGAAGAACCAGAACACCACCCACAGTCCGTGATCGACGGTGTCGCCGCCGATGATGGAGGCGCCGACGACGCTGATCGGCGTCTCGGGATCGCGCTCGCCGCCGCTGATGGCCTGCACCAGTGCGCCCACCTTGGTAGGGATCTTCGCCAGCGCCTTGCCCAGCTCGACCGTCAGGTCGCCGGTGAAGGCGAAGGTGGCGGGCACCGCCGAAAGCGGGTTGTACTGCGTGGGCCCCGGCAGACCGGCGGCGCTGACCCCGATGGCACCGACGGTGCTGGGCCCGGTGGCGTCCATGGTGGTGAACCGCTGCGTCTGTGTGACGTCGACGACGGTCGTATGGGTCTGCGCCTTCCCGTCGACAGTGCGTTCGTAAGCGATCGCGACCGGACCGTTGAGCCTGCGGATCGCCGCGGCCATCTCGTCGAAGTTGGTCACCGGGGTGTCGCCCACCTTCACCACGGTGTCGCCGGCCTGCAGCCCAGCCTGGGCGGCCGGCCCCGGGCCGGCACACTCCCCAAGCTGGCCCTTGGTGACTTCCGGTGCGACACAGGCGGTTTGACCGATGATGGCGGCAGTGGGCGGATGCAGGTCAGGCAGTCCCCAGCTGACCGCGATTCCGTACAGAATGACCAGACCGATGACGAAGTTCATGCCCGGGCCGGCGAACAGCACCGCGACGCGCTTCCACGTCTTCTGCAGGTACATCGCATACGGTTTGTCCTCGGGGGCGATCTCGTCGACCGACGTCATGCCGGCGATGTCGCAGAAACCGCCGAGCGGGACGGCCTTTAGGCCGTACTCGGTTTCCCCGAGCCGGTTGGGCCGGCGCGTCGACCACAGCGTCGGGCCGAAGCCCACGAAATACCGGCGCACCTTCATTCCGGTGGCGCGGGCCACCCACATGTGGCCGCATTCGTGCAGGGCCACCGATCCAAGGATGGCGAGCGCGAACAGCGCGATGCCGATACCGAACATCATCGGACGGGAACTACCTCCTGTGAAACCGCCCGCTGTGCCCTTTGCCGGGCCCAGCGCTGGGCGTCGAGTACGTCCTCCACGGTAGCCGGTTGCGCGGCCCACTGGTCGGCGGAAGCCAGCGTCTCGGCAATGATTCGCACGATCGCCGGGAACGAGGTCCGCCCCGACAGGAAGGCGGCCGCGGCTTCCTCGTTGGCGGCGTTGTAGACCGCAGTCATGCAGCCGCCCATCTTACCGGCGTGCCGAGCGAGGTTCACCGCCGGGAAGACATCGGCGTCGAGCGGTTCGAATTCCCAGGCCGAGGCGGTGGAGAAGTCGCATGCGACGGCCGCACCCGGCACCCGCGACGGCCAGCCCAGGGCGAGCGCGATCGGGAGCCTCATATCCGGCGGGCTGGCCTGGGCGATGGTCGACCCGTCGCAGAAGGTGACCATCGAGTGCACGATCGACTGCGGGTGCACCACCACGTCGATGCGGTCGTAGTCGATGCCGAACAGCAGGTGCGTCTCGATCAGCTCCAGACCCTTGTTCACCATCGATGCCGAGTTCAACGTGTTCATCGGGCCCATCGACCAGGTCGGGTGGACGCCGGCCTGCTCCGGGGTCACCGTTTCCAGATCCGCCGGGCTCCAGCCGCGGAACGGCCCGCCGGACGCGGTGAGCACCAGTCGGGCGACCTCGTCGGGCACTCCGGAACGCAGGCACTGCGCCAGCGCGGAGTGCTCGGAGTCGACCGGCACGATCTGCCCGGGCGCCGCCGCCTCGAGGACCAGCGGGCCGCCGGCGACCAGCGACTCCTTGTTGGCCAGCGCCAGACGGGCACCGGTCGCCAGTGCGGCCAGCGTGGGCTTCAGCCCCAGCGCACCGACCAGCGCGTTGAGTACGACATCGGCTTCGGTGTCCTCGACCATGCGGGTGGCCGCATCCGGGCCCGCATGGCACACCTCGCCCAGTTGCGCCGCTGCCCGCTCGTCGGCGACGGCGATGTTCGTCACACCGGTAAGCCTCCGCTGCCGGGCCAGCACGTCGACGTTCCCGCCGCCGGCGGCCAGTCCGACCACCTCGAACCGGTCGGGATTGGCGGCGATGACGTCCAGCGCCTGGGTGCCGATCGACCCGGTGCTGCCCAGGATCAGGACCTTCAGACGTCGGGTGGTCACCAAACCATTGTGCCGCGCGTCCACCGCTTGACCGAAAAGCATCGGGCGGCGCAGAATCCGACGTTGTGTAGAATTTTCCTACACACCGTCGGAAATGGAGGATCAATGGCCCCGATCCGCGAGTGGCTCACGCTGCCGCACCCCGAACCCGCACAGGACTACGGGTTTTTCGGTCCGGATTCGGTGACCTGGAAGGTGTGGAGTTACCCGACGTCACTGTCCATCGGCTTCCAGCGCGCGGTGGTCATCGAGGAACTCGATCCGGCACTGGTCGCCGCCGTCGACAAGACCCACGACATCTACGCCCGTCCGCGCACGCGCTACGACCGCACATTGCGCTATTTCGCCATGGTCGCGTTCGACGACAGCGCGTCTACCGCCAAGGCCGCCGACGTGTTGGTGAAGATCCATTCCAAGGCCGTCGGCGAAGATCCGGTAACCGGAAGGCACTACGACGCCAACGACCCGGACTCGCAGCTGTGGATCCATCTCACCGCCTGGCACTCGATCCTGAAGGCCTACGAAACCTATGGTCCCGGAAGGCTTTCCGTCGACGAGGAGAATCGGTACTGGGCCGAGTGCGCGGTCGCCGCCGAACTGCAGACCTGCGATCCCGCCGACGTGCCACGCACCCGCGCCGGCGTGCAGGCTTACTTCGAGGGGATGCGGCCGCAGCTCATCGGTTCGGACATCGCCCGAGCCGCGATGAACCACCTGCTGCGCGCCGAGGTGATGCTGCCGCCACTGCCCGCACCGCTGCGTCCGGCGACGCTGGTCGCCACCGGATTCATCCGACGGGGGACGCTGGCCACCATGCCGCTCTGGATGCGCGAGATGGCCGGGCTGTCGACCTCGCGCACCCTCGACGCCACCGTCGTGCTCCCACTGCGCGCGGCGTTCCACGTGATCGCCCGCAGTTCCCGGCTGCAACTGATGTTGCTGCGCCTGCTGTCCCCGAGCACCGTGGAGGTCGCGGCCCGGGCGCTGCTGGGCATCACGCCACGCAACCCGACCACCACCACCCCGGCCACCGCCCGGCAACGCCTGGGCTACGACGCACCCCGGTGCGCCCACCTCGATCTGCGGGCACGGCAGAAAGCCCGCGTGTTCGGCGAAGGGCGCGCCCCCAGCGACGAGGGACTCCTCGAGTCGCAACCCATCCTGGGCAGCGTCGGATGAACCGGGTATCGGCCGGCGGGACCCCGCGGGCCGAGCACCTGGGCCCGCAGCGGCGTCGCCCCCAGGTCCTGGACGCGGCGCTGTCCATCGCCGCCGAGCGCGGTCTCGCGGCGGTGACAATGGCCACCGTCTCCGAACGCATGGGTGTGAGCCGGCCCGTGGTCTACGACTGCTATCCGAGTCGCGGGGACGTGCTGGCCGCCCTGCTGGACCGGGAGACGGAGCGGACGCTGGGGCGACTGCGGGCCATCCTGCCGCCGCTGAAGACCGGTTCGGTAGAGCAGATGTTCGTCGACGGGTTCGCATCGCTGCTCGCCGACGTCGCCGAGCGGCCGGCGTCATGGCGGATCGTCTTCGCCGACGACCTGGATCCCGCTCTCGGCGAGTCGATCTCACGCGGACGCGCCGAGATCACCCGTCAGGTCGCGGCGGTGATGCGCCCGCTGTTCGAACGCCGGCAGATCCGCGACGTCGACCGGGCCACCCCGGTGCTGGTCGCGGTGTTCTGCGCGATCTGCGAGGCGGCGGTGCGGATGATGCTCGACTCCAGCCGCACCTGGCGCCCCGACGACCTGGCCGGCATCGTCGGGCCGGCCGCCTACCGCGCGCTGCGCGCCACGGCGTGAACGGCACCCGGTGTGCCAGAATGTCTCCCATGGTCAGCACCGAAGTTGAGCGCTACGACGACGTCGACACCGCCGATGTGCCCTCGGCCGAGTGGGGCTGGAGCAAGATCAACCATCGCACCTGGCACTTCGTCGGCCTGTTCGCCATCGGGTTCCTGCTGCTGATGACGCACGGCAACCACGTCGGCAAGGTCGAGGACATCTTCCTGCTCACCTTCGCGGGCCTGGGCGCCATTTTCCTCATCCGCGACTGGTGGGGCCGGCGCCGCGGCTGGATCCGCTGACCTCAACCCCCTCGACTCAACCCTGGGCGGCCAGTTGCCCGCATGCGGCCGCGATCTCCCGGCCGCGGGTGTCGCGCACCGTGCACGACACCCCCTTGGCCCGGACCCGCCGGACGAACTCACGCTCGACCGCTTTGGGACTGGCGTCCCACTCGCTGCCGGGCGTCGGATTGAGCGGAATCAGATTGACGTGCACCAGCGGCCCGAACACCGCGTGCAGTTTCTTGCCCAGCAGGTCGGCCCGCCAGGGCTGGTCGTTCACATCGCGGATCAGGGCGTACTCGACCGATACCCGCCGCCCGGTGACATCGGCGTAGTAGCGGGCGGCGCCGAGCGCCTCCGTGATCGCCCACCGGTTGTTGACCGGCACCAGGCTGTCGCGCAGTTCATCGTCGGGTGCATGCAGCGACAGCGCCAGCGTGACGCCGAGGCGCTCGTCGGCCAGCCTGCGGATGGCCGGCGCCAACCCGACCGTCGACACCGTCACCGACCGGGCAGACAGACCGAAGCCGTTGGGCGGCGCCTCGATGATCCGGCGAACCACCGCGAGCACCCGGTTGTAGTTGGCCAGCGGTTCGCCCATCCCCATGAACACGACGTTGGACAGGCGGCGGATCGGCGCATCACCGAACTCGTCGCGCATGGTCGCCGCCGCCGAACGCACCTGTTCGACGATCTCGGCCGTCGACAGATTGCGGGTCAGCCCACCCTGACCGGTTGCGCAGAACGGGCAGGCCATTCCACAACCGGCCTGCGACGAGACACAGACCGTCGCCCGGTCCGGATATCGCATCAGCACGGACTCGAATGTGGTGCCGTCGACGGCCTGCCACAACGTCTTTCGCGTCTCGCCGGCATCGCACTGAACCTGGCGCCGCGGGGTCAGCAACGGCGGGAACAACGCCCGCGCAACCTCGTCACGGATCGCGGCGGGCAGATCGGTCATCTTCCGCGGTTCGGCGATCAGCCGACCGTAGTACTGGTTGGCCAGCTGCCGGGCCCGGAAGGCGGGCAGACCCAGTTGGGTGACGGCCGCCACCCGGTCGGCGTGGTCGAGGTCGGCGAAGTGCCGCGGCGGCATTGCCCGGCGCGGGGCCTCGAAGACCAGATCCTGCTTCATGTCGCCATCCAGTATGGGGGCACCAGGCCCCGCCGGGTTCACGCCAGGAGCGTCAGCACGATCCAGGTGGCCGGCGCCGCCGCCAGGATCGCGTCGATGCGGTCCATCAATCCGCCGTGACCGGGCAACAGAGTGCCCATGTCCTTGATGCCCAGATCGCGTTTGACCTGGGACTCCACCAGATCACCGAGGGTGCCGGTGACCACCAGGAAGACGCCGAGCGGGACGCCGACCCAGGCCGGCTTGTCGAGTAAGAAGGTCACGGCCAAAATGGCCGCGGCGATACCGCACACCAGTGATCCGGTGAAGCCCTCCCAGGACTTCTTCGGGCTGATCGCCGAGACCATCGGGTGTTTGCCGAACAGCACGCCGGCGGTGTACCCGCCGATGTCGGAGAACACGACCGGCAGCAACATGCAGAAGACCCGCGCCCAGCCGTCGTCGGGATAGATCAGCAGTGCGCCGAAGGCGCCGAACAACGGGATCCAGGCGGCCAGGAACACCGTCGCCGAGACGTCGCGCAGGTAGTTCTGCGGCGCGCTCCCCAAGCCCTCGGCCAGCAGCCGCCAGATCATGCACACCAGCACCGTGCCGCCGAACCCGCCCAGCGCGCCGACGGTGCCGAACGGCCAGGTCAGCCAGATCATCGCCTGACCGCCGATCAGCAGCGGCCAGACCGGGATCACGTAGCCGGCGTCGCGAAGTCGGCGGACCACCTCGTGAGTGGCGACCGCCATCGCGACCGCGACCACACCGATCCAGACCTTCGGGATGTACAGCAGGATCGCGATGATCCCGAAGCCGAGGAAACAACCGACGGCTATCGCGGCGGGCAGGTTGCGCCCGGCCCGCGACACCTTCGGTGCGGGTTGTGCCGCCGATTCGGTGTCTGACACGGTTCGATCGCCGGAGGAGGTCACACCTCCAGCAGTTCGCCTTCCTTGTGCTTGACCAGCTCGTCGATCTGATGAGTGTAGGTGTGCGTCGACTTGTCCAGATCCTTCTCGGCCCGGCTCACGTCGTCCTCGCCGGCGTCGCCGTCCTTCTTGATCCGGGACAGCTCCTCCATCGCCTTCCGGCGGATGTTACGCACCGACACCTTGGCGTCCTCGCCCTTGGCCTTCGCCTGTCTGACCAGGTCGCGTCGGCGCTCCTCGGTCAGTTGCGGGATCGCGATGCGGATGACGTTGCCGTCGTTGGAGGGGTTCACCCCCAGATCGGAGTTGCGGATGGCGTCTTCGATGCTGCGCAGCTGCGTCGCCTCGTAGGGCTTGATGACAACCAGCCGGGCTTCGGGCACGTTGATGCTCGACAGCTGCGTGATGGGTGTCATCGCGCCGTAGTAGTCGATGTTGATGCGGGAGAACATGCCCGGGTTGGCGCGACCGGTGCGGATGGACGCCAAGTCGTCACGGGCGACCGCAACGGCCTTCTCCATCTTCTCTTCGGCATCGAAGAGAGTTTCGTCGATCACGGATGTGCTCCTTGTCATCAGGTGGTGACCAGTGTGCCGATCTTCTCCCCCGCCACAGCCCGCGCGATATTGCCATCGGTCAAGAGGTTGAATACCAGGATCGGCATGCCATTGTCCATGCACAGACTGAAGGCAGTGGAATCCGCCACGCGCAGATCGCGGTCGATGACCTCGCGGTGGGTGATCGCGGTGAGAAGTTCGGCGTCGGGGTTGGTTCGCGGATCGTCGGTGAACACGCCGTCGACAGCCTTGGCCATCAGCACGACCTCCGCGCCGATCTCCAGTGCGCGCTGGGCGGCGGTGGTGTCGGTGGAGAAGTACGGCAGCCCCATGCCGGCACCGAAGATGACGACACGGCCCTTCTCGAGATGCCGGCGGGCGCGCAACGGGATGTAGGGCTCGGCCACCTGGCCCATGGTGATCGCCGTCTGGACCCGGGTGGCGATGCCTTCCTTCTCCAGGAAGTCTTGCAGCGCAAGGCTGTTCATGACGGTTCCGAGCATGCCCATGTAGTCGCTGCGGGTGCGCTCCATACCGCGCTGCACCAACTGGGCGCCGCGGAAGAAGTTGCCGCCGCCGATCACGACGGCGACCTGCACACCGCTGCGCACCACCTCGGCGATCTGGCGGGCTACCAGTGCCACCACGTCTGGGTCCAGGCCGACCGCACCGCCACCGAACATCTCACCGCCGAGTTTGAGCAGCACCCGGCGGTACGGCGGACGCGGCGACTCGGCGCCATCGGTCATGGTCGGACCCCCCTCGGGATTCGGCTGTTCGCCGGGACGGCGCTCGCAAGTTCCTCGACTCCGCCCCATCCTGCCTCATCACGGGAACCGTTGACTCCGCGGGTTGTCCTCGTCGATCCGCCGGAACGGTCGAGCCTGCTCGAGTTCGTAGGCCAGTTCCAGCAGTCGGGCCTCGCCGCCGGAGGGGGCGGCGAACATCATCCCGATCGGCAGGCCCGCCGCGGTGTGAGCGAGCGGCAGTGAGACAGCCGGATCGCCGGTGATGTTGTGCAGCGGCGTAAAGGCGACCCAGTCGATGAGCCGGTCGATGATCTGCTCATAGGGTGCGGTCGGGTCGAGGTGACCGACGGGCGGGGTCTCCGCGGCGAGGGTCGGCGTGAGCACGACGTCGAATCGGCGGGCGAACGCGTTGGTCCGGCGCTTGGTGGCCGCCAGCCGCGCGATCGCGACCGGGAGCCGGTGCAGGTTGCGCGAAGCGTGCCGGTCCAGCCCGAGCGTCAGGTTGTCCAGGCGCGCCCGGTCGAAAGTCGGCCCGAAACGCTTCCGGCCACCGCGTACCAGCGCCATCGACAGCAGCGCCCAGTACAGCACGAAATCGTCGACGAACGAGGCCGGCACCGGGATCTCGTCGACGTGTTCGACGTGATGGCCGAGGTTGTCGAGCAGTGCGGCCGTGTCCAACGTCGCCCCGCGGACCTCGGGGCCGCTGTCGCGGCGAATCGAGCGGGTGACGACACCGACGCGCAACCGCCGGCCCGGACCCCGCACATCGCCGATCGGCGGCAACTTCGGGTTGCGCCATGCCCGTTCGGCCTCGCGGAAGAACGCGGCGGTGTCCCGAACGGAGCGGGTGAGGACGCCGTTGGCGACGATCTTGATGGGCATCTCCGCGTGCTCGGCCTCCATCGGCAACCGGCCGCGGGACGGCTTGAGACCGACCAGTCCGTTGCAGGCGGCCGGAATTCGAATGGAGCCACCGCCGTCGTTGGCGTGTGCGATCGGCACCGCACCCGCCGCGACGAACGCCGCCGAGCCCGACGACGAGGCCCCCGCCGTGCGGTCGGGATCCCACGGATTGCGGACCGGCCCCAGGCGGGGATGTTCGGCGGCCGCGCTGAAGCCGAATTCCGACATCTGCGTCTTGCCGAGAATGTTGAGCCCGGTCGCGAGGTAGATCCGGGAGAAGGCACCGTCGGCGGCCACGGGGGACGGCTGCCAGGCGTCAGCGCCTTTCATGGTGGGCATCCCGGCGACGTCGGTGTTGTCCTTCATGAACGACGGCACCCCGTCGAAGAATCCGCCGTGGGCCGACTGCGACCGTGCGCGGGCCCGGTCGAACGCCTCGTAGGCGAGCCCGTTCAACACCGGGTTGACCCGCTCGGTCCGGGCGATCGCCGCTTCGGTGGCCTCCAGACGCGAGATCCGGCCGGCCCGAACGGCCTCGGCGACTCCGACGGCATCGAGCTCGCCGAGGGCATCGTCGGTGAATGCGGAAACCACCATGGTGCCGACGCTAGCAAGTACCGCTACAGGATGGCCGCCGCGACGATGAGCCCGAACCCCAGATAGGCCGCCGTGACGACGAGTACCTCGGGAGTGAATCGCTCCTCGGCCAGCACCCGGCCCATGTCGACGCCTTTGACGGCTCCGATCAGGCGGACCGAAAACGCCTGCGCGGCGATACCGAGCAACCCGAAGACCAGCGTCTTGACCAGACCTTGGAGCTGGTCGCCGGAGGAACTGTAGATCGCCAGCACGACGATCCAGGCCATCGAAAGCACACCCGCGGCGGCCACCGCCGAGGCGTTGGGGCGACCGGCCTGCACCAGGGCGCGCAACGGGCCGGGCGTGGTCCAGTCGATCACGAAGAACCCGAGAATCATCAGCGCGACCCCAACGATCGTGTACAGCACGATCGCCGAAGCGCCGTGGCCGACCAGCGACCAGTAGTCGGAGTCGAGGGCAACAGCGGTCATCGGGTGGGTTCCTTCCGGATCACAGCGGGATTCGATGGGGCACGAATGCGGGCGCCGTCGTCGGTGATCAGGCCGGCGGTCTCGCGGATGCCCAGGCCCGCGGATTCGTCACCGACGATCCACGCGCCCAACGCCGGCCGCATGCCGTCGAACTGCGGGAGCGGATCCAGCAACTGGTAGACGTAGCCCTCCTCGCCGTAGACCCCGCCGGTCTCGGTCTCGTAACCCGTGCCGACGACGGTGATGTTGGCGCCCTCGCGGCCGAGTTTGGGCTTGCGCACGTATTCGGTCAACTCGTGCGGATCGTCGAGGTGGGCCGGCAACAGATTCGGGTGGCCGGGGAACATCTCCCACAGCACCGCCAGGATCGCCTTGTTGCTCAGCAACGTCTTCCACAGCGGTTCGATCCACAGCGTCGAGGAGAGCCGATCGACTGCGCGGCGGCCGAAGTCGTCGTCGAGAATCCACTCCCAGCCCCACGAGTCGACGATCCCGCCGAGGAACGAGGCGGGTGAGGAGCGAGACCATCGGACCCAGCTCCGCAATGGCAAGACCCCGCGCCACCGGGATCACCGGTACGGCGCGGGGTCTCAAACGGCGGTCGGTTCGCCGCTCGGGTTTAACCGGCTAGGCCTGGCCGACCTCGAAGCGGACGAACCGGGTGACGGTCACGCCGGCGTAGTCGAGCAGGGCCTTGACCGTCTTCTTGCTGTCGGACACCGACGGCTGTTCGAGCAGCACGACGTCCTTGTAGAAGCCGTTCACGCGGCCCTCGACGATCTTGGGCAGCGCGGCCTCGGGCTTGCCCTCTTCCTTGGCCGTCTCCTCGGCGATGCGGCGCTCATTGGCAACGAGATCCTCGGGCACGTCCTCGCGGCTGAGGTACTTCGCCTTGAGCGCGGCGATCTGCAGGGCCACCGCGTGCGCGGCGCTGTTGTCGTTGCCTTCGAACTCGACGAGCACACCCACGGCCGGCGGCAGGTCCGCGGCGCGCTTGTGCAGGTAGGGCTCTACCTTGCCGTCGAAGTAGGCCACTCGGCGCAGTTCGAGCTTCTCGCCGATCTTGGCCGACAGGTCGGCGACGGCCTGCTCGACGGTGCCGGCACCCAGTTTGGCGGCCTTGAGCGCGTCGAGGTCGGTGGCCTTGGCTTCCAGCGCGGCGTCGACGATCTTGGCGGCGAGTTGCTGGAATTCGGCGTTCTTGGCGACGAAGTCGGTTTCCGAATTGAGCTCGATGAGTGCGCCGTCCTTGGCGGCGACCAGGCCCTCGGCGGTGGCGCGCTCGGCGCGCTTGCCGACGTCCTTGGCGCCCTTGATGCGCAGTACCTCGACGGCCTTGTCGAAATCGCCGTCGCTGTCTGCCAGCGCGTTCTTGCAGTCGAGCATGCCGGCGCCGGTCAGTTCCCGCAGGCGCTTGACATCGGCAGCGGTGTAGTTAGCCATGTGTTCTGAGCCCTCCTCAGGAAGCGTCGGTGGTGGTCTCGGCGGTCTCGGCGGTCACGCCGGTGGAGGCCGAAGCCAGCAGCTCCTGCTCCCACTCGGCCAGCGGCTCACCGGCGGCGGCCTCGGGCTTGCCGTCACCGCCGGCGACGCCGGCGCGGGCCTGCAGGCCCTCGGCGACTGCGGACGCGATCACCTTGGTCAGCAGCGCGGCCGACCGGATGGCGTCGTCGTTGCCGGGGATCGGGTAGTTGACCTGGTCGGGGTCGCAGTTGGTGTCGAGGATCGCGATGACCGGGATGCCCAGCTTCACCGCCTCGCTGACGGCGAGGTGCTCCTTGTTGGTGTCGACGACCCAGATCGCCGAGGGCACCTTCTGCATGTCCCTGATACCGCCCAGGGACCGCTCCAATTTGTTCTTCTCACGCGTCAGCATGAGGATTTCCTTCTTGGTGCGACCCTCGAAGCCACCGGTCTGCTCCATGGACTCGAGCTCCTTGAGACGCTGCAGCCGCTTGTGCACGGTGGAGAAGTTGGTGAGCATGCCGCCCAGCCAACGCTGGTTCACATACGGCATCCCGACGCGGGTGGCCTCGTCGGCGATCGACTCCTGGGCCTGCTTCTTGGTGCCGACGAACATGATGGAGCCACCGTGCGCGACGGTCTCCTTGACGAACTCGTACGCCTGGTCGATGAAGGTCAGCGTCTGCTGCAGGTCGATGATGTAGATGCCGTTGCGGTCGGTGAAGATGAACCGCTTCATCTTGGGGTTCCAGCGACGGGTCTGATGCCCGAAGTGGGTGCCGCTGTCAAGCAGCTGCTTCATGGTTACGACAGCCATAGTGAGGCCATGTCCTTCTGTTGTCGGTTGTCGTCCGGCATCGGGGTGAGGCAGGACCCTGGCGACTGCTTCGATGCCGGACCCGTCCTGCGGTGAGACCGCTGAGCGGGACCGCCCGGCATACAGGTTGACGAACTCTAGTTCGTGTTGCAGACGCGCGAAGTCAGCCCGCGCAAGCGAGCTGCGGAGATGAGTTTACACCCCCGCGTCGGGTGCTCTGTCCACACTCGCCGCGGCGTGCACAGCGGCGGCCCGGACGGCAGGCCGCCCGAACAGTGAGGCACTGAACTGGGACGATGCGCTCAACCGCCCGTATCGCCGACTGTGCACGTTCTCGGCGAAAAACCACCGGAAAACCACCGAAAGCCCGCACAGTGGGCGCGCGGGTGGGGTCGCTGACCCTGGTGCTAGCGCTTGTCGCGTCGACACCCGCCGGCGCCGACGGGGCTGACCGGCTGTCCTGGCCGCTACGTCCCCGTCCGGACGTCGTACGCGGCTTCGACGCCCCGACACCAGACTGGAACCGCGGACACCGGGGGGTGGACCTCGCCGGCCGCGTGGACCAGCCGGTGTACGCCGCCGGGCCGGCGACCGTCGTGTTCGCCGGGGTGCTGGCCGGCCGGCCGGTGGTGTCGCTGGCCCATCCAGGCGGCCTGCGAACCAGCTACGAACCGGTGCAGGCCACGGTCCGGATGGGTCAGCGGGTGGACGGCTCGACCCCGCTGGGCCGGTTGCAGGCCGGTCATCCGGGCTGCACCGCGGCGGCGTGCCTGCACTGGGGTGCGATGTGGGGACCCGCCGCGCGCGCCGACTACGTCGACCCCTTGGGCCTGCTGGCCTCGACGCGGGTCCGCCTCAAACCACTGCGGCCAGGAACATGAGCATCGCGGTGAACACCTCGTCGGGGCGGTCACGCTGCAGCCAGTGTCCGGCGCCGTTCAGGACCTCCAGGCGCGCGTCCGGGATCAGCTGCGCGGCGGCGCGGGCGCGCGCCACGGGTACCCCGGTGTCGCGACTGCCCGCCACGATCAGTACCGGGACACCAACCGATGGCAGCCGATGGGTGTAATCGGTGGCCAGCCGGGTCCAGCCGATCTGTTCGCGCTGCCATTGGGCAACGACGTCCAGACCGCGACCCGCCCGCGCGGCCGCGTACACCTGGTCCAACAGTGCCGGGGTACGCCTGCGCGGATCGCGGATCAGGGTGGCCATCGTCGCGCCCAGGACGGTGCGCCTGGTAGCCAGCCACTGCGTGCCGGCCGCCATCACACCGCGCACCAGCGCAGCCGCCAGCACCTGGCGGACCGGTGCACACGGGCCGTCGGATACCCGACGCATCATCCCGTAGCTGGCCAACAGCATTGCACCACAAACGTTTTCGGGCGCAGACAGCACATGACCGAGAGCCAGACCGCCACCCAGCGACAGGCCGCCGATCACGTAGCGCTCCGCGACGAGGGCGGCCACAAAATCCCCGACGTAGCCCACCAACCGGTCCTGCGTCCACTGCCACGGCGGTGCCGGACTGTGCCCGCAACCGGGGTGGTCGGGCGCCAGCACCCGATAGCCCTGTGCGGCCAGTCGCGGTCCGAGCTCGCCCCACGACAGTTCAGCGGTATCCACGCCCGCGCCGTGCAGCAGGATCACCGTGGCCCGCGGCTGGCCGTCGGGAGCCCAGTGCAGATAGGAGACCTCACCCCAGGGCAGGCGGACCGTCGACCTCACGCTCGTGGGTGGGCCTGGTCGTGCACGGCCCGCAGCCGGGCGACGCTGACGTGGGTGTAGAGCTGGGTGGTGGCCAGGGTGGAGTGCCCAAGCAGTTCCTGCACGATGCGCAGGTCCGCACCACCCTCGAGCAGATGCGTGGCGGCACTGTGCCGCAGTCCATGCGGCCCCATGTCGGGAGCGCCTCGAACGGCGGACACCGTCTGGTGCACGACGGTGCGCGCCTGCCGGGCGTCGAGGCGTTTTCCCCGCGCGCCGAGCAGCAGCGCCGGCCCCGACGCCGGGGCGGCCAATGCGGGCCGGCCGTCGACCAACCAGGCTCGCAGCGCGTCCTCGGCGGGTTCGCCGAACGGGGTCGTGCGCTGCTTGTTGCCCTTTCCCAGCACGCGCAGCACCCGACGGCTCAGGTCGACGTCGTCGATGTCCAGGCCGCACAGCTCGCTGACCCGGACGCCCGTCGCATACAGCAGTTCGACGATCAGTCGGTCCCGCAGAGCCATCGGATCGCCTTCGGCCGCACCGGATTTCGCGGCAGCCATGGCGTCAATGGCCTGATCGGCGCGCAGCACGGCGGGCAGCGTGCGGTGCGCCTTGGGCGTCTGCAGCCGCACCGACGGGTCGGTGTCGGTCAGCCCGCGGCGCACCGCCCAGGCGAAGAAGGTCCTGGCCGCCGAGGTCCGGCGCGCCAGCGTGGTGCGCGCGGCGCCGCCGGCCGCCTGCCCGGCCAGCCACGAACGCAGCACGGGCAGGGTGACCGCGCGCAAGCCGGCTTCCGGCGCGCGCTGGGACAGGAACTCGAACAGCGAACGCAGGTCGCCGAGATAGGCCCGCTGGGTGTGGGTCGACCGGCCCCGTTCCAGCGCGAGGTACTCGGCGAACTCACCGAGCACGACCTCCAGCGACGTGTGCACAGACCTACCGTCGCAGAAAACGGGCGGATGAGCGTGCATCGTCGGGCGCGTGTCTTGTCTCGTGCTATCCGGCCTCGGCCTCGGCCAGTTCACGCTTCCACTGCCGGAACGTCTCCTCGGTGCGACCGCGCCGCCAGTACCCGGAGATCGAGGCGGCCCAATTCGCGTCGACCCCGCGCTCCTTGCGGATGTAGGGCCGTAGGTTGTGCATCACGGTCTGCGCTTCGCCGTGGATGAACACCTGCACCTGGCCGGGCAGCCACGGCGCGTGCCGAACGGCCTCGATCAGCGGCGCATGGTCCCCGGCCCGGTCCCCGGGCACCAGGTCGGCCCGTCCCCCGCGGTGGATCCAGGTCACCATGACGCCGTCGGGCGCGTTCAGCGCGACTTCGTCGTCGAAGCCGGCCACCTCGATGAAGACCTGGCCGACGGCATCGGCAGGCAGCGACTCGACGGCCACGCTGATCGCCGGGATGGCGGACTCGTCACCGGCGAAGAGATGCCAGTCCGCCTCGGGGCGCGGCGAGTAGGCCCCGCTGGGACCCATCAGGTAGGCCGAGTCGCCCGGTTTGGTGTTCTGCGCCCACGGCCCGGCGACCCCGTGTTCGCCGTGCACCACGACGTCGATGCTGATTTCCCGGGTATCGGGGTCGGCGCGGCGCACCGTGTAGGTACGCACGGTCGGCTGGTGGGCTGAGTCCAGCCCGTCGAAGCTGTCCATGGTCAACGGTTGCAGCAGCGCCGCGACGTCGACAGCGGCCGGGACGATGACCACCTTGACGTAGGAGTCGGTGAAAGCGCTCGGCGTGAAAGTGTCGAAACCGTTGCCGCCCAACACCACGCGCACCATGTGCGGCGCGATCGGCTCGGTCCGGACGACAGCGAAGCTGTGTATCGGGCGTGGCGCCATCGCACCGACTATACGACGCTCACTAGACTCCGGTGCCGTACGCCGGCGTCGGGAGGAGTCGAATGGGGGCAGTCCCCGTCATCGCGCTGACCGGCTACCTGGGCGCCGGCAAGACGACCGTTCTCAACCATGTGCTGCGCACGCCCGGGGCGCGGATCGGTGTGGTGATCAACGACTTCGGTGACATCAACGTCGATGCCGCCCTGGTGACGGGTCAGGTTGACGAACCCGCCTCGATCGCCGGCGGGTGTATCTGCTGCCTGTCCGACGACGACGCCCTCGACGAGGCGTTGGCCAAGCTGGCCGACCCGAAGCTCCACCTCGACGCCATCATCGTGGAGGCCAGCGGGCTGGCCGATCCGGTGGCGATCTCGCGGATCATCAGGTTCAGTGGCGTCGACAACGTCCGCTGGGGCGGTGTGGTCGACATTATCGACGCTCATACGCATTTCGACACGGTCGACCGCACCGGCGTCCCGCCCGCCCGATACCGGGTCGCGTCGCTGGTCGTCGTCAACAAGCTCGATCGGGTTCCCGACGCGGGTCGCGGCGCCGCGGTGGCGAAGATCGAATCACGGGTACGCGAACTGAACCCACACGCACACGTGGTGGGCGCGGTCACCGGGAGAATCGATCCCGCGCTGCTCTACGACGTCTCGGCGCGCGGCGAGGAGCCGGGCCAGCTGTCGTTGCGCGACCTGCTGCTGGACCCGTCCACGCCATCGGCCGACGCCGGCGATCACCCCGTGCATGCCGACTCGGTGACCGTCACCGGCGACGGGCACGTCGACCCCGATGCGCTCTTCGACTTGCTGGAGCATCCACCCGCCGGGGTGTACCGGCTGAAAGGCGTTGTCGCGGTGCGGTATCGGTCCACCGTCCGCTACTACGTGGTCAACCTCGTGGGCACCACCGTACACGTGGCCACGGCACCGGGCGGTGTGTCAGGTAGCCATCTCGTCGCCATCGGCATGCACCTCGACGACGAAGCGGTGGGCGACGCGCTGCGTGCCGCGTTGCATGGCTCAGATACCTTGTCCGCCAGTGGGATCCGGCGACTGCAGCGGTACCGACGGCTCAGCATCTGATGGTGCCGTCCGACGGCATGGTCACCACACGGCCACGTTTTCCAGGATGTCAGACGCCAGCGGATCGCCCGTGACGATGGTCTGCCGCGGTATGGTTTTTCGCCAGATGACTTGCCATCCTTGACAGAAGGCATCCGACTGTCATCTGGAAAGGCAACGCGTGAGCGACACACCTCGCCCGTACCCCGACGAGCCCGAGTCCGACGGCTCACCTGGCGCGCAATCGGATTCGACGCCGCCGGCCTACGGCTCGGAGCCGGCGTCTTCGCAGCCCTCCGGGTCCTCCCAGGCTCCAACTCCGTCCGGGTACGAATGTCCGACGACGCCGAGCGAATACGGCGCCCCGCCGGCCTACGGCGCGCCGACCGGCTACGGTTCGGCAACCGGCCACGGCCCGGAAGCCCAATCCGGATACGGGATCCCGCCGGGCTACGGCAGCCCGCCGGCGGGATACGGGATGCCACCGCCGCCGCCCGGGTACGGCACGCCGCCGCCGCCCGGGTACGGGCCTCCCCCGCCGCCCGGGTACGGGACGCCGCCGCCGGGCTTCGGCGCACCGCCGGGGTACGGGACGCCGCCG